>JADLDR010000069.1 GCA_020846535.1 Armatimonadota bacterium | reverse complement strand
TGAAGGAAGTGAAGCTAATTTCATATGTTGTCGAATCATTTTTCGAAAAATCTCCCATCTATAATATTAACCCAAGTTGCCATCTAGCCCGGGGCCAGTCCCGTTCTCTGCCGTAGGGGCGCGAGGAATCGCGCCCCATCGCTATCAAGATAAGGTAAAATATCCTCCGCTCCTGGGGGAGGGGTGACCGCTCTCCCCTGGCCCCTCTCCCCGAAACCCAAGGGATGCGCCGGAGCGCCTCCGGGGAGAGGGGGAGAGAGGGTGCGGTATTTGCCCCCCCCATCTCCTCCCCCTGCCCGAAACGGGCAGGGGCCGGGGGGGTTAGGTAACAGTCTATCAAAGTCCCGCACCCCGCCCCGGCGGGACAGGCATCCTTATCTGGATCGCTATGGGGCGCGATGCATCGCGCCCCTACCCTGTACGTCCTCCATTCGGGCAAGGAGCAGCCTGGGTTAACATAGCAAAATCACTTCCCTTCCCTTCACTGGTAAAGTATAAAACGCTTGGGGCAGCGCTACCGCCCTAACCCCTACTCCTTACCCTCCAAGACCGGCTTTACATCTCCCCTGTTTTATGTTAGAATCAGATAATTCCAGGGAGCGGGCGGGTGATATACATTCTGAGGCAGGAGATCGCGTTCAGGGCAGCCGCAGGAGTTCTTTTCATTTTGTTATCTGCTCAGGCGCATCCCGCCGGGCTGGAAACGGAGATCGAGAAGATCATCGGAAGGCAGGTCGCCTCCCTTTTCGAGGCCCAGTTGGGCCGGGCCGACAGCCCCACCCTGAGCCGATGGGTGGAGCGGATAGGGCGGGATGCGGCCCGGGTGTCCCCCCGGCAGGACATCCGTTATACCTTCATTGTGATCAATACCCGTGAGGCCAATGCCTACGCCGCGCCCGGTGCCTATATTTTCGTCACCCGCGGGCTGCTCGATGTGGTCGAAAGCGAGGACGAGCTGGCCGCCATCCTTGCTCATGAGGTGGCCCATGTCGCCCAGCGGCACGCCATGCGCCAGATCGAGACGCAGTTGCTGGTCGGCCTGGGCCTGGGCCGTCTGGACGGAAGCCGCCACCGTACAGCGATTGTCCTCGTTCAGGTGCTGAACGCTCTGGTGACCCTGCACACGAGCCGGTGCCATGAGGCGGAAGCGGACCGGGCGGGTTTCGAGATCGCCTATCAGGCGGGCTACGACCCTGCCGCCATGCTCTCCTTTTTCGAGCGCATCGGGCAGGGCGGCCCGAAAGAATCGAAGCTGGAGCAGCTTTTCGCCACCCATCCTCCACCCTCCGACCGACTCGCAGCCGCCCGCCGGAACCCGCGGGTGGCCCCGGTCGATGCCGGGACCCATCTGCATCTGGCCCAGGGGTATGAACGGCGGGGCTTCCCGGTACAGGCCGTCCGGCATTATCTACAGGCCGCCCGGCTTGAGCCGGAACTGCCGGACGCGAGCCTGGGGCTGGCCCGCAGCCTGAACGCCCTGGGGAGGCGCGAGGAGGCGGTTTCGCTCTGGCGCGACATGGCCCGGCGGCATCCTGGGGATGGGGATATCCGGGCGGGCCTGGAGGCTGCCGAAAGCCTGCCTGCGGAGGAGTCGAACCGGCAGGCGGGGCTGCCCGCCATTCCCCCGACCTCTGTCACATCGGCAGGCCCGGAGATGGAGGCGCTCAGGGCTAAGGAGGTCGCGGTGATGAAGGGCCTGAACAGGGTATATCGGAGCCACCGCATCACCGCCGGTTTGCAGCAGTCGCTCCTGATCAGCCCGGCCCTCGCCGACCCGCGTTGGAGCGCCCTGGCCTATGAAGCCTTTAAAACCGTCGAGCGCCTGGAGGACGCTTACGCGAAAGCGGCCCGCGCTGCCCGGAGCGCCCTCGATCTCGCCGCGCTCGCCATTCGCTGGAGCCGGTGGCTGGAGGCGGATGGGGCTCCCCGGTGGCCTGGTGGTCCGGAGGCCGTGGGGAATGCGAAGGCTGTCCGGGATATCTGTCTGGAATTAATGGAGGCGGTCGAGAAGCTGCTTCCCGCCCTTTCCGACGGGGGGCGGACAGTCCAGGCGCTGCTACTCGATCTTGCCAGCCCCTTCCTTCTCCGCGCCTACGACCCGAACCTGACGCGCTATAGCCTGGAAGCCGGGCTTGCCCTTCACGCCCGGCAGCAAGCCGCCCGGGCGGGAGTGCAGGCGGGCCGCGCCTATGCGGAGGCCGCCCGGTCACGACTGACCCTGCTACGGATGCGCCTGGATGCGCTCTACGCTCTCATGACCCGGGATCAGAAGCAGTCGGCCCTCCGTCGCCTGGCCCGCTGGTTTCCTTCCGCAAGGGAGCCTGACGAAGCAGGTTTCGGGGCTTACGCCTTCCGGCTGGCCCTGGCGCAGGAGACCGGGGAGCCTCCAGAGAAGCCAGAAAATATCCGGCAAAACGCTGAAAACTTATACACAATATTGAGAATGATCGAACAGGAATTAATGAAGGAGACCTTCCCGAGTGAACCGGAACAAAGTATTGTGGATGATCGTCTTAATAGGAGTGGCGGCCTCCCTGCTGGTGGCCGGGCAGCGGATGCAGCAGGAGAGAACTAGCCGGGCTGTTGAAATCATCGTCGAGTGGGCCGAGATGCGCGATATGGCCGCCCTTGCCGGGATGAACGACTCCGAAGCCCTGGCTGCTCTGAAAAACGCAGGGGTGATCGGCATCGCGGTCGATGAGATGACCGTGGCCGAATACCGGAGCGGTGGCCGCATCATTCCGACCGAACGCCCCGCCCTGAGCCTTCCCGCCGGGCCGTTTGCATTCGCCCTCGTTTCGGACGAGCCCCTTCTCGAAGCCATTGCCGCCCGCATTCCCGCACGGCTCAAATCCCCTGCTAGCGCAAAGGGAGGCGTGGTCTTCTACACCCGGAGCGGCAAGACGGCGGTAATGCCGGGCCTTTCGCTGCTGGAGGTCAATGACATTTCTTTAGGGCTGCCGGCAGAGGAGATTGCAGCCGTCAGAGGCACAGGCTTGGATGTTGTGGCCCGCCTTCGCAACGATAACGGCCTCACCTCCGGGGCGATTCGGCAGGAGATGGCCGGCCTCAAAAGCGCCCGCATCTACCATGTCATCTTCTCCGGTGATCAGGTGCTGGGCTACCGGAAATTGCTCAAGGAGGCGGCCTCCGCCTTGGCCGCCAATAATATCACCTTCGTATCCATCGAGTTCGGCAAGCAAAAGGGAACGGAAGGGTTGGAGCGGTCGCTTCAGGGCTTCTTTGTGCGCCTGCACAGCATCACTAGGCCGGAGATGGCGGCCATCACCCCGCCCGAAGCGGTGGAGCGATTTTCCCGCGCCGTGAAGGAGCGCAATATCCGCATCTGTTATCTGAGGCTCTTCCAGATGGCCGATGAAAATATCGTGCGGATGAATCTGAACTATATCGCCCGCCTGCGCGATGCGCTGATCAAATCCGGCTACGAGATGAATATCGCTGCCCCCGCGCCGAACAGAGATCCCTCCAGCTTGCTTCACCTGCTGGCAGGCATCGGGGTGGTGGCCGGGGCGCTCCTTCTGCTGACCGCGCTAGCCTCGATCTCGAATACCTGGTTGGGCGTCCTGAGCGGGGCAGGCGTGCTGATGGCGATAGCCGCCTCCCTGATGCCCGGCTCCCTCGGTCTGCGGGCGCTGGCGCTTCTCGCAGCCCTGTCCTTTCCCATCCTTGCTCTGGTACGCTATCCAACCCACCGGGCCGAAGCGGAAGGCTGTCAAAAGCCTTTTTGGAGTATCGCGCTGTCTCACTATTTGATGATTTCCGCTACATCGCTGCTGGGGGCGCTGCTGATTGTCGGGCTGCTCAGCCGCCAGGAATTCATGATGAAGGTAAGCCAGTTTTCAGGAATCAAGCTGGCGCACGCCCTGCCTCTCCTCTTCCTGGCCCTGCTCTATATCGTAGATGGATTTCCCTATGGGGAGACATGGCGGGAACAGAAGCGGCGCGTATGGGACAATCTGCAAAAGCTCTGGGAAAGGCCGGTATTGATCGGACAGGTGGCATTCTTCCTTGCGGCAACGGTTATTTTGCTTTTCATCGTGATGCGAACCGGAAACGATGCAGGAGTCGGGGTCTCTCCTCTCGAATTAAAATTCAGGGCTATTCTGGATCGTGTTCTGATAGTGCGCCCCCGCACGAAGGAATTCCTGTTCGGGCATCCGGTTCTGATCGCAGGGCTGGCGTTGGCTGCCCTGGGCAGGCGGCGCTGGGGTACGCCTCTGGTCGTCCTGGCCGCCATCGGCCAGATGTCGATGATCAACACCTTTTGCCATATCCATACCCCGCTGGCGATATCGGCCATCCGGACAGCCAACGGCCTCCTGTGGGGCGGCCTGATCGGGCTGTTCCTCTCAGCGCTTATAGGCCGGTTTGCCGTCCGGCAGGAGGAGGCGGTCGCTGCGGGCGAACCGGCGGCGGAAGCGAGGAGCGGGTGAAACGCGCCCCGGCCCGAAAACAATCGCATTGAAGGCCCGTATCGTTCTTTCCGGCTACTACGGGTGCGGGAATGTCGGCGATGAGGCGGTGCTGACCGCCATCCTGGAGAGCCTGCGAGCCGAACTGCCAGAATCGTCCGTGTGCGTCCTGTCCGCAGACCCGGAAGAGACGCGCCGCAGCCACGGAGTGGAGGCGGTTCATCGCTATAAGCCGCAAGACGCGCTGAAGGTTTTGAGGCGAGGAAGCCTCTTAATCAGTGGGGGCGGCAGCCTCCTCCAGGATGTGACCAGCAGCCGTTCCCTTCTTTATTATCTGGGGGTTATCGCTCTGGCCCTGATGCGCGGCTGTCGGGTGATGATTTACGCGCAGGGAATCGGGCCTCTGCACAAGCAACTTTCCAGGGGGATGGCGCGTCTGATACTTGATAGAGCGGCGGCCATCACCGTGCGTGACCCGGAATCGGAGGCTTTGCTGCGCGGCCTGGGCGTCGACCGGCCTCCTGTCGCCGTGACGGCGGACCCGGCCTTTCTGCTGACCCCTGCTCCGGAGGAATGGATCGCCCGGCAGCGGGCAGGCTGGCGGCTCGAAGCCGGACAGCCGATCATCGGTTTTGCGGTTCGCCCCTGGCCCGCCGCCGGCCCACTGATTTCCTTGTTCGCCGAAACCGCGGACCGGGTGGCGGAATCGCTGGGAGCGCGGCCTGTCTTTTTCTGCCTGCACCGCGGCGAGGACGAACGGCTCGCGGAAGAGATTGCCGGGGCGATGCGCTCTCCGGCTGCGGTGGTAAAGGGGGATTACACCCCTTCGGAATGGATGGGGATGGTGGGGGCTTGCCGCCTCCTGGTGGGGATGCGCCTCCATGCCCTGATTTTTGCGGTCGCCCGGGGCGTGCCGGTGGCGGGCCTCAGCTACGACCCGAAAGTGGAAAGCCTCCTCAAAAGGGTGGGGGCCTGGCGCGGCCTTGAGGCGAACTCCGCCGGCAGCGCCCGCCTTTTCGATGCCATTACAAGCCTCTGGGAGAGCGTGACGGAACGCGAACAGTTGAAGGGGGCGGCCTGCCGGATGCGGTCCGCGGCGCAGCAGAACATGGCCGTTCTCCTGTCTTTGCTGGAAAGGCAATCCCTATGAACTATCCGCCGATGAAGAGTTGGAGGAAGCTCAGGCGAATCCTGGCGATGACGCTGGCGATCTCCTTTGCCCTGACGTGGGGAACTCCTGCCGGTACGGAATCCCTCTGGGACAAGCTGAGCAAGGATGTCCGGATCAGCGGTTCCAAGACCCTTTCCTACCGCTGGTCGAAAGTCTCCGGCAACCAGGACGTCTATCACGACGAAAACTATTTCGGCAAACGCTCCAATTTCAACGATTATACCGAACTCAATATCGAAGGCAAAGTTCTGCGCTATTTTTCCTTCAATACCCGGCTGACCAGCAACCGCTACCTGAACGAACAGCCGCGCCTTCTCTTCGCCTATGAGCAGAAGAAAACCAAAGTCAGCGTCGGCGATCTCTACGCCACCCTGAGCGGGAATCAACTCATGCCCTTTTCTCGCAATCTGAAAGGGGTTATGGTGGAGTCTCAACTGGGGCAGGTCAAATTCCAGACCCTTTTTTCCCAGACCAAAGCCCAGACCAAAAAGGTCGCGATCCGCGGAAACAACAGCCCCGGGCCTTATTTCCTGGGAGCCTATTCCATCATGGACGGCAGCGAGCGCGTCCGGGTGGACGATATCGATAAAACTCTGGGCAAAGATTACACCATCGAATATTACACCGGCTCCATCACCTTCACCCAGACCATCCTGGAAAGCTCCGTCATCGCGGTAGAATTCGAGAGCCGCGATCTTCAGAGCGACGCGGGCACGATCTGGGGCACGCGCATGTCTATGCCCTTCCTGAAGGATCGGGGCACGATGGGATTCACCTATCTCACCCAGAAATCCAACGCCTCCGGCGGCATCGGCCCCATCGGCTCCAGGGAGGACATTCTGGCCGCCTACAACAACAGCCCAGGTCCCTACACCCTGAGCTATCCGAACCTGGTCGAAGGCTCTGATATCGTGCGGGTGGACGGCGTGCCCTTGCAGCGCGAGATCGAATACACCATCAACTACCGTACCGGAACCCTCTTCTTCCTGCGGCCCGTGCTGGAAACCTCGCGCATCCAGGTGACCTATTCCTACCGCCGTGACGATACTCAGACCCCTAACCGATCCGTGATGGGCCTGGACACGACCATGCGCCTCTCCAAAAATATCGATATGAACTACCAGTTCGCCCGCAGCGCGGCGGCCAGCGCGAACAAGGGATCGGGAGCCGCCTCCAACCTCCGCCTGACAGGGCGCTTCGGCAAGCTCAATATGGCTGCCGGGATCAAAAATACCAGCCCCCACTTCTCCGCCCTGGAGACCGTGGGCTTCAACCGCAGCGAGAAGGGCACCGATTTCAGCTTCGACTATACGCCGTCCTCCGCGGTGCGGCTGTTCGGGCAGCTCTACAACTACAAGCGGGCGACCGGCGGCTATTCCTCCAGCCTCTACGGGAGCGGCAGCTCCGCCACGGTCGAGGGATTCTCCACCGCCAAACAGACCGTCTACGGGATCAATCTGACCTTTCCGAAGTGGCCGGAGATGAACTTCACGCGCACCCGCATGGTCAACGGCGGGGGCGTTTACTCTTATATGTCCAACCTGACCACCGACAACCTGAGCCTCAAGCACAGCTTCGGCAAGCTGATGCTAACAGGAGACCTCCTGCTCAGCAAGAACAGCACCACCGGCTCCTCCACCGACAGCGCCGGAAACAGCCTGTTGGACCCCTCCCGGGCCAGCACCGCATCCAGGACAACCCGCCTGGGCGTCTCCTATCAGCCCAGCACACGCCTGTCGCTCTCCGGGGACATCTCGACCAGCAGCATCAAAAGCGGGGACACGGATACCACCTCCCGTAATATGCAGCTTACCGCCAACCTGCGCGACCTGCTTCTTAAGAATATGAATGTCTCCCTGAACTACCGGGTCGCCAACTCGGGCGGGGTGGTGGGCAGCTACCTGGGCGGCTACGGCACTTACCCCATCGGGACCGGCTCGCCCTACGGCTACAATACGGCAAGCCTTTTCTCCGCAAGCCGGCAGACCGGCTACGGAACCGATTACGGCAGCGGCTATGGAACCGGGATAGGGTCCAGTTACGGCGGCTACGGCTACGGGGGCATGGGTTCCCGATCCGTCTCCCAATCGATAGGGATTCAGTACAGCCCGTTCGAGCGCCTCTCCTTCAATATGAACCTGGACCGCACCGTCTCCGACTACGACGGGGGAAGCAACACCGACTCCAACAATTACGCTATCGGCTTCACCTACGCCATGTGGAAGGACGCCATCTTTTCGGCCCAGTACAGCAGCCAGAAGAGCGCCTTCCTGCGAACCGCTGGGGGCGACCTCACCAACCAGATGCAGTTCTACTCCCTGCGCTTTCCGGTGCAGAAGTTCACCTTCAACTTCCAGTACCAGTTCATCAACAGCGACAACAACTACACCCCTCTGACCGGCAACAACGGCGGTTACGGCGATACAATGGGCGGCTATACCGGCAAGGATGGAACCGACATAGGTTACGGGAACGGCGGCTACGGATACGGCGGGGGCTATGGGTACGGCTACAGTCTCTTCGGCAATCGCACCAACATGAAGGCATGGACTGCAAGGGTGGAATATCCCATCGCCGACCGGAAGCGCCTCTTCCTGGACTGGCAGAGATCCAGCCTGCTGGGAGGCTACGATATCAGCAAATCGGTCATCGCCCTGGGCATGGAATACGACCTGAACCGCTTCCTGACCCTTTCCGTCGATGTCCGGGACAGCAAAAACAGCAGCCAGTACGATGCCCGCTACAACTACCGTGCGCTTTCGCTCAATGCGGACATCAGTGCAAGGTTCTGAAGCGATATCCGGATAGCGACCACAGCCCGCAAGATACGACCCGAAGGGAGCGACCATTAATGAGATTTCATTCGCTGGGCAAAGCGGCCCTGTTCTGGCTGGTGGCCGGGACGATTCTGTGGGGATGCGGCGGAAGCGGTTCCGATAAGGGCTCGGGCGGCGTGGCCGGAACGGTGGTCGCCCGGATGCCCGACCCGGCGGACGCTCAGAATACCGTTCTGGTCGGTGTGGCGGATGCCACTGTCCAGTGGGGAACCCGTTCGACCCGCACCAATTACGGCGGAAGCTTTGTGCTGGACGAGGTGGAGGAAGGTTTCCAGGCCATCCGGGCCACCAAGCGCATCGCGAACCAAACCTGGACGGGCTTCGCCACGGTTGAGGTGCTGGACCGGTCCACCGTCGTCAATGCCAATATTACCCTCTGGTCTCAGAACCAGGTGGGGAGTCTGGTGGGCGAAGTGCGGGACGATGCGGGGCGCGCCCTTCAGGGAGCCAAAGTCTTTATCGCCTCCGAACTCGGTTCCTATACCACCTTTACCAACCGGAGCGGGCGCTACGATTTCATCGATATACCAGGCGGGCAGAGCTACACGGTCACCGCCTCCCTGATCGGCTATGAGAACGATATCGCAGCCGTAACCATCGCCACCGGCGGGCAGTCCACCGTCAACTTCAGGCTGACGCCTTCCTTCAATGCCTCCCTGTCTCCCCCCAGGGATCTGATGGCTGTGGCCTGGACATACCCGGACAGCCTCAGCCGCACCCGGAACCGGGCCGCCTATGACCGCATCCGGGCCGATCTTATGCCCCGCCTGAAGGCCGTGCTTGCGGCCCGAAAGCCCCAGACCCGCATTCCGCCCGCCGATTCGGTGATCGAGGTGGACCTGGCCTGGACTTCCAACAACCTGAGTTATCCCGATGAGATCAACCTTGCCGGCTACGCCATCTACCGGCAGATCGGCAATCTGGGCGGCCTGGAGGCTCTCGATTTCCTGCGTGACCCCTTGGCAGGCTTCTACAGCGACCTGGACACCGCCTTCACGCCCGGCGTTTCGACCCGCTACCGGATCACGGCCCTCAATACCGATTATCCCGAATCCGGCTCCGAGAGCAGCGACAGCAACGAAGCCAGGGTGACGCCATTGAACCGCGTCCTCCTGACCGGCCCCTCCGACCAGTCCAACACGGGAGGCCAGCCGACCTTCTCCTGGAGCAGCGTCACCGGATCTCAGCGGTATCTGATCAGGATTTACGACAACTTCCCGACCTTCGGGCTGGGCAAGCCGGTCTGGCAGAACGCTCCCGAAGATCCCATCGAGGCGGAGGTGAACGGCCTTTCCATCCGCTATGACGGCGAACCTCTCCAAACAGGCTACACCTACTATTGGATCGTCGCCGCCTTCGACAATGCGGACATCACCCAGGCCGCCGCCATCTCCGTCAGCCAGATACGGCAGTTTACGGTGAGATAGAAGGGTGGGGGCAACCGCCCCCCAGTCCCCCGCCGGGCTTCGGCGGGGGACTGGGGGGTTTATAGACTTGCTAAAAGCCCGCAGGCACTAAGCCTCTCTTAACAAGGGGGGTTGGGGGGGGCTTCTACGCCACCCCATGGGTATCAAGATCAGGCTGTCTGTCCCGCGGGGGCGGGGTTGGGGGCTTTGAGAGACCGTTCCCTAACCCCCCCGCCCCCTGCCCGAAACGGGCAGGGGGAGAGATGATCCCTCAAGCACCGCACCCTCTGTCCCCCTCTCCCCGCTTCGGGGAGAGGGGTTAGGGGAGAGAGGTCACCCATCCCAGGGGAGAGCGGTCACCCCGCCCCCAGGAGCGGAGGATCTTTTACCTTATCTTGATGCATATGGGGGGTCTTCGACGCCACCCTTTCGCCTGCCCTGGAGACCCATCCAGGCAGGGCGGCTCATATTTTCGACCTCATGAAAGGATTTTAGCACTCGATGCGCTTCCTGAAAATTCCCTTCCGGGTTTCCTTTATATTTATCGCAATCATCCTTCTGACGTCAGGGGTATCGGCTCAGGGATACCGGAATGTGGTCAATATTCCCTTCAACACCGTGAGCGACGGGCCTCAGAACGCCCTTGTAGTGGATGTGGCGGATCCGGGCGATGAAGGGGCCGTCAGGCAGGCCATCGAGAGCCGCCTGCGCCCCGCCCGCAGCGCCCGCAGCGCCATGGCGGAGCAACTCGACGCGCTGGCCCGCGCCGGGCTGGTGAAGCCGGGTCACAAGGTGCAGCTTTACTCGACCGTGGTGCTGCGCTCCGGGGGGAAGTTGCTGCTCGATGCGCCCGCCCGGATCCGGCAGGGAACGCCCAAAGCGCAGTTCGTCATCACCACCCAGGAAGGCTGGACAGCGCAGCAGGCGCAGTTCCTGAAAGCGTTTGCGGACCTCGCTTATCCAATTGTGGAGCAGGTTTACGGCCCTCCAGCCAACGACATCACCGTACGGGTGATGCGGGCGACCGCCCTCACCGACCCGCAGTTCACCTCCGGCGGGGTCTACGTCGCCTCCACCACGCCCCGGCAGATATTGCTACCTCCCAGCCAGGGGTTCGATAACTACGTCCAGGGCGATACCTACGACCAGGTGCGGGTGAACCTCCTGCATCTCATGATTCGCGCCTTCCACGATACCGCCTTCGTGGATTATCATGCCTGGGAGGAGGGGATTTCCAGGGCCGCCACCGTGGTCGTCATGACCCTGCTGGACCGGAACGTGGACCTGACGACAGGCTTCGACACCTACTTCCTGATGCCGGTCTATGACCTGGTGAACCAGCCGCCTCTGGGGAACAATACCTTCTACCCTACATCAGGATTCGATGGAATGCTGATTTTCCGGCTGGGCATGTCCGCTTCGGCCTGGCTGAAAGTCTACATCGAAAACAACAATTTCTTCCGCGCGTTCAACAGCGCCTATTACCTCCAGGTGGAGGCGAACCCCGCGCTCGCCGGCAATATCCCCCAGCTTCGCGCTCTGGTCAAGGGGATCGCGCCTGAGGTGGAGGGGATCGATTTCGACCGGTGGTACGAAAGGCAGTACGTGCTGGACACCAGCGTTGCGCCGGGAAACAATCTGTATGCGTTCAATGCGCCCGTGCTGGCGACCAGTACCGATACCAGCGGCTACTCGGTGATCGTTCTCCTCTGCTATTTCAACACTGCTCCATCGGGGGACGAGGCCCCGCTTGCGGGAACTTCCTACCCGATCTACCGTGATTCCGAATATCAGCCCATCTTCCCGGGCGCGCAGTATGAGCGGGTGGACATCACCGGCGGAACCCGCGCCTTTATCGCCAATTTCGTCATTTCGGATAACTCGGGCAATCCGGACACCCAGCGCCTCATCATCGATTTTCCGGCAGGCAACGAAACGGCCCGGGTCTATTTTCCCTATGCGGCCCAGCCCTCGGTGGCCGGGAATAGGGACTTCGTGATTATCGGGGTCGTGGCGGGCGCGGACAGCGGGGATGTGGCGATTCGCCTGCAAAACAACACCCAACTGGCCGCGACCATCAGGAAAGGGGCCTTCGGGGTCAAACAGGCTACCACCGATGTTCTCTACACCAGGACGGCTTTTACCTATGACGGCCAGACGCGGCAGGTAAATTTCCTCCGCCGTGCGCCCGCCGACAGCTTCGACTATGTGGCCGTTCTTCTCCAGGCCCGGGAAGCCGCCGTCTCCCGCACCTACACCTTCCCCAAGGGCCTTTCGATGGTATCCATCCCGATTCGCCCCCTGGAGAGCAGCCTGACCAGCCTCTTCAACCTGCCCTACGACCGCTTTATCCTGGCTCACTGGGACCAGGCGAAGTCAGGGGATATCAAATATCTCTTGAACCAGGCCACCCCTCCCTTCCGGCCCGATTACGGCTACTGGCTCCGGCTCGACAGCGACCTTCAGGTCACTGTGACCGGAACCCTGCCCGGAGCGGATGCGCCCTATGCGATGGGTCTGGTCGAAGGGTGGAACCAGGTTGGCTTCCCCTTCGAGAAGCCTGTGCCCAAGAGCGGCCTCAGCGTGCAGTATCTGGACCAGGAAATTCTTTCCTTCGATCAGGCGGTGGCCTCCGGCTGGGTCGGGAGCAGCATCTGGGAATACAACCCGGCCACCGGATACCAGACCGTGACCCAACTGGAGCCGGGCAGGGGCTACTGGGTAAAGGCCAAGCGCACCTCCGCCGACAAGCCCTTTGGCATGGCCCTGATCATACCGCCTCCCACTACGGTGGGTCCGGTCGGAAATACCCCAGCAAAGGCTGCGGCCACCCGGGCCGCCTTCGCCGGCGACAACTGGCAGCTTGTCCTGGTCGCCCGTGCGGGAAACCGGCAGGCTCAGGCGGCGCTAGGCGTCTCCCGCTCTGCCCGCGAAGAGGCAGGCCCCGAGGACGCCGAAGGTCCGCCGGATTTCAGTGATTATGTCGCCATCCAATTCTCGCACCCGGACTGGGGCGCGGACGCCGGGCAGTATAGGGCCGATATCCGTTCCGCCGGAGGAACGCGCCGTGCCTGGGAGTTCGAGGTCAAAACCGACTTCTATAATGCGCCCGTCACCCTCACCTGGCCCCAGGCGCAGCGCCTCCCGAAAACACTGCGCCTGACCCTGATCGACCTCAGCACCGGAGAGAAGCGGTTCCTCCGCACCGCCTCCGGCTACACCTTCAATGCCGGCGGGGCGGGTTCGCGCTCGTTCCGCATCGAGGCCGACACTTCAGGGGCTGCGGGGCTGATGATCACCGGCCTGACCGCTGTTCCCACCCGCGGCAGCGGATCGACCATCGCCTATACGCTCTCAGCGCCCGCACAGGTGACCGCCGCCGTCCTTTCCCTGACAGGCAAACCGGTGCGCCTCCTGGCCTCCAGCCGGGCGGTTTCCTCCGGCAGTGATCAGATCATCTGGAACGGGCGGAGCCAGCAGGGAAGCATCGTCCCTGCCGGAACCTACCTGGTGCAGATTACCGCCGTCACCCCGGAGGGCGAGACCTCCAAAGCCGTGACCCAGGTGATGGTCGGAAGGTAAAGATACGGGAGGGACGCAGCACGGCGCGCCTCATGTGTATCCAGATAAGGGTAACTGTCCCGCAGGGACGGGGTTCGGAACTCTGATAGACTGTTACCTAACCCCCCCCGCCCCCTTCCCGAAACGGGCAGGGAGAGGGGATGAGGCCGTCAATGACCGCACCCTCTGTCCCCCTCTCCCAGGGTGCGCTCCGGCGCATCCCTTGGGTTTCGGGGAGAGGGGTTAGGGGAGAGAGGACACCCAGGCCAGGGGAGAGAGGTAATCCATCCCCAGGAACGGAGGATGTTTCACCTTATCTTGATACCTCTGGGGGCGCAGTATCGTGCGCCCCCAGAGGCGGATTTATCCTTCATAGAGGAGGTTCATCGTTTGAATCGAATTATCTGGCTCATACTGATCATCTTCGGGATCGCCTGGACGGCAGGCTGCGGAGGCGGCGGAGGAGGTGGCGGTGATGGGACCACCACCGCCACCGTCACCGGGAGGGTGGTGGTTTTCGGAACGACAACCCCCATCTCCGGGGCCACCATCCTCAGCGAGGGCAAGACCGCGACCGCTGACAATGCGGGGAACTTCACCCTGCCCGGCCTCACAACAGGCAGCGGAACCGTCACCGCAAGAGAGAACGGGTATGAGGATGCGGTTCTGGCCGTTACCCTGGTTGCAGGCGCGAACGCTCTCGGGGATATCGGCCTGTCGACCAGCAACCCGCCGCCTGCCCCTTACACGATCAGCGGTAAGGTGACCATCCAGGGGTCCGCCGATGCCAGCGGGGTGGTGGTGGAGGCTGTCAAAGGGGGCACCTCCGAAAAAATGACTACAGGTAGCAACGGCGCGTTCTTCCTGCTGGTTCCGCCCGGAACCTACACCCTGACCGCCGCGAAAACGGGCTATACCGCCAGTCTGCCGTCGATTCAGGTGACGGTAACCGACCCGAACCATCCGGTCAAGGACAGGAATTTTACGTTGGTGAAAAACTGACAGGAAGCCGCGCTCTTGTCAGGGAAAACATTTCCTGCTATAATAGAGTGAGAATTCAAGGGGTTTTTTGCGAAAGGGGATAAGGAGCATGCGTTCATTGGGGAGCATCATGACACGAAGCCTGGCGGCTCTCGCGGCCTGCTGTCTGGTGGCGGCGGTGGGTGGCTGCGGCGGCGGGGGCGGCGGGGGCGGCGATATGGTCGTGCAGGGCGCATCGATCAAAGGCAAAGTCATCAATGCCGCCACGGACGGCCCTGCCGTCGGCGTGGCTGTATCCGCAGGGGGCAAACAGGCGACAACCGCAGTCGACGGAACCTTCCGGCTGACCGCTGTGCCGATCAACACCACCAGAGTTCAGGTTTCCGATCCAGGCAACCGGTTCTATGTGTTCAACGCCTCACAGACCGTGGGCGGAGCCACCACAGCGGTAGACCCGACGAATATCGTCGTGCTGCTCCAGGCCAACCAGGAGGCCGATATCGGTGTGATCGGTCTGTACGACAAGAACGGGCCACCGCCTCCTCCCAATTTCTGATTTTCTACCCCTCGAACCCAGCCGGTTCGAGGGGTTTTCTGCTATAGGGTGCTATGGGGACTCCACCTTGCTTGAAAAGCACCCCCTCCTGGCCTCCCCAGCTTCGGGGGGCTGAGAGCGTGCGTTCTTTTGGCAAATCTATTAAAGTCCCCCAAGTCCGACTCCCCCCGCCGGGCTTCGGCGGGGGGCCGGGGGGAAGGAAATTTCATGCGAACCTATTTGCCGATCTTGATCGCGCTGCTGGCAATCGGGGGGCTGCTGTGGGCCTTCCGGCATTATCAGGAGAGTTCGAGGGGAGTGTCGAGCAAACCTGATGCGGCGCAGGCGGTGGGCGATGTGGGGATGCGCTTTGATGGGGTGCGGCTGGTGGGATGGACGACAGGGGGCGAGAAGCGGTGGGAGATGGAGGCTGAAACCATCACGGTCAGCAAGGACAAGATGACCAGCTCTCTCAAGGGGATCACGAAAGGCGTTTTCTACAATAATGGCAGGCCTGTTTTTCGCCTGAAGGCCCGAGAGGCCATCGTTCAGGGAAGCAGCCAGCACGAGGATGTCAAAATTCGCGGCGGGCTGACCGTGACCGGCGAGAACGGGGTGAAGATCGTCACACCTTCTCTGGAATGGCAGGGCTACCGCCAGAAATTCCTCTGCTCGTCCCCCATCGTCGCCACCTTCAACAACCTGACCCTCAAGATCGAGCGGGCGGAGGGGGACATCACCGTCCGGGCGATCCGGGCAGTCGTGCCAAAAAGCGTCGTCTACCGCAAGGGGCAGCGGCTTTTCGTGCTGCACGCGCCCGGAGCCGAGTTCCTCTACAATGACCGTACGCACGATGTCCGCATTCAGGGCGGGGTGCGGGTCGAGGGGCAGAACGGCCTGTTCCTCCAGACCAGCGTGGTGGAATGGCGCGATCAAGAGGAGAAAATCGTCTGCCCCTCCTCGGTGGAAGTGCGGATGAAAAGGAGCCGCCTGGTGGCCGAACATTTCGAGAGCGACCCGAAGTTTGAGCAGATGGCCGTCAAACGCTTCTCTGGGCAGATCGCTTTGAGCGACCTACCCCAGACAAAGGATATGCTGTGATGAAACGCTTCTTATTTTTTTCGATATTACTGTTCATGGCGGTAGCGGCCTATACGGTTCAGAAGAATAAGCCGAAAGCCACCCCTCCGGAGCAGCAAGCGCGTACTGTCGCTATGGACGGTATCAACTGGAAAAAATACAAAATTGGAAACCAGAACCTGATGTCCTGGGAAAAGGGAACAATCACGGAAAGGGATACAGTTTTTACTGCCGACCGCATTGAGGTAGTTCTCAACGACAGGGATGAGGCGCAGACCGGCAAGGCCACCGGCCATCTCCGCATTATAAACCCAGAGCATGACCTCACCGGAGATCTCATCACCATCGATTTTAGCAAAAAGGTTGCCAGCGTGGTGGGGAATGTGAGAATGATCGTCAAGCCCAAGCCCGGCGGGGAAGGAGACGACTCCGTTCGCAGCCGCCTGAAAGACCGGGCCGTGCTGACATGCGACCGGATGGACTATTATTACCGCCAGAAAAGAGGCGAAGCCTACGACAGCCTCAAAGTGACCCAGCGCGTCCGCAACCGGAAAAATGGGGAGGAATTCGACCGGATCATCACCGGTGATAAAGGCGTCTATACGGAAAAGACCGAGCAGGTTGTCGTCACAGGCAACCCGGTTCGCTACCGGGACATCAAAGGGGAAGATATCCGCAACGATGTCACCACCCCCGGCCCCGTCACCTCCTCGGTTCGCGAGGGCGAGGAGTGGATCCAGACCCCCAAATTCAAAGGCACCTTCAAGGTCAAGGAAGACGAGGAGGAGCAAACGGAAACGCCTCCCGCCGAAGTGCCTCCCACGAATCCAGGCAGCGGGGAGGGTAGGGGATAGGGTATAGGGCGCTGTTTCGAAGGCTTCTGCAAATATACGGTCTGTTTTCTATACCCTACCCCCTGCACCCTTTTACCCCCTTGGAGGAAAACCCGATGGAACCCATCGCCGGAACCGGCCTGTGCCCCGGGATCGCTGTGGGGCAGGCTATTGTCTATGAGGATGCGGCCTCTCTGATGAAATTCGCCCGGCTGGAGGCCGACAGTGAAAGAATACTGGTGTCCGGGCCGTTCGTGCCAACCGAGATTGCGGTCAGCCTGCGGGTGCGGATCATCGGGAAAGCCTGGGATGAGGAACTGCCGCGCCCGACCCGCTCCGAAATCGTTCCCGCGGTCGGGGCGCTCGGCAATTTGATGGAAAGGGCGCAGGACGGCGATCTGCTGGTGGTGGACGGCTATCGTGGCATGGTCTATGTCAATCCGGACGCCCGGGTGGTGGCCCGCTATCAGGAGGAGATGGAGCGCAGCCGCCGCCCGCAGCGTGTTATGCTGGAGATTCGCCACATCCCGGCCCAGACGCAGGACGGGAGGCAGATTGCCTTCTACGCCGATGCCGCCGGGCTGGAAGAGGCATGGGCCGGGATCGAGCAGGGAGCGGATGGGGTGGCCCTGCTCCGTCAGGAGGCGATCCTGTCTGCGGATGGCCTGCCGCTCGATGTCCGGGGGCAGGAGGAGCGATACCGGCAGATCGGCACCGATTACGGCGGAAAAACCATCGTGGTGGAGGGGTTCAACTTTCACGAAGATGCCCTGCGCCGCCAGATGGAATCTCTGCTACGTTCCGGGGATACGGCAGTCTTCGCCCTTACCCTGCCCTTAGAATGGGGGAATCTGCGCACCCAGGAGGCCCGGGGGCCTTACGGAAAGGCGCTTCACGCCGCGCAGCAGGGCCGGTTCGTTGTCCGACCCCTGGAAATTGGGGCACACCTGATCGCCCCGGCCCAGTTGGACGAGGCTCTGACGCTTATTGTGGAGGACGATTTCCTAACCATCGATGCGGACAGGATCGCCGAGGTTTTGGCGAGCTGGCTGCCCGGGGCCTACCCGCTCCTCGCCGCCGATGTCCTGGAAACGCTGTCAGCGATTGCGGGGCAGTCCATCCGCTACAGCAAGCCTGTTTATCTGTGCGGGCGGATGTCCATAACCGCCGATATTCTTCCGGTTATGATCGGCTTAGGGTGGTCGCGTTTCGGAGTTGCCCCGGAAGCCATCTCAATGATGAAAGATATAGTCCGGGCAGTTTCCGTTACCGCCTGCAAGGAACTCGCCGACCGGATTGCCGGAGCCGCCTCGGAGGAAGAGGCCGCACGGCTTCTGCTCGATTTCGCCGCCGGGCCGGGTGGGGAGGTGTAAAAAAAAGCCGGGCGAACCCGGCGTGATGGTGGCGGAGCGAGTGGGATTTGAACCCACGAGCGAGGTTACCCCCGCTACACGATTTCCAGTCGTGCTCCTTCGACCAGACTCGGACATCGCTCCGTAATCATCTTTATTTTAGCACAAAGATAGGGGATTGTCAATCCGGGCGGAGCGCGAGCGATCTCCTCACTTTTATCAGACTGGAGTTTGTAATGACATTCATAACGGCGCTGCGGGAAGCAAACAGACTTGCGCAAAGAAGCGATTATCGATTATAATGAAGCCAACATCATCACTTCTTGGGTAAGTTCTTACGGAGGTTTGCATGAGGCTGACGAACAAACAGATCGCCCGTTACAGCCGTCATATCATTATGCCGGAGGTGGGAATGGAGGGGCAGCAGAAAATCTGCTCTTCCAGCGTGCTGTGCATCGGGGCAGGGGGCCTGGGATCGCCACTGGCGCTCTATCTGGCGGCTGCGGGGGTGGGACGCATTGGCCTGGTCGACTTCGATGTGGTCGATTTGAGCAACCTCCAGCGCCAGATCATCCACTCAGGGGCCGATGAGGGCCGTCCGAAGATCGAATCGGCCAAAGAGAGGCTTCAGTCCCTGAACTCGGAGGTCAAAATCGAAACCTACCAGACCCGGCTGACCTCCGAAAACGCGATGGAGATTCTTGCCGGGTACGATATCATTGTGGACGGGACGGACAATTTCGCCACCCGCTACCTGGTCAACGACGCCTGCGTCCTCCTGGGCAAGCCCAATGTCTATGGCAGCATCTTCCGCTTCGAGGGGCAGGCTTCCGTCTTCTGGGCGGAGAAAGGCCCCTGCTACCGCTGCCTCTATCCCGAACCGCCGCCTCCCGGCCTGGTGCCGTCCTGCGCCGAAGGCGGGGTGCTGGGCATCCTGCCGGGCATTATTGGAACCATCCAGGCCGCCGAAACGATCAAGCTGATCCTGGGCCAGGGAACCCCTCTGATCGGCCAACTGCTCCTGCTGGACGTGCTGGATATGCAGTTTCGCAGGCTCAAGCTGAAGAAAAACCCGGACTGCCCCATCTGCGGCGAGATCCCCACCATCACCGGATTGATCGATTACGACCAGTTCTGCGGTGCGAGAGAGGAAGAGGAAGCCATTGGAGCGGAAGAGGAGATCTCGGTCGAGGATCTGGACGCCCTTCTGAAAAAGGGAGTCGATATCGTGCTGGTCGATGTGCGGGAGCGGCCCGAGTGGGAGATCGGCCACATCGAAGGGGCGAGGCTGATCCCTTTGAGCGAGCTACCCTATCGGGTCAACGAACTGGACACCGCCGATGAGATCGTCCTCCAGTGCCACCACGGGATGCGGAGCCTGAAGGCCCTACACTTCCTCAAGCAGATGGGCTTCTCCAAGCTCAAAAACCTGGTCGGCGGGATCGACAACTGGTCGGTCAGGGTAGATCCTTCAGTGCCCCGGTATTGAGTCTTCCAAAATACAAAGGACGTCCCGACCACCAGGACGCCCTTTATTCGGTTCGATGATGTCATCCACTGCTTGACTGCCGTTCCGTGAGAACCACAGCGACAGGTCAAGATGCTACTTTTTAAAGAAATCGGCGTTGATCTGAATATATTCCTTCCACTGTTCCGGTGTTTCGTCTTCCGGAAAAATGGCGTCAACCGGGCATTCCGGCTGGCACAGGCCGCAGTCGATGCACTCGTCGGGGTGAATGTAGAGCATGGTTTCCCCCTCGTAGATGCAGTCGACCGGACAAACTTCGACGCACGCCTTATCCTTTACATTCACGCACGGTTCGGCAATGATGTAAGGCATCGTTATCCAACCCTCCTTCTGACTCTGAATGCACTTCCCGGTAGTCCGGGGCGTTGGGTATGCTGATCAGGCCAGGTTTATGCAGAATTCTTATGATTGCACCCTTTCCTGATTTCTCCTACCCTAAGTATAGCATGTCCGACCGATTTTAGCAAGTTCGTTGTGACAAATCTCACACGACTTCATCCCGCTTGGATTTCCCAACATTACGACAGAACTCTTGTTTCTCCGGTTCAATTTCTGCTACAATAGGGAAAGTCCTTCTGCCGCAGGAGCCGGATTGGGAATTCATCTCATCGCAAACCCCGCATCGGGCCGGGGCCGGGCCGGAAAGCGACTGCCCGGCCTGCTGGACCGCCTGCGCCGGGCCGGTATCGCCTTTGAGTGCCATGTCACTGGAAGGGCAGGCCAGGCCCGGGAGTGGGCGGCAAGCCTATCCCGGGGAGGGGCGGAAATCGTTGCCGCGGTCGGAGGGGACGGCACGATTCACGAGGTGGCGAACGGCCTTTTCGGGAGCGAAACGGCGCTGGCCGTCATCCCTGCCGGGACCGGCAACGACCTGGCCCGGACGCTTCGGGTCCGGACCGAGGATGCCGCGATCCGAGCGCTCTGTGAGGGGAAACGGAAGCGCATCGATGTAGGGAGAGCGGAAGACCGCATTTTCGTGAATGTGGCTGGAACGGGCTTCGATGCGGAGGTGGCCCAGACAGTCAATGCGGAGCGATTTCTGAAGGGCACGCCCGCCTACATCCGGGCGGTTTTCGTAAACCTCTGTTTTTTCAGGCCGCAGGCGATCACCCTGACACTGGACGGGCAGGAGAGGCAGGAAACGGCCATGCTGGTGGCGGTCGCCAATGCCCGAAGCTATGGCGGCGGGATGCGGGTGGCCCCGGAGGCTTCGATGGAGGACGGCCTTTTCGATATCTGCCTGGTGCAGGCGGTGAGCCGGGCAGAGTTTGCGCGAGCATTCCCCCGCGTATTCTGGGGAACTCACACCACGCACCCGAAGGTGCGTATGTACCGGGCGAGGGAGGCGGAGATCCGGGCCGAGTCGCCCTGGCCTGTCTTGGCCGACGGCGAGATCGTCGGCCTGACCCCGGCCCGGTTTGCGATAGTGCCGAAGGCGCTGGATGTGATCGCGCCCGGCGATGAAGGCAGGGAGACAAAGTGCGAGAGCGTATTCTGACCGGAGCGGTGGGCATTCTCCTCATGCTCCTGGCACTGTTCCTCCCGGTGAAGGAGGGGCTTTTTTTCTGGCTGGCCGTGGTGGTTATCGCAGTGATCGGCCTGGGGGAGTTCTACCAGGCATGCCAAAAGAAAGGCGCGCTGCCCGATACCCTGACCGGCTATGCCGCTGTCTTTATTTTTCTCCTTTCTGCCCGCTATGACCGGTCCCGAAGCGTCCCTCTGGCGATCCTGCCGGCGGGCCTGACGCTCCTCATCCTCGGAGCCATGGCGCGGGAAGTCTTCAATCCCAAGCGCCGTCCGGTACTCAATATCGGGGTGACCGCCGTGGGGGCAATTTACAGCGGGTGGCTCTTCACCTATTTCATCCATCTCCGCTCGGTGGAAGGGGCGCTTTACCCGAAGTTCGTCTACAGCCTGAGCGGCGGGATGCAGAACGCTTTCGCCCATACCGGCCCGTGGCTGCTGCTGTTTGTCTTGCTATGCACCTGGGCCTGCGATTCCCTGGCCTATTTTGTCGGCAAGGCCGCCGGTAAGATCAAGCTGGCCCCTGACCTCAGCCCCGGCAAAACGGTGGAAGGCGCGGTCGGGGGCTGGGCCGGCACTGTCCTGGCAGGGCTGGCGGTCGGTGCCTGGATCGGATTGCCTGCCGCCCATGCCCTGATTCTGGCGGCGCTTCTAGGAGTCACCGGACAAATCGGCGATCTGGCGAAATCAGCGGTCAAGCGGGATATCGGCATCAAGGATTTCGGCGTCCTCCTCCCCGGCCACGGCGGCGTCCTGGACCGTTTCGACAGCTTGCTCTTCAATGTACCGGTGGCGTTTTACTATTTTATGTTTGTGGTGAAAATCTGACCACAGGCTTTCGCTCGATTTTTTGAATAAAGCCGTATCAATGCAGTCTATGAGGAGCGCAGCGACGAAGCAATCTTCAGGGCAGCGCTAACGAGCAAAGCAATGTATTGAAACGAAAGGAAGACCCGCCCATGAAGCCCGCTATCATCGCCCACCGGGGCGATTCCGGACACTGCCCGGAGAATACTTTGGCCGCTTTCCGATCCGCCCTGGAGATCGGGGCCGATGGGATCGAACTCGATATCCACGCCAGCCGGGACGGGAGGCTGGTCGTCTGCCACGATGCGACGGTGGCCCGCACCACCGGGCAGGAAGGGCGCATCAGCGAGATGGACTATGACGAGATCCGGGCGCTCGATGCCGGAAGCCGGTTCGATGCCCGCTTTGCCGGTGAGAGGATGCCCCTCCTTGACGAGGTGCTGGATTTGGCCCTGGGCCGGGGCAGGCTCTATATCGAGGTCAAGGAACCGGGTTGTGAAGCCCTGGTCGCCCGCCTTCTCCGGGAGCGCAGAGCGGTGGCGGACAGCCTGATCATCTCCTTTCATGCGGATTGCCTGCTGGCCCTCAAAAAGCTCCTCCCTGACGCCGCCCTGGGCTTCCTGACGGTCCGGCCCGACGACCTGGCACGGGTGGCAGAGATGGGGCTGCCTGCGATCTCGATAGCCTGCCGCCCGGTGACCGCGGATTTCGTGGAGGCAGCGCACCGGCAGGGCATCATGGTCTCCTGCTGGACGGTGAACGAGCCGGAGGCGATGGGATCCCTGGCCCGCTTCGGTGTGGATTCGATCACCACTGATTTTCCGGCCCGGTGCCTGAGCGTGCTGGGCAAAGGCGGCTGACAATGGCGGAACTGAAACCCTTTCAGGGCGTTCATTACGTCCCCGAAAAGATAGGCGACCTGGCGGATGTGACGATCCCGCCCTATGATGTGATCACCCCGGGGGAGCAAGCGGCATACCACGCCCGGCATCCCTACAATTTCATCCGACTGGCCCTGGGCGAAACGTTGCCCGGCGACAGTGGGCAAAGCAATTGCTACACCCGTGCCGCCGGTTATCTTCACAGCTGGCTTCAGGACGGGATTCTTACCCGGGACAGCCAGCCCTCCCTTTATATCATCGAACAGCCCTATAGCTACCGGGATAAGGCGCTGCGGCGCAGGGGAATCATTGGGGTCGTGCGCCTGGAGCCGTTCGAGAACCGGGTGATCCTGCCCCATGAGAAGACACTCTCCGGCCCCAAAGCCGACCGCCTCAACCTGATCCGCGCTACTCGCGCCAACCTCGATTCTGTTTTCGGCATCTATAAGGACAATACCGGGATCGTCGCGCAGGCTCTTCAGAAGGCTGTATCCGCCCCGCCTTTGCTGGAGTTTCCTTCAGGCGGCGCGGGCGATTTCCGGTTCTGGCAGGTTTCTGAGCCGGAATGGATATGGGAGGTCGCATCGGTGCTGGAGGACAGCCAAATCCTGATTGCCGACGGCCACCACCGCTACGAAACGGCCCTCAATTACCGAGCCGAACAGAGAGCCGCCGGTTCGTCCAGCCTTGCGGAAGATTACGTGCTGATAACTCTGGTGGAATCCTGTGACGAGGGCCTGACCATCCTGCCCACCCACCGCGTTGTCCGGTCCCGGCCATCGCTCCCCTTCGACCGGCTGCTGCCCCTGCTGGAAGAGACATTCCGGGCTGAGCCGCTTGCTCCTGATCTGCTGGTTGAGGCGATGCGCCAGAAGAGGCCCGGCTGCGCCGTGGGCTGCTATGCAGGCAAAGGCCGGGCCTTCGGCCTCACGCTAGCAGCGGCGGGAAAGGAAGCGATGGCCCGCATGTCGCCGAATCCCGCCTGGCAGGAACTGGATGTCGCCGTTCTCCACACCCTCATCCTGAACCGCATTTTCGGCCTGGACTTCGAGAAAGAAAAGGGAGGGGAATCGCTCCTCTATACCGCAGACGACGAGGCCGCCGTCGCCCTTGTGGACGATTCTTATGACTGCGCCTTCCTGCTCTCCCCGCCCGATATCGATACGGTGTGGAAGGTGGCGCAGGCCGGTGGGCGAATGCCCCAGAAGTCGACCTATTTCTATCCCAAGCTGACATCAGGCGTCGTGCTGAGACTGCTAGAGCCGGAAAAATAGCGAAAGCAGCAACGAAACGCCGTGGAGATGGGCCGAGAAGGATCGTATTAGAGCGGCCAGGTTGCCATCGCCCTAGCGCAACGCCGCGCTGTGGAAGCATTGAGGGAGAGCGAGGAGAGGTATCGCGCTCTGGTGGATGCGACCCCCATCGGCGTTTTTGTCCTGGAGGACGGCTGTTGCGCTTACGACAATCCGGCAGGACAGAAGATACTCGGCTGTGACCCTGCCTCGATGGGCAAAGCGCCGATGACGGACTTCGTTCCGCCAGAATTTCATGAAACGATCAGCTGCCGCCTGGCCCGGCTCGAAGGCGGCCATCCCAACCCGCCGATGGAAATAGGGATGCCCAGAGCCGACGGCCAGCAAATTCCCGTCGAGGGGGTCTCTGTGCCGATTACCTGGAAGGGCCGTCCTGCCGTATTGGTCGTCTGCCAGGATATTTCGGAGCGCAAAAAGGCGGAAGCGAATCGCGTTCGCCTGGAACAACAGCTCTGTCAGGCGCAAAAGATGGAGGCCATCGGCCTGCTGGCAGGCGGGGCGGCCCACGATTTCAACAACCTCCTGACCGTGGTCCTGGGCCGCACCGAGATGGCCCGGATGCTTCTGCCCGGAGATTCGCCGTTATCTCAAGATCTGGATCTGGTCGCCCAGGCCGCCCAGAAAGGAGCCTCCCTGACCCGTCATCTCCTCGCCTTCGCCCGCAAGCAGCCGATGCAGCGCCAGACGCTCCCTCTCAACCGGCTCATCCAGGATATGCTTAAGATCCTCTCCCGGCTGATGGGAGAGGACGCGCGCCTGGAGGCAGAGATTGCGGAAGGCCTGTGGCCCGTCCGCGGAGACCCCGGGGCGCTCGAACAGACATTGATGAACCTTGCCGTCAACGCCCGGGACGACATGCCCGCCGGAGGAACGCTTTTCATCCACACGGGCAATACGGTTCTAAAGGAGGGCGTTGCGGAGCGGATACCGGAAGCCTGCCCCGGTCGGTACGTTTGCCTGTCGGTCCGGGATACGGGCTGCGGCATCGCTCCGGAGCATATGAGCCGCATCTTCGAGCCGTTTTTGCGACAAAGGGCGTTGGAAAGGGAACAGGGCTGGGACTTTCGGCGGCTTCCGGCTGCATCCACCAGCACGGCGGATGGATGGAGGCGGAAAGCGAGGTCGGCAAAGGGGCGGCCTTTCACATCTATCTGCCTGCCGAAGGCCGATCCGAGGCGGAGGGACGGCAGGAAGGAAGGGCCTCGGCCCGATGGGAAGGGCGCGGGGATAGCATTCTTCTGGTCGAGGACGGCCCCTCCGTCCAGGAAATGACGGCCCGCTTCCTGACCCAGCACGGCTACCGGGTAACCGCCGCTGCCACCGGCAGGGGCGCTCTCCGCGCCTGCGCGGAAACCAAAACGCCTTTCGCCCTGATTCTTTGCGATGTCGTCCTGCCCGACATCCGAGGGCCGGATCTGGTCGAAAAGATCGCGGCAGCCTGCCCCGGCGCGAAAGCGGTTCTGATGAGCGGCTACCGCGATGGCCGCGTGGACTGGGAGCGCATCCGGCGGCAGGGCTATCCTTTCCTCCAGAAACCCTTCAATGCCCCGAAACTCCTGAAAACTCTCCGCGAACAGCTCGGGCCGCAAGGCGTATAGCCCCTGCGCGACCGAACGGGTTTTACGGGCAGGCCCGGAGCGCCCGGAAGACCGGATCCGTGGCGGGCATTTCGGCGATGTTGTGGATATCGATGTAGCGGAGAATACCCTGCCGGTCGATCACGAAGATTGCCCTTTCGGGGATGCCTTCTTCGCGCAGGACGCCGTATTTGACGCAGACATGGCCGTGGGGCCAGAAATCGCAAAGCAGAGGATAAGAAAAGCCACCCAGAGAGGCGGCCCAGGCGTCGCTGGCGTAAACGCTGTCCGCGCTGATCCCCAGGAGCCTTGCGTCGTATTTCTCGAACTCCCCGATGATCTGCTCGTAAAAGGGCATCTGGACGCTGCACACCGGGGTGAAGGGGCCGGGGAAGAAGGACAGCACCGCCTTCCGCCCCTGCCGATGCTCGCTGAGGCGGATGATCTTGTGCTTCTGCCCTTTTCCCGCCGTCTCGCCGGTCGCCGGAAGCTCGAAATCGGGAGCCTCCTCCCCTACCCGAAGGGCCTGTACGGATCGCATGATTTGAAATGGATTCCTCTCTTTTGAGATTTGCATAAGGCATTTCGCCTCGAAACAGGGGTATTCCTCCTGTCCCTTTCCTGAGCCGTCGCGTTCCCCGCAAGGACAGCGGCGTCGCTTCACTTGAGATGATCTTATAGCCCCACATCCCAGCGCAGGAATCGCACTCGCCGCGCCGAAATGGTAGGAGCCTGAAGAATTGCATTTGAGGAGAGCAAAACGGCATGGAACTGACCCGGCGCGATGAAAAGGCGCTGACGGCCCTCTGTCTCGGCAGTTATTTCTTTCTCGGAACCCTCGCCATCCTCTTCCCCTCGATCCTGCCTTCGGTTGTCCAGGGCTTCGGCCTGAAATATGGGGAGGCCGGGCTGGTCTTTCCGGCCAGCTCGGTCGGGTCGCTCATCGGAGGGATACTCACCGGTCTCTGGTCGGACCGGGTCGGACGCAAGCCGTTCCTCTTCGCCAGCGCGTTTCTGTCGGGGCTGGCTCTGATCGGGGCGTTCCGAGCGGGGCAGTGGGCTCTGTTCGTGGCGAGCTTTCTCCTGCTGGGGCTGGCGCAGGGCGCTCTCTCCAACAGCATCAATGCCCTGGTACTGGACATCAGCGCCGGGAGACGCGGCAAGGCCCTGAATACCCTGCACGCCCTCTACAGCTTGGGAGCCACCGTTTCCCCCTTTTTCATCAAGTGGCTGCTGGGACCGGGAACCGAGTGGCGGCGGGTGCTTTTCGCGGCGGCATGGGTCTGGCTGGCCCTCAGCCTGGCGGCTCTGGCCTTTCGATATCCTTCGCCTTCTGCGCAGGCCGCCTCCTCGCAGAAGAAGACGTTCCGGTTCGGCCTCCTGGCCCACGGGCTTTTCGCACTTCTCTTTGCAGTGGCCTTCCTCTACAACGGGGTCGCCTGGGCCCTTCTGGGCTGGGTGAAGGAGTTTGTCCAGAGGGCCGGAGCGAGGCCGGAATTGACCGCCGCCATGCTCTCTATCTTCTACCTCGGCCTGACGGCAGGGCGGTTCTCCTGCGCCCACATCTCCGGGCGGCTGGGCTACGGCAGGACGCTCTTCTGGTGCGGGGTCGGCACCGCCCTAGCCTATCCTCTGGCGGTCTTCGCCTCCGTTCCTGCCGTCATCGCCGCGGGCGTCCTGCTCAGCGGCCTCTTTCTGGCGGGCCTCTACCCGACCGCCCTGGCCTACTGCACCCGCCTCTTCCCCGGCATCCCCGGCACGGTCACCGGCACCATGTCCATCGCCATGACGATGGGTGGGGCGCTCCCCCCCTGGTGGACCGGTAAGATCGGCGACGGATGGGGCCTGGCCTCTGCCCTCCGCCTGAACTACCTGATGGTACTCCCCCTGGTCGGCATCGGCTGGTATCTCTGGCAACAGGAGCGGAGAGGGGTGGAGATCTGAAGGAATCTCTTAACCCTTCCCTTCCGCATAGGCCGGAGCGGATTTGTAGCCCTGGCGGTCTACAGCGGTGATGGCGTAGAAGGCGTTGCCTGACAGCGGGGCTGCCCAGTCCAGATAGCGGGCGCAGTCCGGCGGCGGGGACGCGATGCGCCGGGCGACAAGACGGGCCGGAGGCGCAGGCTCTCAAATGCCCCATCCGGCCATGCCCGGTATTTCACCTGATTTGACAGCCCTCTCCCCGGTATTGTCCCGCACGACCAATATGGGCGAAGTCCGCCCGCTTCCATCTCCAACCATTCCTCAGCCGTCACTGCATGACAGTCCCCGCGTCATAGATTCATATCCTTTTAGGCACGTTCGCCGGTTGGGCCGGACTGCCGGTTAGGAGCTATCCTTTCGCGATCACCCGTTCCCTGACGGGCCGCAGGAGGATGGTCCCGGTTCCCAGGTAGACCAGTACCAGGAAGAGTACCACTCGGTAACCGAAGCCCTGGGCAACGCTCTGGTTGAAGATATACGCCATGATGCCGCCCACCAGAGGGGCAAAAACCTGGGGCACGGTGAAGGCGATATGCCAGACGCCCATGAATTTGGCCTCATCGCGGTTGGGGAGGAGATTGGTCGCCAGCGCCCAGTCTACGGCCTGGAACGCCCCGAATCCCGCCCCGAAGATGAAGGCGGCTCCCAGAGCGACGGAGATGGAACTGGTGAGAAGAAAGATGAGGGCGGCCACCCCGGTGATGGCGGAGGAGATATAGACCACCAGCTTCTTGGAAATCCGGTCGCTGAGGATCCCGGCGGGGAAGTTTCCGATCAGGCCCGAAAAGGTGGCGATGATCATAATTTTCGCCACGGTAGTTTGAGGATCGAGGGCGCGGAGGGTGTCCCGGACGTAGTAGAGCAGAAACTCCGTGACGGTGTAGAAGCCCATATTGATGACGAAGCGGGAAGCGATCAGCCAGAAGAAATCGGGATACTCGCGGGGGTTGACGCGGAAGGAATCGAGAAGGGTTTCGAAAAGGCCGGTCCGGGGGGCCGGGTTCTCCAGGGCTGGCTGTTCGGGGATGCGCCAGAGGGTGAAGAGCATGGTCACGACAAGGAGGACAGAGAAGGTCATCGCTATGACGGTCAGGCCGCCCGGCTCTCGGATCAGGAGTCCGCACATCACCAGCCCCCCGAGCTGACCCAGGAGGCTGCCCAGGCCCATATAGGCCGAGGCCGTGCCCTGCTTTGCCTTGGGAACCGTATCGGGCATCAGGGCCTGGTAGGGGGAAGTCGCCACATTCACCCAGAGCTGGATCAGGCAGAAATCGAGCATAAGGAGGGGGATGGTGGCGATGGAGGGAAGCCAGAGCAGCGCCGGCACGGAGAGGAGAACCCCGACCAGGATATAGGGCCGGCGCTTTCCGACCCGCCACCGGGAGCGGTCGCTCATCGTGCCGACCACCAGGCAGACCGCGGTGGAAACTAGCGCCCCGAGAGCCAGCGTCCAGCCCAGGTAGAGGTCTTTTTTCGCGTCCCCCACCATTTGCAGCACCAGAGTCTGCATGACGATGGTGATCATTCCGGCCCATAGAAAAGAGAGGGCGAACCAGAAGACGCTGAGTTCCAGATAGAGGAGGGCGGTCTGCGGCGGGTAGGTTCTGGATCTGTCGGAGTCCATAGCGGTCACTCCATCCGGTCGGTCTATTATGCCAATCAGGGTTCGAGCATGAGAGACAGAATTCCTTTCTGGACGTGCATCCGGTTTTCCGCCTGGTCGAGCGCGACGGACTGCGGGCCGTCCAGCGCGGAGGCCGAGATTTCCTCCCCTCGGCGGGCCGGGAGGCAGTGCATCACCGCAGCGCCCTTACGGGCGAAGGACAAAAGGCTTTCATTCACCTGGAAGCCTTGAAACGCCCGGAGCTTTCCCTCGCGCTCCTCCTCCTGGCCCATGCTGACCCATACATCGGTATAAACGGCATCGGCGTTTCGGACAGCTTCAGCGGGGTCGTGTACCCATTCGATGCGGCTGTCGGCGCTTGCGGTTTGACGCGCCACTTCAAAAATGCCCGCATCGGGCCGATAGCCTTCCGGTGTGGCGACCGAGAGATGAACTCCCAGTCGGGCGCAGACAAGAAGCAGCGAATGGCAGACATTGTTTCCATCCCCCACAAAGGCCAGCTTCCGGCCCGGGAGGGAACCGAATCGCTCTAGCAGGGTGTAGAGGTCTGCCAGCGCCTGGCAGGGATGCTCGCGGTCGGTCAGGGCGTTGATGACCGGAACGGAAGAGTGCTGGGCCAGTTCCACCGCGGTTTCGTGGCGGAAGACGCGGGCCACGATGCCGTCCACCCACCGGCTGAGATTTTGCGCCACATCGGAGACCGGCTCGCGGGTTCCCATCCGGATGTCTCCGGGGGCCAGATAAACGGCATATCCCCCTAGTTGCGCCATCCCCACCTCGAAACTGACGCGAGTGCGTAGGGAAGGCTTCTCGAACACCAGAGCGATGCTTTTTCCCTGAAGCGTCGGGGACGGGAGTTTCTCTTTCAAGGCCCTCGTCCGTTCGTAGAGGCGCTGGATATCTGCGGGGGAGAGGTCGGAGATGGAAAGAAGGTGGCGAAGCGACATGACAGGCGTCCTCAAGATGCGTCAGAGGCGGACACGGGATCACTGCAAACGGCTCCCGATTATACCGCCGGTAAATATAGAAATCGCTGGCGTCTGTCAGAGCCATATCTTGATGCTCATAGACATGACGTTTCCCCTTTCTGGCTATACCGCTTTCATTATATCAGAGCTTCAATAGTTGTGCAAGGGCATGTAGGCAATGGTCGGGCCGTCGGAACTGGGGTGACATTGGCAGAATCCTCTTGCCACGCAAACTGCCCCGGCCATGCGAAGAACAGTGGGAGCGGTTATGCCCGGAGATGTCAGGCGAAGCCTGATTTTGGTAACGTTACGCTATCATTAATTTATGGCGTTGGAGCTAATTACAAAAGTCCGGGAATGAAGTGAATAGGCACTCCTTGTCGAAAGGGAAGGTGATCCCAATCCATTTCACACAAGGAGTGCGGCGATGTCCATTATAGCACCAATGTGGGAGGAAATCTGTACCCGGCTGGTGCCCCGGCTGGAGGCGAGTTTGGAAACGCCCCTGACGGCGAAGCTGGAGCAGTGGGTCAGCATTTTGGAAGTCGTGCGGGTGGAAGAGCATGTGAAGGGCGAACAGGCACAGCGGATGGGGCGCAAGCGGGAAGACCGGCGTCCTTTGGCCCGGGCGTTTGGGGCCAAAGCGGTCTACCATCTGCCGACGACCGACTGGTTGATCGAGATGCTGCATCTGCAACCGACGTTGCGGCGGATTGGTGGCTGGGCCTGTCGGAAGGCCATGCCCAGTGCGGCGACGTTTTCGCGGGCCTTGGGGGAGTTTGCAGCGGATCACTGGGCGGAGCGGGGGCATGAGCATCGGGTGACCACGCATATCGGGGAGCAGATCGTGATGCCTCTGTCGCGGGATGTCACGGAGATCGCAGCCCGTGAGAAGCCAACGCCCAAACCAGTTCCTGTCCCCCGTCCTCCCCGGAAGCAGGGGCGGCCGAAGAAAGGAGAGGAGCGGCCCCTCCGCCCCTGACCTGCTTGGAGCGGCAGCGGACTCAGACTGTGGAGGAGGCCCTGACGGAGTGGCCCTGTGTGTGCGACGTGGGCACCCAAGTCGACTCCAACGGGTTCAAACACTCTTGGATCGGCTGGAAAACGCACCTGGACGTCGTTGAGGGCGGTTTGCCCGTCACGGCGGTGACCACCTCGGCGTCCCTGCATGACAGTCAGTTGGCGATCCCCATGACCCAACACACGGCCTCTCGGGTCACCGTGCGCTATGAACTGATGGATGCTGCCTATGATGCTGCCCCCATCGCCCTCACCTGTCAGACGTTGGGCCACCGCCCGATCATGGAGGTGAACCCCGCAGGGGCGAGGGGATCCCCTGCGACCCGACCACGGCCCTGCGGTACCAGGAACGCACTACCACCGAATGGGCCAATGCCCGCCTCAAAGACGAGTTCGGCGGTCTCTACCTGCGGGTGCGGG
>JADLDR010000068.1 GCA_020846535.1 Armatimonadota bacterium | reverse complement strand
CGCGCCGGAATGGCGATCCTTCTTCGAGGGTATGGCCTTCCCCTGGGGCTTCTACAGCCCGGAGGAATATGCGCCCTGGCTTCGGGAAGCGGGCCTGACCGCCGAACGGATGGCGCTAATGCCGAAAGATATGGCGCATTCCGGCCCGGAGGGGCTGGCCGCCTGGCTCCGGACGACCTGGCATCCCTACACCGGACGCATTCCTCCCGAGCGCCAGCAGGCATTCCTGGAGGAAATCGCCCGCCGCTATCAGGAACGCTACCCCCCGGACGAAAACGGCCTGATCCATCTTCCCATGATGAGGCTGGAGGTGGAGGGCCGGAAGTCGGGATAAGTTGTAGGGGCGAACCTCGTGTTCGCCCTTCCATTCTCAAATCATATTGATCTCCCCGAACTTGCCCTCGAAGCGGTATTCGGCGATCCCGTCGTCCTCGTCGCTGTCCTGGTATTGGAATTTGACGATCATCTGGCCGCGCAGCTTGAGCTTCGGCGGGAAACCGTGAAGGACCGGCATGCCCGCCACCCCGCCATCGATGTTCGGCTCGGGAAGAGGAGTCCCGTTGCGGATGACGGTTTCGGAACCGCCCGGGATCATGGCGTTCTGGTCCTCATTCATCTTCCCCACCAGACCCGACGAGTGTTTCCTGGTTGGCCGCATCATTATCGATCTGGACGACAAAGGTGACCTTGCCGCAGTTGAGGGCGCTCGGAACGAACTCGCGCTTATGCTCGATGATCTTGTAACTCTTGCTTTCCGGCCCCTCCGCCTTCCAACTGGAGGCCGAGATTCCCTTATGCCTCAGCACCGAGAGCATCTGCTTCATGGACATGGCTCTGCGCTCCTCGCAGACTGCATCGACGGTTGCCGGATGAAATACTTCCCCCTCGTCTAACATTTTCATCCATGCTCTTCCGAAAACCCCTCAAAATTACCTGGTTTTCTGCCGATAATCGATATGGTTCGCTTCGGCATCGGTTTGGCCGGGGGAACGCATCGTTATAGATGCCATCGGACGGACCCGGCAGGGCGGAAAAACTCGGCATAGGGAATGCAACGGCTGCTCGATTGCATTGACGGTGTTCCCGAATCTATGCTATAATAGTGCAAATATTTTGCATGAGAGCCGCTCTTCCCCCGGATCCCCTTCCATCCGGACGGGTTATCTTAATGGTCAATACGCGATCCTTGAATCAGAGTTCAAAGCGCCTCCATCGTTACAGCGATATCGTCAATGCGGTAGCCGTTATCGCTATTTTTGCTATTCTTATCGTCCCACTCCCGGCTCCGATCCTGGATATTCTGCTGACCCTCAATATCACGGCGGCGGCGGTGGTGCTGCTGGTCACCACCTATGTCACCGAGCCGCTCCAGTTCTCGGTCTTCCCTTCGCTACTGCTCCAACTGACCCTTTTCCGTCTGGCCCTCAATATCGCCTCCACCAAGTTGATTCTGGCCGAGGGCAGCGCGGGGCATGTGATCGAAGCCTTCGGGAAGTTCGTGGTGGGCGGCAACTACGTGGTCGGGTTCGTCGTCTTCTTCATCCTGATCGTCATCCAGTTCGCGGTGATCACGAGCGGCGCGGGCCGGGTGGCGGAGGTGGCCGCCCGCTTTACCCTGGACGCCATGCCCGGTAAGCAGATGAGCATCGACGCCGACCTGAACGCCGGGCTGATCACCGAGGAGCAAGCCAAAATACGCCGCAAGACCATCCAGCAGGAAGCGGATTTCTACGGTGCGATGGACGGCTCCAGCAAGTTTGTCCGGGGAGACGCCATCGCCGCCATTGTGATGATCGTCATCAACATCCTGGGCGGCTTTGTCATCGGAATCGTTTTCAAGGGCCTGGATATCCTCCAGGCTCTTCAGAATTATACCCTCCTGACCATCGGGGAGGGGCTTGCAACCCAGGTTCCCGCCCTCCTGATCTCGGTGGGAACCGGCCTGATCGTCACCCGGTCCGCCTCGGAAGTCAGCATGGGGCAGGAGGTCTCCACCCAGATTTTCTCGCAGCCCAAGGCAATGGCTATCGCTGCCGGGATGCTGGCCCTTTTCGGGCTGATTGGCCTGCCCGCCCTGCCGTTCCTCTCGATGGCAGGTATCGTCGGCGGCATGGCCTTTATGCTCGGGAAAGCCTCCAAGCAGGAAAAGGCCGAAGCCGAGGCGGAGGCCCGTTCCAGGTCGGCCACAGAAAGCAGCCCCCGCGAACCGGAAAACGTTTTTCCTCTGATCAGCGTCGAGCCGTTCGAGCTTTCGGTGGGGATCGGGCTGATCGGGCTAGCCGATGTGCAGCAGGGAGGCGACCTGCTGGAGCGCATCCGGGCCATGCGTCGCCAGGTGGCCCTGGAACTTGGCCTCGTCACCCCGCCTATCCGTGTGCGCGACGATTTGCAGCTCAGGCCCAACACCTATGCCATCAAGCTGAGAGGCAACACGGTGGTCACAGGGGAACTCATGCCCAACCACCTGATGGCGATGGACTCAGGCTTTGCCACCGGGGAACTCGAAGGGATAGAAACCAAAGAACCCGTCTTCGGGGTCCCGGCGGTCTGGGTGCCGAAAAACCAGAGAGAGATAGCCGACGCCCTCGGCTATACGGTTTTCGCCCCTTCGGAAGTGCTGATCACCCACCTGACCGAAGTGCTGAAAGCCAATGCTCCGGAACTGCTGACCCGTCAGGACGTGCAGGCATTGATCGATACTGTCCGCCAGAACCACCCTGCGGTGGTGGAAGAGCTTATCCCGAACCTGCTGAGCATCGGCGAAGTCCAAAAGATATTGCAGCACCTTCTGAGAGAGCGCGTCCCCATCCGCGACCTGGTCTCCATCCTGGAATCTCTTGCGGACAACGCCCCGCGCACCAAGGATGCGGATCAACTGGGCGAGGCGGTCAGGGCCGCCCTCTCCCGCACCATCTGCCAGCAGTATGTGGAGGAGGACGGCTCCCTGTCGGTCATCACCCTTGATCCCCGGCTGGACCAGAGGCTCCGGGAGGCCATCTATCCCGGTGCGGACGGGCAGACGGTGGCGCTCGACCCGAACACCTTTTCCGCCCTGGTGCAGTCCGTGAACCAGCAGGTGGAGCGGATGGCGACCTTCGGGCAGGTTCCGGCGCTGCTCTGCTCCTCCGCCGTCCGGCTGGGGCTGAAGCGCGTGCTGGAGCGCAATTTCCCGAACGTGGTGGTGCTGGCCTATAACGAAATTCTGCCCAGGATCGAGGTGCGGGTCTCGGGAACAGTGAGTGTGTAGCAGGATGAAGATCAAGCGTTACGAAGCTCCGACCATGCAGGAGGCGCTGATGAAAGTTCGCAGCGACCTGGGGCCGGATGCTGTCATCCTGCACACCAAAAAGTTCACCCGTGGCGGCATCCTCGGCATGATGGCGAAAGAGACCGTGGAAATCCTGGCTGCCGATGATGTCCACATCGCCGAACCGGCAAGCCGCCGGCCTGCGGTGGAAGCCCCTCCTGAACCTGTCGAAGACCGGCGCATCCGGACGCTTGAGTCGCAGATCCAGTCCCTTCAGGGGAGTGTCGAGAGGCTTCTCAAGGACAGCCATCCCCAGGCGCAGGCCGTGGATCCCCGGCTGGCCGCCTGTTACGAGCGCCTCCTGGCCTCCGGGGTGGACGAGCCGGTGGTCCAGAAGATCATGGCGCAAATCCCGGCCCCCTCCGGGCTGGACGACCGCCAGGCCGAAACCCTCGTCCCGAACGCGCTGCGGGGATTTCTGGAGGTATCCGGACCGGTGGCGATGGCGCCGGGCCTGCCTAAAGTGGTGGCCCTGATCGGCCCGACCGGGGTGGGAAAGACGACCACCATCGCCAAGATGTCCGCGAACTTCGCCCTTCTCGAAAAGAAAAAGGTGGCCCTGACCACGGTGGACACCTACCGGGTGGCGGCGGTAGAGCAGCTCAAAACCTATGGGGACATTATCGATATCCCCATCCGGGTCGCCCATACCGCCAAGGAGCTTCGCAGCGCCCTGGACGGTTTCGCCGACCGGGACCTGATCTTCATCGATACGGCGGGACGGAGCCAGAAGAACACCCTGCACCTGTCCGAACTCAAGATGCTCCTGGGAGGCATTCCCTGCGAAACGCATCTGGTACTCAGCCTCGCCACCCGCGACCGGGAACTCTACGATATCATCGAACGGTTCTCAATGGTGGAGGTGGACCGCCTCCTTTTTACCAAGCTGGATGAAACGGACTCCTACGGGGCTGTCCTGAACGTCCTGGACAGACGCCGGATTCCCATTTCCTATGTGACCACCGGACAGAAAGTGCCGGAGGATATCGAGATGGCGAACCCGGACCTGCTGGTCCGGCTGATCCTGGGTGGGCAGGCGTCATGAGCGATCAGGCCCAGGGGCTTCGCGTTCTGGCCCAGCAGCAGAAAAAGCTGGCCCGGTCGGAGAAACCGGAACAGCGGTCGTGCTGCCGCACCATCGCTATCACCAGCGGCAAGGGCGGGGTGGGGAAGACCAACCTGACCGCTAACCTCGCCATCCTGATGGCCCGCGACGGCGAGAGGGTGCTGGTGTTCGATGCCGACCTGGGGCTTGCCAATATCGATGTGCTTCTCGGCGTCAGCCCTCCCTACAACCTGCACCATGTCTTGCAGGGAGCGAAAACTCTGGAGGATATCGTCATTTCCGGCCCGGGGGGCATTGCCATCATTACCGGGGGATCGGGCATTCTGGACCTGGCCCATCTTTCGGAGGAGAGGCGGGAGGCCGTTTTGAGCGATTTCCCCCGCCTCGACCGGATGGCGGATGTCGTTCTTTTCGATACGGGGGCCGGGCTGTCTCAGAACGTCTTGGCCTTCGTGCTGGCCGCCGACGAGGTTCTGGTGGTGACCACCCCAGAGCCGACCGCCATGGCCGACGCCTATGCCATGATCAAAGTGGTTTCCCAGAAAAATCCGGAGGCGATTCTGAAACTGGTGGTCAATATGGCCGCCGACGGCAAGGAAGCGGGCGCTATCGCGCAGAATATTATGTCCGTATCGCGTCGTTTTTTGCAGGTGCCGGTGGCCTATCTGGGCCATGTGCCCGCTGACGCGAGCATGGGAAAAGCGATCCGCCGCCAGCAGGCCCTCAGCCTGGCGTACCCCGCCAGCCCTGCCGCCCAGCATATCGCCCGCATCGCTGCCGGGCTGGGATGCCGGACGCAGGAGGCGCAAAACAGCAGGTTTGCGGAAAGAATCCGCCGGTTTTTCGGGTGAATGCCCCGGAGTGCCCCACTCAACAACACAAGGAGAAGGCGGTTGAAAGATAAACTGAAAATCCTGATCGTCGCTGCGGAAGTGGCCCCTTTTGCGAAGGTGGGCGGGTTGGCCGATGTGGCCGGCGCTCTGCCGAAAGCCTTGAAAGCCCTGGGGCATGATGTGCGCGTGGTGATGCCCTGCTATAAGATGATCGAAAGCAATCCCGGATGCGTCACCGTGATGGAGCATTTGAGCGTGCCCCTCGGGTACGAAACCCTGCACGGCTTTATCAAAAAGGTCGAGATCGAGCCGAAAATCCCGGTCTACCTCATCGGGAGCGACCGCTATTTCGCCAAGGCCACCGAGTCGAAAAAGGTATACGATATGGAGGCCGGGGCGGCCCCTTACGTCTATTTTAGCCGCGCCGTCCCTGAAATGCTCCTCCATCTGGAGCCTCGCTGGATGCCCGATGTGATCCATGCCAACGACTGGCACACCGGCCTGACCCCCACCTACCTGGCGACCGTCTACAGCGACCACCCCGAACTCGGGAAGGCGGCGACCGCCTTCACCATTCACAACCTGGCCTATCAGGGCGATTTCGATTACGAGATTCTGGCCTATGCGGGCCTTCCCTCTGGCCTCTTTACCTTGGATCAGTTGGAGTTTTACGGCAGGGTGAACTGCATGAAGGGCGGCATCGTCTTTTCCGATATGGTCAGCACTGTCAGCCCCACCTATGCCCGGGAGATTCAGACCGAGGAATACGGGTGCCGGCTGGAAGGCTTGCTGCGCTACACTGCGGATCAGAGCCGGCTGAGAGGCATCCTGAACGGCATCGATTACGAGGAATACGACCCTGTCACCGATTCCCGCATCCCCTTCAACTTCTCTTCCGAGGACCCTTCCGGCAAGGCGAAAAACAAGGCGGCCTTGCAGGAGGAGAGCGGCCTGCCGGTCAGCCCCCGGGTTCCCCTTTTCGGCCTGATCTCCCGCCTCGCCGACCAGAAAGGGCTGGACCTCATCGCCGCCATCCGGGACCAGTTGATGGCCCTGGATATGCAGTTCGTCCTCCTGGGAACGGGCGATCCGCAGTACGAAGAGGCGTTCCGGGCGCTGGAGGCGGCCTATCCCGACAAGATGAAAGCCAATATCGGCTTCAACATGAATCTTGCCCAGCGCATCTACGCCGGGTGCGACTTCTTTTTGATGCCCTCCCGCTTCGAGCCTTGCGGCCTGGGCCAGATGATGAGCCTCCGCTACGGAACCGTTCCCGTCGTCCGCAAAACAGGGGGCCTTGCCGACACCATCACCGAGTTCGACCCAGCCACCGGGAAAGGAAACGGCTTCATCTTCAGCGAATACAGGCCCGAAGCCCTGCTGGAATGCATCCAGCGGGGGCTTTACGCATATCGGAACGGCGCGGCCTGGGCCAAACTGGTCGCCAACGCCCTATCCTGCGATTTCTCCTGGAACCAGTCCGCCCAGGAATACCTCCGCTTCTACCGGGAAGCCCTGGAACGGAGGTAGGATATACAGGGGCACCCTGCAACCCCCCTTGCTAAGGGGACTGAGAGCGTACGTGTTCTTGATAATCTTAGGACTTTCGTCTTATAGGGGCGAACCGATGGGTTCGCCCCAGGCACAGGGCAGACACGCAGGTCTGCCCCTACCGGTCGCCCCATCCGGGGGACAAAGCCAAAGTCCTAAATCTTTCAAAGTATCCCAAGGCCGACCCCCCGTCGAAGTCTGGCGGGGAGCCGGGGGGCGGTTGGCTTTTATGAGGCAGGTTGCTTATATGCCGCCAGCCCCCTATAAAGCATCGTTTTCATCTGCGCCTGTTTTGTGATATAATATGAAAGCATTTGTGGACAAATTGCCGGGTTTCCTGGCGGCTGCCAGCGGGCTGCTGGTGGCGCTGGCCTCCATGTCCGCCGGGATAGGGGTGCAGACCCTCCTCTTCCGGGTGGCGCTGGCGACCGTGATCGCCATGGCCGCAGGGATCGGCATGCGCTGGTTCTTGATGGAGCATGCCGGCCTGCCGGACGAGGAGCCGGCAGGAGCAGGGACAGGGGCCGGAGAGACCGGAACGAACCTGGATGTCACGGTGTCCGAGGGCGAGTTCGAGGACTTGAAGGATTTGCTGACAGGAGAATCGCCGGAGAAGGCGGAGGGCGCGGCAACGGGCGTCGATGCCGAACGGATGGCGCAGGCCGTTCGCCTGTCAATGACGCAGGAACGGTAGGGTAGGCGAGCTACATGAGCAACGTCAAGGTAGAGGATATCTGGAGACGGTACAAACAGCAGGCCGATCCCAAAGCGAGGGAAGAATTAATCAACAGCTATGCATATCTGGTGAAGATCACGGCAGGCCGGGTGGTCGCCAATATGCCGCCCAACCTGGACAGGGAGGATTTGCACCAGTCGGGCATCATCGGGCTGATCAAGGCGGTGGACCAGTTCGATGCCTCCCGGAACGTCAAATTCGAAACCTATGCCATCGCCCTGATCCGGGGCGCGATTCTGGAGACCCTGCGCGAGCAGGACTGGGTTCCCCGCTCCATACGCGACAAGGTGAAGAACCTGGAGAGGATGCATCTACAACTGGAGAGCCGTCTGGGCCGCCCGCCCACGGAAGAGGAAGTTGCCAGCGAGATGAACATGACCCTCGACCAGTTCTACACGCTCCTCTCCGACGCATGCCGGGCCACGGTGGTCTCGCTGGACGACCTGCTTCTCACCGATGCGGGCGATGACATCCACTTTGCGGACGTGATCCAGGACAACTCGGTCAGCCCATCGGCGGAGGTGGAATGGAACCTCAAGCGCGATGCGCTCTCCGAGGCCATAGACCGCCTGCCCGAGCGGGAAAAGCATGTGATCGCCCTCTACTACCAGGACGGCCTGACCTATAAGGAAATCGGGCTGGTGCTGGGGGTTTCGGAATCTCGCGTCTACCAGCTTTACCGTCAGGCGGTCAACAAATTGAGGCGGCGCCTGTCGGCGCAGGGGTCGCTCTTCCTGCCCTGACGGGATCGGAAACGATATGCCGCTGCTGATTGTGCAAATCCTGGTTCTGCTCGCGCAGGCGGCGCTTCTGGGAATGATCGCTCATTACTACCGCAGCCTCTCCCGCGCCCGCCGGAGCCTGGACGAGAATACGGTGCGCCGTCAGGTGGCTCGGGAGGTGGAGTCGCTCCAGTCCGCGGTTGGCGCGCTTCTCAAGGAAATGCGCCGTTCCGCTCAGGAGGCCAGCCGGGAACTGGACGAAAAGATCGCGGCAGCGGAGCAGGCCCTCCGGTCGCTGGAGCGCAGGGCCTGTCAGGAGAAAGGGGCGGAACTGCCGCAGGCGGCGGAGTCGTTCGCCAGACCGGTTCCGGCCTCAGCCGAAAAAGAGCCGCCTGTGCAGGAAACGCTCGCTCCGCCCTCGAAATATGACATCATCTATATCCTTGCCGGTCAGGGCCTGGACGCCGCCGAAATCGCCCGCCGGACCCAGATCGCCCGGGGAGAGGTGGAACTCGTCCTGGGCTTGAGGGGGAAAAACAGATAGAAGTTCTATCGGCATCCCGCTGCCCGGAGATTTGATCGCCTGCCTGCCGGGCGGCTTCGCAGTCGAATACGCATCGATGAAGGGAGTTCGGAATCCATATGCGATATCTAAAGACGAGCGGTGCTTTGCTGGGGGGTCTGTGCGTTCTGCTGGCCGGTTGCGGCGGCGGGGGCAACAAACCGATAGCCCGCGTCAATGACGAAAAAATCACCAAAGACGAGTTTTATAAGCGCCTGGAGTTGGCTGCCGGGAAGCAAGCCCTGGCTGCCATGATCAACGAAAAAATGCAGTTGCAGATGGCGGCCAAAGAGGGCGTCGCCCCCACCGATCAGGAGGTGGACGAGAAAATCAACGATCTGAAACAGCTCGATCCCAATTTCGAAAAGAGCCTTGCCAGCCGCAACCTGACGATGGATACCCTGAAACAAACGGTCAAGGTCGAATTGGCCGGCTTCAAGGTGGCGACCAAAGATATGAAAGTGAGCGATAAGGAAATCGAGGACTTCTATAAGGCGAATAAAAGCACCCGCTTTACCCGGCCCGACAGGGCGAAAATTAGAGGCATCACCGTGATCAACAAAAAGGATGCCGATGAAGTTAAAGAGATGTTGAAGAAAGGGGTCGATTTCGCCACCGTCGCCCAGATGAAATCGGCGGATACGCGCACCAAAGGCAATGGCGGCGATATGGGATATATCACCAGAAATAACACTCAGATTCCACCGGATATCATGAAGGCAGCCTTCACATTGGCTCCGGGAGCCTATACCAAAGAGCCGCTTGTAAACCGGATCACCAATCCTGAGACAAAGAATCTTGTCACCATTTACTCATTCATCAAAGTGGACGAGCGCGAAAAGGGGGAGGTTCTTTCTTTAGATAAGGTCAGGCGGACGATCCGGGAGGGCCTTTTGCAGCAAAAAACCCTGGGCACCCGGGAAAAAACGGAGGCTTTGCAAAAGAAGGTGCAGGAGTTCCAGCTCAACACCGAAGTGAAAGTTTTCTCCGACCGCTACAAAGACCTGGAGAAAAAGAAGGGCGAGGCTGTCAAGAACCAGCCCGTGCAGCAGCCGCAGCAATGATTGCCATTGTCGGGCTGGGCCCCGGGCCGCTGGAATGGCTGAGCCTGGGAGCGTGGGAGGCGCTGAAAGGCGCTCCGCGGGTCTACGCCCGCACCCGCCGCCACCCGACCGTTCCGCTGCTGGAGCAAAAAGGCATCGAGTTCGAGTCTTTCGATGCCGTCTATGAATCGGCCCGCACCTTCGAGAATGTCTACAAACGCATCGTACGCACCCTGCTTGCCAGGGCGAAGGCCGGGGAAAGCGTGGTCTACGCCGTCCCCGGCCACCCTCTGGTGGCCGAAGCCTCGGTCAGTCTCTTGATGAAGGAGGCCGACCGGCGGCGCATCCCGGTTAGGATCGTCGGCTCGGCCAGCTTCCTCGAACCCGCGATTCAGGCCCTCCGGCTCGATATCGACCGGGGACTGAAGCTTCTGGATGCCCTCGACCTGGGCAACACCCCGCCCAGCCCCGAGGTCGGCAACCTCATCTTCCAGGTCTACGACCGGCGGATCGCCTCCCAGGTGAAGCTGGCCCTGATGGCCCGCCATTATCCTGGCGATACTCCGGTTTTCCTTGTCGCCTACGACCCGGAACAGGGCCGTAATATCTCCCGATCCCTGCCTCTGCACGAAATCGACCGTTACCCGGTCGACCATCTGACATCGCTCTATCTTCCTTCCCTGCCGCCCGAGGCCCAGAAGACCTTCGACCGGCTGGCCTGGATCATCTCCGAACTCCGGAGCGATCACGGCTGCCCCTGGGATCGGGAGCAAACCCACGATTCCCTCCTCAAATACGTGGTCGAGGAAACCTATGAGGTGGTCGAGGCGGTGGAGGCGGCGGACCCCGACCGGCTCTGCGAGGAATTGGGTGATTTCCTGATGCAGGCCGTCTTGCAGGCCCAGATCGCCAGCGAGGAAGGCTATTTCGATATCTACGATGTCCTCCACGGCGTCACCGAAAAGCTGATCCGCAGGCACCCCCACGTCTTCGGAGATGTAGAGGTGGAAAATTCCGACGATGTGCTGCGGAACTGGGACAAAATCAAAAAGGACGAAAAGGCCGGGGAAGAGAAGCCGCCTTCCGTCCTGCACAGCATCCCCCGCCAGCTTCCCGCCCTCATGCGCGCCCTGGAGGTATCCAAACGGGCCGCCCGCACCGGCTTCGAGTGGGACAGCATCGAAGGCGTTTTCGCCAAGCTGGATGAGGAACTGGCCGAACTGCAAGCTGCCCGCGAGTCGGACGACCGGCAGGCCGTCTTCGAGGAGATCGGAGACATCCTCTTTACGGTGGTCAACATTGCCCGCTTCCTGAAAATCGAGCCTGAAGACGCCCTTCAGAAGATGATCAACCGCTTCAACGCCCGCTTCGAGAGCATCGAAGCCGCCGCCCGCGAGTCCGGACGCACCCTGGAGGAGATGTCTCTGGAAGAAATGGAAGCTGTCTGGCAGGCGAGCAAGAGTCAAGGTTGATATAGGAACAAATCCAAAAGCGGGATGGGCCTGCACCCATCCCGCTTTTTTTACATCTTCCTCCCCTGCAACTCCTTCAGCGCGTCGGCGACTTCCTGGGAATGCTGCGTCACGTCCATATTCTCGAAGATGCGGCGGATGACGCCTCTGGGGTCGATGACGAAGGTCACCCGCCTGGCGAAGCCGTTGTCCATCAGGACGCCGTAGGCGGCGGATACCTTTTTGTCCGCATCGCTGAGGAGGCGGAAATTCAGTTTTTCCTTTGCGGTAAACTGCTTCTGGGCAGCGATATCGTCGGTGCTGACACCCAGCACCTCAGCTTTGAGCTTCCTCAGTTCCTTATAGGAATCGCGGAAGCCGCAAGCCTCTTTGGTTCACCCTGCGGTCATGGCTTTGGGAAAGAAGTAAAGCACCACCCACTGCCTCCGCCGGGCCTTTTTAAGATGCACCGTCTTGCCGTTGGCGTCCTTCAAGACGAATTCAGGAGCGGGCTGTCCCACCTGCGGTATCGCGGGCCGGGCCGCCTCTTCCGCCCGGGAGGGCAGCGCCAGGCAGAGAAATCCCAACAAGGCCAGGCACTTGCAAGAAAACGGATATCCCATCGTAGACACCTCCTTTTATCCATGTCGTTCACTGTCCGGGGAGCAAATCCCTCTCTTGTAACATCAGGGCTTTCGTCTGGCCTTCAGGCAATCGCTGCGTCGCTCCTTCGCGGCCTGCATTTACAACCCCGATCCGTTTGTGCTACAATCACTCGGGAGCGGATTTTTGCCAAGGGGTTATGCCCGGATGAAAATTCTGATTGTGGATGACGAAAAGACCATCACCGACTCGGTAGGCTTCAGTTTGAAAAAGGAAGGGTTCGAGGTTACGGCAGCCCATGACGGGGAGACGGCCCTCCGCCTGGCCCGGTCGGAAAGGCCGGACCTGATCCTGCTGGATGTGATGCTGCCCTCTATGAGCGGCTTCGACATCTGCCGCCTTGTCAGAAAAGAGAGCGATGTACCGATCATCCTGATGACTGCCCGCGCCGAGGAGATCGATAAGGTGGTCGGCTTCGAGATCGGTTCCGATGATTATGTAACCAAGCCCTTCAGCATGAGGGAACTGATCGCCCGCGTGAAGGCCGTGCTGAAGCGTAGCGCCTCCTCTTCCCATCTCCAGGAAGCCCGCCCGATCCATGCGGACGGGCTGGAAATCGATATCTCCAGCCACACGGTTCACGTCCGCGGCTGTCCCATCACGCTCTCGCCCAAGGAGTTCGACCTTCTGGTGATCCTGGCCTCCAACCGGGGAAAGGTAATGACACGAGATGTTTTGCTGGACCGCATCTGGGGCGAGGACGCATATATCGATACCCGCACCGTAGATGTGCATATCCGGTGGCTTCGCGAGAAAATCGAGGCCGACCCGGGCCACCCGCAGTATATCCTGACAGTCCGGGGTTCCGGCCACAAATTCGGAGAATAGCCGCATGCGCCGCCCTTCTCTGCGCTCGCAACTGCTGGTCATCTACCTGATGGCGGTTGTCCTGCCGCTGGCAGGGCTGGCCTACTGGCTGCCGGAGCGGATGCGCCGCGAAACGCTCCGGGAGATGAAAGAGCAGGTGGCGATCCATGCGGCCCTGGTCGGGGCGCTGCTGGAGGACGCTTGGGCCGAAGGCCCCGCCATAATCGCCGGTCGGTGCCGGGAGATCGGGCAACCCCTCGGCCTGAGAGTGACCGTCATCGATAAAGAAGGGCGCGTCCTGGGCGACAGCGAGGCCGACCCTTCCAGGATGGATAACCACAGCGACCGGATCGAGGTCCGGGAAGCCCTTCGAAACGGGACCGGCAGCAGCCAGCGGTACAGCCATACGGCGGGCCACGACTTCCTCTATGTGGCCCGGCGGATGAATACGAGAGGCAGGATGCTGGGAGTTGTGCGGATGGCGGAGTCGCTCGATTATATCAATGCGGTGGATCGCGATATCCGCTACGCCTTCTGGGGCGCGTTCGGGGTCGCCTTTTTATTCACTCTGATAATGGCGCTGGCGCTTTCTACCCGGCTGTCCGCACCGATTTACGCCATCAGCGAAATGGCGGCCCGCGTGGCAGATGGGGAGGTCGGGCAGAAGGTGCGCGTCAGCGGCACTCGCGAAATGACGGATATGGCGGGGAATTTCAACCGCATGAGCCAGCAACTGGCCGCGACGATCCGCCAGATTGCAGAGGGCAAGCAGAGGCTCGAAACCATCCTGGAGCGCATGGCGGACGGTATTATCATCGTGGATTCTGCGGGATGCGTGGAGCTATTCAATCGTGCGGCGGAGAAAATGCTGGGCGTCTCCGGCGAGAAGGCGCTGGGCAACCCGTTTATCAACCTCACCCTCAATTACCGGATGACGCAAACCGTGGAAGACACCCTCCGCGCCAGAGCGCCTCAAATGGCCGAAATCGAGATTCACGCTCCGGTGAAGCGCCTGCTGAAAGTCTATACCGTTCCTGTTCAGACGGGAGGCGGGCAGCTTCAGGGGGCCGTGGTCGTGATGCAGGATCAGACGGAGATCCGCCGCCTGGAATCGATCCGCCGCGATTTCGTCACCAACGTCTCCCACGAGCTGCGTACCCCGATTGCTTCCATCAAAGCCACCGCAGAGGCGCTTGCTTCCGGGGCGAAAGACGATCCGGAGCTTTCGGGCCGCTTCCTGGAGACGATCATCGGCGAGTCCGACCGGCTGGCGTCTCTGGTGGACGACTTGCTGGAGTTGGCCCGCACCGAAACCCGGCAGGTTCGCCTGGAGCAAACGGATGTGCCTCTCCGCCCCCTGGTCTCCGATATTCTCGACCGATTCGACGCCCTTGCGGGCGAAAAGCAGATCGCCCTGGACAATGAGGTTCCTGAGAAGCTGGTGGCCTGGGCCGACCGGGACGCCCTGAGCCAGATCCTCGGCAACCTCATCGACAATGCGGTCAAATACACCCAGCCCAAGGGATTCGTCCATATCTCCGCGGCAGCCGAGGAAGATTTTATCGGCATCCAGGTGGCCGATACGGGCATTGGTATCCTGCAGGAGCATCAGTCCCGCATATTCGAGCGGTTCTACCGGGTAGATAGATCCCGCTCCCGCAGCCTGGGCGGCACCGGGCTGGGCCTTGCGATTGTCAAGCATCTGGTGGAGGCTCACGGCGGTTCGGTGCAGGTGCAGAGTACTCTGGGCCAGGGAAGCGCCTTCATTCTCCGGCTCCCCAGAGCCTACCACCTCATCTGATGGCCCGGCGAAACCGTCCCGCCCTCAGCCCGCCCCGGGATCCCGGGCAGCGCCACCCGTTCTGCCTGGTGCTGGAACACCTCGGCAACTCGGACAACATAGGCCGCCTGATGCGCTCCGCCGACGCCTGCCTGGCCGCGGAAGTGATCGTCGTGGGCCGCCGCCGGTTCCCCTCTATGATGGCTGTCGGAAGCCACCGCCACCTCCCTTACCGCCACTTCTCCACAGCCCCCGAAGCCCTCGCTTACCTCCGCCGTCAGGGCTACGCCCCGGTCGCCATTGAGCAGGCTCCCGACTCTCAGGACGCTTTCGATGCTATCTACCCTTCCCGCCCGGCCTTCATCCTGGGCAACGAGGGATCGGGCGTCAGCTCCCCTTTTCTCGAAGCCGCCTTTCTGTCCGTCCACCTCTCCATGCACGGCTGGGTCCCCTCCCTCAATGTGGGCGTAGCCGGGGCCGTGGTGATGTACGATTTCTTGAGAAAAGAGCGAGACAGGCTGCGGCGGGCAGTGGTCGAAATCATCTCCGGGCATCCGGCATTATCTCTCCGGCAAACTCGCTGAAAGCTTTTTAGAGCCGGCGAACCCAAACTATATCCGCCATCCCCTTCACGCAGACAAATCCTGAAGGAACTCTTCGGGAGATCCGACCGTTACGGCCTGCCTCAAAAGACTTCTAAGCCTTTCGATATCGTCAATCTCTGCCAGTCGCTCCCCGACAGAAGCCGGCACACGATCAAACCGGGTTTGGAGAACCTCCAGCACGTCCTCGCGGGCCGCTTTGAGTATCCCTTTCTCGATGCCGATCCGTTCGACGCTGGTAATATAAGTTACTTTTCTTCCCTCCTCGTACCGCCAATCCTCATTGTCGATTAGTATGTATTGACCACCTTGACCCCGATGCGGGAAACGGTGCTGTCCGCATTGGGGTCGCCCCAGACGACGAAGATATCGGCCCCGCGCCGGAGTTCCTGGCGGTAGGCGAAATATACGTTCGTTTTGCCCGAACGACCGATGATGCGGGTGGCGATGCTCCGCTCCGGCGAGAACTCATACAGGCCGGAGAGAAAAGACTGGTTGAACTGGTCCCGCGTGCCGTCCGGGAAAACAAGATTGAGGCGCTCGTAATTGAAATGCAGGGAGAAGCGCGAGGTGATTTTGACACCCTGCTGGGCGCTGAAGAAGCGGTATTGGCCGCCCGCGAGTCTGCCGAACCGGAAGCGGACGTTTCCCCCACGGTACAAATCCTGGTCGTTCCATTGGTAGAGCAGTTCCGTGATTCTGTCGCGATAGGGCGGGCGGTTCTGGTATTCGTAGGCGATGCGGGCGTGGGTCTGCCTGCGGAACCCCCAGCGGAAGGATGGGGAGAAGTTCTCATGGAAGAGCCCCCCGCTCCGGTGATGGGCTTTCCCCAGGCCGAGGTTCGCTTCCCAGTTGAGGAGCGGCCCCTGGCGGAACTCCTTAGCGTATTCCAGATAACCCTCGATATTGCGGAAGCCCTTCTCCGGCAGGTAGGCCAGGGTCGCATTGTAGTCTCCCGGCACATCGGCGTAATAGAGGTGCCAACCGAGTATCCCCGCAGCTCCATACCGGTCGATATAAGCCGATACCAGGGGCTGGCTGGCCGCGCCGTTGGTGCGGCTGCCGCGCAGGTTGACGCCGTAATAATAGGCATTGATTTTGTCGGGCTTGCGCCAGTCCGTGCCGATTTTATAGGCCGTATTGGTCAGCCCTTTGTCGCGGTGGTCTACCAGGGCGAAATTGATCTTTCCCAGCGGCGTGACATCATAGCCCATATTGAAAAGGGCGGCGTTCATGCCGGAATGGTGAGCTTCCATCGCGCCGAAGGACAGGTTTTTTTGCTTCCCGTAAGCCTTCACCCCCACATCCACTTCATTGATCATGCGGGAGTAGAACATGCGCTCATCGCTGAACACCCATCCCCCCTCCGTAAAGAAGGGGCGGCGGTCTTCCAGGTAGCGAGGATTATACGAAAAATCGATGGTCTGTACCACGTCTTCAATCGTCTGAAAATCGGGCTTATAGGTCAACAGGGAAGTGATGTTGTTTTCCGCCACATACTTCACATCCAGCCCGGCGCTGCTTTTTAGGCCCTTGCCCGATCCCCATAGAGTGTAAGGCATCAGCAGCGGCTTCGGCTGGAAGCGGGGCGGTTCTAGCCCGTGCCAGTAGGCTTCGGTGTCGTGGCTGTAATAGCTGCTGCGGAAAGGCCAGTAGGCCCATTCCTTGAAGCGGGCGAAATTGCGCCCCAGCGTTATGCCGAACCTCTGCTGGCCTTTGGGATACTTGAGGAGGGCAAAGGGGATCGCCATCTCCGCCGACCAGCCTTTATCATGGATTTTGGAGGCAGCCCGCCAGTCGCCGCGCCACTCGACCTTGCTGGCCGATCCGCCGGGGATATCCTCCCCTTGCGTGCCCAGAGCGTTCACGGTAAACCAGTAATAGGTCTGGCGGTCGCACAGGGGGCTGACTCCCAGGGCAACGTTATCGTCCTGCTCCATCCCGCCGTTTCGTTTGGTCTGCTGCGCCCGGATGCTTTTGGGTTCTCGGTCGTCGCACTCGAACGCCACATACAGCGCATCGGCCCCATAGCACAGGCGGACCCGCGTCTCCTCTACGGCGGGCTTGAGGTCGTGGAAAAATCCGCTGACCGGGGCCAATTCCTGCCAGCAGGGATCATCCAGGTTGCCGTCGATTTCTGGCGGAACCTCCGCCTTGACTGCCGGAATGATCGGATTCGCTTCCTGCGCGCTCACCTCCGCCACAGCCAGCCAGAGCATTGCCGTAAAAAGAATAAGTGCCTTCCGCAAGGCAGGATACGCCGATCCTGTGTAACGCATCTCCATCCGACCTCCCTTCCAGTCGTTTCTCGCCTTTTTGAGCGAGCAGTTATAGAAATCAGGTTAATATATCACAAAGCGCCCTCTTTTGAAAACGGCCCAAGCGTCTGACACAAATATTCTCTATACGGCCTATATGTGAAAAATCCTCCAGGACTTCGGCCACCTGGAGGATTCGATATGCAAGTGTGGGAACTCTCCTCTTTCTCTATAAAAAAGCGTAATCCGGGATGTAATTGTACCAGTGATAATAAGTTTCTCCCTCCCATTCGATCTTCCGGCAGTCTTTCAATTGATCTAGAGTTTCATCAAGGTGGAATTGACAAAGGCATTCCGATGACTCACGGTTCGCTCATTTTCAAGGCAGTTGTTGAAATGGGACCCTTGGATCCCCCGGGAAGGGGGTTGTGAGTCGGCTTGTGGCCTTTCCCCGGCCCGCCAAGACCAGCGGTGCCCTTGGGTCATCACGGGATAGGTCTCATCTACGAAGACTCGATTCGCTATAGCGTGAGGGGAGACGGGAATGCCACGCTATAACCCAAGGTGCCCCTCGCCGGGGCCGGTGCCGTTTTCCGTGGTAGGGGCGCGATGCATCGCGCCCCTACCCCTCTCAATTCGGGTGGGGGGCAACTTGGGTTATCGAGGGATTTCCCAACTCTTGTCATCTGCCCCAAAAATGAGCGAAGCATGAGGATGAGGTATCCTGAAGGGAAAATCCATCTGGTTCCTCAGGAGACCGACCATGCCTGCCCAATACATCGTGACTCTGGTGCCCGATCAACACGAACAGCTTCAGCGGACGGTTTGTGCCCATCAGTCATCAGCACGGCAGCGCACCCGTGCCCGCATCTTGCGGGCCGCCGATACGAGCCAGGCGACAGGGCACGGCGAATCTGTTGGTACTCTTTGAGCCTTTGCGGGGTTGGCGGCATCTCGAAGTGACCGACCCGCGCACCCGTAAAGGCGTTGCCCGGATCCTCAAGGCCCTGGCCGAAGTCTACTCCCCGGAGGCGGACCAGATCGTGTTGGTGATGGACAATCTCAACACGCATACGCTGTCGAGTCTGTATGACATTCTGCCTGCGGCGGAGGCCAAACGCTTGGCCGACAAGTTCGAGATTCATTACACGCCCAAGCATGGCCGTGGGCTGAACATGGCCGAGATCGAGTGGTCGGTGCTGGCCCGGCAGTGCCTGGAGGAGCGCATCCCCGACAAAGCCAGCCTTTGTCAGCAGGTGTTGCCGTGGGAAACCCGGCGCAATCAGGCGGAGACCCGGGTCGATGGGCGTTTGACGGCCGCCGATGCCCGGATCAAACTCAGACGGCTCTACCCCTCAATCCTACCTTGATGGAGTACTAGAGCCAAAATGCCTTATTGCACCATAACTCTATTATATCCCGCTTCCACCGAAATATCAAACAATAGTTCTCTAATGATGAAGTCGGGCCTCCGGTTTCGGGGCGGCAGTGTTTGACATTTGACCGCCGATAGCCTATAATCTTCTCGATATTCATTTCATCGAAAGGGGACTTTTGCGATGACGGAAGCCGTGAATCCGACACAGTTGTGGACGGCGGCCACGGAGGATTTGAAGCGCCGCGTGCATCATATCTCGTTCTGGCAGAGCCTGGAAGGGGCGACGCCGATCCTGAGCGACGGGAATAGCCTGGTACTGGGTTTTGCGCCCGGCCAGTACCATCTGAGCGGCAACCTGCTGATCGGCGAACACCGCCATATCATCGAAAGGGTTTTGTCCGACATCGCCGGGCAGCCCACCACCTTTCAGGTGGTGGAAGGCAGCACTCTCCAGGACTGGGAGAATCACAAGAAGCGCGAGGAGGCGACCCGTCTGGCCCGCGAGGCCGCCCTGGAGAAGACGAAGGACACTGCTCGGGAGGAATCCTGGGAGTCCGTTTCCGAGCAGGCGCTCCGCCGCTTTCTCGCCTACCCGAACCGCGCCCTGCCGCAATACAAGGCGCGCTATCTGAGGGAGATGCTTCAATTGATTTCCGAGACGCACAGCAAACTGTTCCCTGAAGGCCGGTCGCTGGATGAAGCTTCGGAGCGTTCCCTGGCCCGGATCTTCGAGCGGGTCGCATCCTCGACGGAACTGCCCGCCTCCCTGGTCGCCTATGAGTACCTGCGCCTGCGGGGTGAGTTGTAGGCTGTGTTCTATCCGGGAATTCTTTTCAGGAAAATCGCCTTAGTGTGGTTGTGCCTGCTCGTCCTACGCTCTGGCCTCCCGGCGCAGACAGAGTACCCGTCCTACCGGGTGCAGATCGCGCCGGGTTCGGATTACGAGAAGTCTCTGATCGCCAAAGAAGAAGGAGCGTCGGTCAGCCAGAGGGGGAGGACGGCGCGTTCACCGGGTTTCTGGGTCTATCGCCTGCCTCTGCTGACCGGAGGCCACGCCCGACTGACGCTGACCATCGAGGGCAGCTATGATGTCACCCTTTCGGAAAATGGGATCACCTACAACCCGGCGGCGGTTTCGGCCCGCAAGGGTGTTGCCGTCATCGATCTCACGGCCCAGGCCCGGAAAGTGAATCAAGTTTATGTCCGTGTCCACGCACGGGCGGGCGAAATCCGCATGGAGCAGGCCACATTGACCCTGGAAGACCGGGACAGCAACCGCGACGGGGTGGGGGACAGTATCGAACGCCTCCTGGGGCTGGATCCTGCCGCCCTGTCCACCGCCCGCCCGGTCGAGAAGGAAGCCTATACCTCCTTCCAGACCGGCAGCCCCTATCGACCGGAGATGGATATCCATACCGGAGCCGCTATCGTCTATTCGAGCCGGCAGGAGGTCATTCAGTCCTGGCAGGAGCGCGGCTACCGGGTGCAGACCATGTACGGTTTTCGGGCCGGAGGCGATTACCTGTCGGCCTATCCGGGAGACGGCCAGACAGACCGGGAGGGCAAGGTTCTCGACTGCGGGCCGGGGAGCTTCTATCTGGTTCCCACCGAACGCAGGCTTCAGGCCGCGTTGAGCTATTTCCGGGAGGCTATCGAAAACGGCACGACAGCGGTCTGCCCGGAGGAGCCGGAGTTTTTTGCCCGCGCCGGTTATTCGGCGGCCTTCAAGGAGGAGTGGCAAAAATTCCATAACGCCCCTTGGGAAGACCCGGCCTCCTCCATAGACGCCCGCTACCGGGCGGAGCAGCTGAAGGCGCATCTCGAACTGAAGATGATCGCCTCCATTTTGCAGGAATCCAGGCGGCTGAAGCCTGCCGTCAAGCGGATGGTGGCTTTCCACAGCCCGATCAATTACGCCGACTGGGGGATTGTCTTTCCCCACTCACGGGCCGTCGGGCTGCCGGAACTCGATGAGGTGATCGGGCAGGTCTGGACGGGAACCGCCCGGACTCCGAGCCGCTACCGGGGCGAGGTGGCCGAAAGGGTCTTCGAGACGGCCTTTCTGGAGTATTCCTCCCTGGTTAACCTGACCCGGGATACCGGCAAGAAGCTCTGGTTCCTGATGGATCCGGTGGAGGACAACCCGGATCGCCCGATGGAGGACTACCACCTCAACTACGAGCGCACCCTGACCGCCGCCCTGATGTTCCCCCAGGTGGCTCGCTATGAGGTGATGCCCTGGCCGGAGCGGGTTTTCGGGCGCGTGCCGGACGGGTTCGCCACCGAAATTACTACCGTCATCCGCGCCCTGGAGGACATGCGCCGCCAGCAGGAAGCTGTCTGGGAATCGGGCAGCCAGGGGATTGCGGCTCTGATCTCGGATAGCCTGATGTACCAGCGTGAAGCGCCCTCCCCCAGCGATTTCGATGCCCTCTGGGGCATGACTCTCCCCCTCCTCTATAACGGCATCCCGGTGGAAGTGGCCCAACTGGATCGGGCCGCGGAGCCGGGCTATCTGAACCCCTATCGCGTTCTCCTCCTCTCCTATGACGCCATGAAACCCCTCGATGACCGCGTCCATGAGGCTCTTGCCGAGTGGGTGAAAGGCGGCGGGGCGCTGGTGTTCTTCGGAGGAACGGATGCCTATAACGGGGTGCAGAGATGGTGGAAAGCCAGAGGGCTGCAAACGCCCCAGGAGGATCTCTTCGCCCGGCTGGGCGCGAAAGTGACCGCAAGCAGCGTCATCGTCGGGGAAACCGGGCAGGATACCTATGCGCCGCAGATCAAGGCCGACCAGCCCTACCGCAATCTGGAAAACCGGCGCAACTACTCCATCGACCTGACGTCCTTCCTTTCCGGCGATGTGTCGGTCAATGATCCGGAGCGGGTGTCGGTCTATGTGAAGTTTCAGGACGCCTTTCCCGATGACGGCTGGGGCGCGTGGATCCGGCGGCTTTACCTGTCCCTGGACAACCGGTTGGGGGTGGATTTTCTGGCCGGAACGCAGTTCGAGAGGCGCTTTATCTTCGAGGACGGAGGCAGCGCGGTCAGCGGGGACGCCCGCTTTACAGATGGGGACGCCTATGTGGTCTACAAATTCGAGATTCCCCGGACGGTGAAGAGCGCCTTCCTGACCGTGGAGATGGGCAATCAATTTCTGGTGAAAGCCACCGGCAGGACGCAGACCGCCTATCGGGACCTTTCACGGATGGGAAACCACACCCTGGGCAGCCAGATGCCCGCCCTGCCCATTGGCAAGCGATTTCCGATCACAGCCTATGAAACAACCGCCTCGCGGCTCTACAGCGTGGCGGACAGCTCCTTCGCTCCCGCCTTCGAGGTGTCAGCCGGTCGGGGCAAATTGATCGTCTTCGGCATCGCGCCCCGCTTTTTCGCCCAATCCGACCAGGCGGCCCGCATCTACCGGGCCATCGTCCGCTACGCCTCCGAGCAGGCAGGCATGGCCTACCGCGAGCAGCCCTATCTCAAGCTCACACGGGGCCGGTACATCATCGCCCGCACCTTTTCCCAGCCGCTGAAAGTGGCCGGGCCGGTAATCGATCTTTTAGACCCTGCGCTCCCGGTTCTGGTTTCCAAAGATATCCCCCAGGATTCCTGGGCGCTCCTCTACGATGCCCGCAGCTTCCAGGGCGCGGCTCCCGACGTGATGTACTGCTCCTCCGCCCTCCTTAAGAAGCGCGCCGGCGCGGAATCCATCGCCTTCTTCGCTCGCGGCCCCCTGAAAACGAAAGGGGTGGCCCGCCTTCATACCGGAGGCCGCCTGCTCAAGCAGGCCGAAGCTTTCGACGCCCTGGGCCATCCTGTCCCCATCGAAACCCTCCCTGAAGCGGAAACCCTTCTCCTCCGCTACGACAACCTCCCCGACGGAGTGGTGGTGAAGGTAACGTGGGGGGAGCAGGGACAATAGGGGCAGTCGCGCCTCTTAAAAACAGAAGCCAGCCACCCACCCTCCTATACCGGAACCGCTTTCCCGGCCCGCAGTTCCTGGATGCGGGCGATGGCGTCTTCCACGCTGCCGGTCAGGTTGAATTCGGATTCCAGCAGGCGGCGGTCCTTCTCGCTCATAGCGAGGGTGTTGGCGGCGAGGAAGAGGTCCCCGCCCATGCTGCGCAGCCGGACGCTTAGCTCCCGGAGGAGCGCCGTCCCTGATGGCTGGAGGATGGTCAGGCCGTTCAGGTCGAAAACCACATGGCGGTATTGAGCGCGGGACATGTGGGCGTCGAAGGTGGTGGCAAAAAGGATCTTCAATTTTTCCACGGCTTCGTCCCCGAAATGATAGGTCACGATAAAGATCGGAACCCGGTCGATATAGCGGTAGTTCACTGCGGACCGCTCCAGGGAGTCGGCCCACCTGCCGAAAACGATCTCTTTTTCCTTGATGGCATCTTCAGCCAAAACATTCCCTCCTGTCGGTTGATAGGTGTTCACAGCTGGCCGGGCACGATGACAAAAACCACCGCGGTGACGATCCCGGAAACCACAAGCCCGGCCAGCAGTTGAAGCACGGTATGCTTTCCGCGGTGAAGTCTGGCCCACATGACCGGGGGCACCAGAACGGTCAGCCACAGCATCTGGACGCCGAAAAGAAAAAGGACGGAAACAATAGCCGCCGTCAGAGTGCCCATATGCATGCTGATCTTCCAGTGGCGGTTGACCGCCAGGAAGACGATTCCATTGGCGACCATGCACAGGCCCACCTGAACGAGCGCAAACGGGGCGTCTATGGCATAGAGCGTCCCGGCTCCGAGCGCTGCGCTGACGATACCGACGACAAACGGCTCCGTGCGCTGCTCCCGGTACATCACATGGATATCGCTGACCCTGCCGGTGTAATAGCGGTAGAGTACATCGAGCGCGGGTACGCCGGTCGAAAAAAAGAGCGTGATGCCGCTCCAGAGCGCCAGTTGCCGGAGGTCATGTGTATACATCGCCACAATGCCGACGATGAAAAAGAACGGCACCAGGAACGGGCTGAAGACCGCCGAAATCGCGAAAGCCAGTTTGTCCAGCAGAGATATCCGCATCTTAAGGCTCCGCCCGGTGGCAGGCGGCCCAGGAGCCGGGCGCTGTCTGCCTGAGTTCCGGTTCGGCCAGGGTACACTCTTCGACCGCGATAGGGCAGCGGGACCGGAAGCGGCAGCCGGTGGGCAGGCGCAGCGGGTCCGGCGGCTCCCCGGATGGCCCGCTCTCCGGCCTGGAGGCGGGCCGGTCGGGATCGGGAACAGGGATCGCTTCCAGCAGCATCCGGGTATAGGGATGGCGGGCGCTCGCGCCGAGCGATTCGGAAGGGAGTGTCTCCACGATTTTCCCCAGATACATCACGGCCACCCGGTCGCTCATATACCGCACCACGCTCAGATCGTGGGCGATAAAGAGGTAAGCCAACCCCCGGCTCTGCTGCAAATGGCGCAGCAGGTTCAAAATCTGCGCCTGGACCGACACATCCAGGGCGGAAACCGGCTCATCGCAGATGATGAATTCGGGCTGCACGGCCAGGGCGCGGGCGATCCCGATGCGCTGCCTTTGCCCGCCGCTGAAAGCGTGCGGATACCGCCGGGCGGCTCTGGCCTCCAGGCCGACCGTTTCCAGCAGATCCCGGACGCGCTCCCGGCGCTCCTGGGGATCGCCCAGCCCGTGGACGATCAGCGGCTCTTCCACGATTTTGCCGACGGTCATGCGCGGGTTCAGGGAGGCATAGGGATCCTGGAAGATCATCTGTGCTTTCCGCCGGTACTGCCGGAAGGCGGGAGGGCTGAGGGAGGCAGTTTCCTCGCCGTCCAGAAGGATCTGCCCGGCGTCGGCCTTAAGCAGGTGGAGGATCGCCTTGCCGGTGGTGGATTTCCCGCAGCCCGATTCCCCGACCAGACCCAGGGTTTCCCCTTTGCGAAGGTCGAAGGATATCCCGTCCACCGCCCTCACTACCCCGACCTGCCTGGGGCGCAGGAGTCCTTTCATCACCGGGAAATGGACGGTCAGGTTGCGAACGCTGAGCAGGATGGAGTCAGACATGATCGGTGGATTCCGGGGATGTCCCCTGATCGGTTTCCTCCGCCAGCCAGCAGGCCGCGCCGTGCGCCTCGCCGGCGGACAGGAGAGGCGGCCTTTCGGCAAGGCAGCGACTGAAAGCGGAGGGGCACCGAGGGGCGAACGGGCAGCCGGCAGGAGGAGCAAGCATGGATGGCGGAGCGCCCTCGATGCTTGCAAGGGCCTCGCTGCGGTCGGCGTGATAGTAGGGCAACGACCGGAGGAGGGCGGCGGTGTAGGGATGGCGCGGTCGAGAAAAGAGAACGCGTGCCGGCGCGGATTCCACGATGCGCCCGGCGTACATCACCAGAACCCGCTCGCAAAAATCCGCCACGATGCCCAGGTCGTGTGTAATTAAAATCACCGCTGTATGGGATTGCCGGGTCAGGTCGCGCAAAAGATTCAGAATCTGGGCCTGGATGGTCACGTCCAGGGCGGTAGTCGGCTCGTCGGCGATCAGGAGGTCGGGCCGACAGGCTGTCGCCATGGCGATCAGGGCGCGCTGGCGCATCCCTCCGCTGAACTCATGGGGGAACTGCCTCAGCCGCCGCTCCGCGCCCGCTATCCCCACCGATTGCAGCAGGCCGACGCTCCGCTCCCGCACCTCACGGCGACCGGCCCGGCGGTGCGCCCTTATGGTCTCCCCGATCTGCTCTCCGATGGTCAGGACCGGGTTCAGGGCGGAGAACGGGTCCTGAAACACCATGCCGATCCGGTCTCCTCTCAGCCGCCGCATCGTCTCTTCGGGCAGGGTCAGCAGGCCGCTTCCCTCGAAGCGCACCGACCCGCCCGCGATCCGGCCCGGCGGCGGCAGCAGGCGCATCAGGGCCAGGACGGTCGCGCTCTTCCCACAGCCCGACTCCCCGACGATCCCTAGGGTCTCGCCTTTCGCCAGGTGAAACGAAACCTCGTTGACCGCCTGAACCGGGCCTTCGGGCGTATCGAACCGGACGGACAAATTGTCGACTTCCAGTAAGGGCATGGAGGGTGGGGTGTTGTCGTAATCCAAAAGATGTCAGGTAAAGTATACCACAAATGAGTTCGTTCTGGAAAGGCCGGTTGATATCGCCCTGATCCGGCTTCCGCACGGCCCTGCAATCGCACAGGAAACCCTTGACACCTCTATCTGAATCTGCCATAATAATGCATGCTGTGAAATTCGGAAGGGAGGAAAAACGATGAAATCGGCACCGCAACAGAAGACCGTCTTGAGCGAGCGTCCAGCTGAAGTCGCGGATATTTCCGAATTTATAATTGAAGCACCGCCTATTACCAATCCCAACACGCTTTACGGTGATTTTTGGCCCGATGAAGAGGATATTCGAACGATTCTGGATACTTTGGAGCAGTGGCGTGAGGAAACCTCATGAGTCCCTCTATCCCCCCGGCCCTGTCTGCCCCACGAGTGCTGGTAGACACCAACATCCTGGTCTATTTCAACAAACGCGATCCGATTGCCGCCCTCTACGAGCCTTATTTGATCGGTAGACTGGCTGGCATTTCATTTATGACACGAGCAGAACTCGAACGGTGGGCCGCGGAAAGCCACTGGGGGCCGGCGAGGATACAGAGACTACACGACTACCTACGGCAGTTCGCTTTCTATGGTGTCAACTTATCCTTGTGTCTGATTTGGGCACAGGTAATGGCCGAAGGTCGGTCTCGTGGCCGACCCATAAGCGTTGCCGATGCTTGGGTCGCAGCTACTGCACTTCATTTTCAATTGCCTTTGATCACGCATAACCGGAAGCACTTCGAGCCGCTTCAAGATATGACGATTATCTCCGAATCGCCCTGACCTTTCTCCTCCCCCAGAATAGCGAAAATTAAAGCGCAACCCGCCGATTGAAAAAGCTGGAAAAGCCGGGGAGTTTGCAGTATAATGTGGCTATGGAGAGATTGCCTTCGGGTGAATTTCAATACAGCAATCCGCCGGTTATCTGTCCTAAATGCGGGATCGAAACCAGCGATTACGCGAACATCTGTCCCGGGTGCGGTCGGATCGTCAATTCCCCCTTCGAGATCAAGCCGCGCCGGTGGTACAGGATCCGAGCGCGCCAGGCCATGGTGCTGCTGGTTTACTCCGCCATTCCCTGCCTCTGGCTGGCGGTCGTTCTCCTCGGCAACTGGTGGCCCGGACTGGGGCGCGTGATGCGCCCGGCGACGGACACGGCGGCTCTCCCTTCCTCCGAACGCTTCGCACAGTTAGCCGCCTACCGGCGGCAGGTACTCGGAAGCTTCCAGCCGTCCAACGCGGCCCTGGAACCGTACCGGAACCGGTGGGAATCTCTGCTCGAAGGCAACCGGCAGGCCGCCCGCAATGCCTCTGTCCTGAGCCGGAGCGGATATCTTCGGCTGGACAGGGCGAAGCCACCGGCCGGGCTGGAGAAGGCCCACGGTCAACTGGAAGCAGCCCTTTCCCGGCGGGCCGAAGCCCTGAAAGCCCTTGCGGAAGGCGGTACGCCATCGCAGCCCGCCTCTCTGGCCGAAACGCTGAACCGGAGCTTTACGCTTTATAAGGCCGGACTCTCCATAATCTCCGAGGCGGAGCGGAACATCTCCGCCCGCTGAATGCCGTCATAACGCCAATCGAAAAGAGTGATCGCCAGATGGACGCATACCGGGAGCGTAAAAGCCAGCCGGAGAGCTTCTCCGGAGGGCCGGTCGACCTGTGGTATGGAGAAGAGCATGTGGGCAAGGCGGGCCGCTGGATCGGGACCATCCTCTATGTGCTGGTGGACGCCAGCCCGGTTCAGGGCATCGGCAGCCAGTGGGAGATCGAAAAGGCTTCCTGGAGCGGCATCCTCAGCAATTGCCTGCTGGACAGGGGCAAACTGGCCGAATTGGTCCCCGACCTCAACCGCCTCCGTACCCTCGAACTGCGCGCTGCCGGGCGCATCAACGGCAAAGGGATGGTGGAAGGAACCATCCTCTTCGACCCTGTGGAACTGCCCACGATTCTGGTCACTAAAACGCTCAAATTCAAGGCGGGCACGCCGCAGCTTGCGTGACAGGGCGCTCTACAGCGGCTTCTTCTCCGGCAGTCCCGGCCTCCGGGGATAGGCGGGCGGGGTGGGGGAGATCTTCTCGATCACGATCAGCCTCCGTTCCATATCTGTTTCCGGAAGGGTCAGCCGGATGACCTCCGGAAATTCCCCCCCGCACACCGCTATCGCTTTGCGCGCTCCGGGGATTTCGCTCTCACCTTCCGGGCCTTTCATGGCGATCAGCCTGCCTCCCTTTTTCAGAAAAGGCAGCCCCAGTTCGGCCAGAGCGGGGAGGGAGGAGAGCGCCCGGAAGAGCGCGATGTCGTAGCCTTCCCGCATCTTCGGGCTTCGCCCGGCATCCTCGGCGCGGGCGTGGACGGCCTCCGCTTCCTCCAGGCGCAGGGCTTCGATCAGGGAATCCAGAAAGGCGATCCGCTTTTGCAGCGAGTCCAGCAGGGTCAGGCGGATGCCGGGGAAGACGATCTTGAGCGGGACACCGGGGAAGCCCGCGCCTGTGCCGATATCGATCACGCGACCCCGGCCCTCGAAGGAGGCGGCCCGGGCGCAGGTCAGGGAATCGAGAAAGTGCTTGACGGCGATCTCCTCCGGCTCCGTGATGCGGGTCAGGTTGATCTTCTCGTTCCAGGCCCGAAGCTCTCGCATATAGAGGCCAAACAAAGAGAGGGCTTTCTCATCCAGAGAAAGCCCCAGGGCCGATGCGCCTTGCTGTAAGATCGTTTCCATCGGTTATAGCTATCCGCGGGCCTTAGCTTTTCTTCTGCGCCGCCTCGATTTCCAGGATGATCCGCACCTGCTCGCCGACGGTGAGTTTCCCGGCTTCGATGACACGGTTCCAGGTCAGGCCGTAGTCCTTGCGGTTGATGGCGGTGGTGGCGGTGAAGGCGGCCCGCAGACCGCCCTGGGGGTCTTTGATCATCCCGCCCGTCTCGACATCCAGCGTCGCGGGCCGGGTGACGCCGTGAAGGGTCAAATCCCCCAACACCCTGAATTTCCCCTTCTTCAGATCATACACCTTTCTGCTGACGAATTTGATTTCTGGGTGCTTTTCGACATCGAAGAAGTCGGCGCTGCGGAGATGGTCGTCGCGGCGACCTACATTGGTGTTGATGCTGGCCGCATCAATGGTGACCGTGCCTTTCGAGGCTTTGACATTCTTAGGATTGTAGCTAAAACTGCCCGAAAACTTCTCGAATCTACCGGTGACCGTGCTGATCCCCAGGTGCTTCACCTTGAAAATGACGCTGCTGTGGTTCGGGTCGATCTCGAACTCTTCAGCATAGGCCAAGCTGACCAGCGACAGCAGCGCCAACACAGCGAGCAGAACAGAAAAACGCTTCATACGGCTCCTCCTTTGAAATGGCTATTCCTCTTAACGTTCGGATGATCTCGATTGGTTCCTGAGCTAAGGGAGGAGAGGGACTCTTTTTTAACCACCGATGAACGCGGATAAAGACTAACATTAACTCAAGTTGCTATCTACCCACATTGAGGCCGATGCGGGGTAGGGGCGTGATTTATCACGCCCCATAGGTATCAAGATGAGGGTGACTGTCCCGCCGGGACGGGGTGCGGGACTTTGATAGACCGTTACCTAACCCCCCAGCCCCCTTCCCGAAACGGGAAGGGGGAGTGGATGGGGGGGTCAAGCACTGCACCCTCTCTCCCCCTCTCCCCGGAGGCGCTCCGGCGCATCCCCTGGGTTTCGGGGAGAGGGGCCAGGGGAGAGAGGTCACCCCTCCCCCAGGAGCGGAGGAGGTTTCCCCTTCTCTGGATCGCTATGGGGCGTGATTTATCACGCCCTGCCAGGCCGCTGGGCGCGATAAATCGCGCCCCTACCGCGGAAAACGAGACTGGCCCCGGGATAGGTGGCAACTTGGGTTCATGTTAAAAAATATTTGTGCCCATCCTACTTTTATCCGTGTTCAGCTCTGGTTGAAAAAAGAGTCCCCCCGCGAAACGATTACCTCGCTAATCCCCTCCGCCTGTGGGCGAGGGAACCGGCTGGGTGGCGGGTTTGCGGCGCAGGACGACGCGGGCGAACCAGGCGGTCAGGTCGTCGAAGAGGGTGTAGACGACCGGGATGACCAGCAGGGTCAGCATCGTCGAGACGAGTAGGCCGCCGATCACGGCGATTGCCATCGGAGCGCGCATTTCCGCGCCGCGGCCCAGCTTCATGGCGATAGGCATCATGGCGAGGATCATGGCCGAGGTGGTCATCAGGATCGGCCTGAGCCGGGTGGGACCGGAGGTCAGGATGGCCTCCCGCCGCTCGTAGCCGCGCGCCCGGAGGGTGTTGGTATAGTCCACCAGCAGGATCGCGTTCTTGGTGACCAGACCCATCAGCATGATGACCCCGATCATGCTCATGATGCTCAGCGATTCTCCGGTGAGTACCAGGGCCAGGATCGCGCCCACCAACGCCATGGGCAGGGAGAACATGATGATAAAGGGGCTGAGCCACGCCTCGAAAAGGGCGGCCATCAGCATATAGACCAGCAGCACGGATAGGAGGAGCGCCCTGACCATTTCGGCCATCGATTCGGCGAAGTCCTGGGCCTCCCCGCCGAAGTGTAGGGAGACGCCCGTCGGGGCAGGCGCATCCTGGAGGGCGGCCTGGATATCCTGGGCTACGTTTCCGAGCGGTCTGCCCGCCAGGTCCGCGGAGACCGTGATGAGCCGCTGGCGGTTTTTCCGGTCAATCTTGGTCGGCCCGAAATCGGGGACGACCCGCGCCACATCCCGAAGCCGGATGGTGCGCCCGTTGACCGTGCCGATGATCAGGTTGGCGATATCCTGTTCGCTGGTCACGCTGTCCTCGCGCAGCATGACGCGGATATCGTATTCCTTGCCCGCCTCGCGAAACTCGGTGGAGGTGTCGCCTTCCACGCTGGTCCGCATCGCCATGCCGATCTGCGCGGCGGAGAAGCCCATCTCGGCGGCCTTCACGCGGTCGATGATGGCCCGGTATTCGGGCTTGCCTTCCTTCCAACTGATATCTGCATCCCGTGTGCCGGGGGTTTTGGCGACGATTTGCTCCAGACGCCGTCCGTAGGCCACCATTTTATCCATATCGGAGCCGGTCAGCTCGATGGAGATCGGCTTGCCGCCCCCGCCCATGCCGCCCCCGTTGGTGACGGTCACTTGGGCAGCCGGGATATTCCTGGCGAACTGGCGCAGGCTTTCGGCGACCTGCTGGTCACTCTTTTTACGCTCCAGCTTGTCCTTGAGCTTGACCACTATTTCCGCATACTGAGCGCCTCGGTTGCCCGCTCCCATCCCGGCGGTAGCGGTTCCCAGAGAGGAGAAGATGCTGGTCACTTCCGGGTATTTCGCCAGATATTCCTCCAGCTTCATGACCACCTGGTCGGTCTGGGCCAGTGAGGTTCCTGCTGGCCGCTCGATGGAGATATTGACATTCCCCTGGTCGCTGCGGGGCATGAATTCGAAGCCCAGCCGCTTGAAGGGAAGCATCGCCAGCACCAGCAGGCCGATGCCGATGAAGATGGTCAGGAAGCGATGGCCCAGCCCCCACTGGAGTACGCGGCGGTAGCGGCTGTCCAGCATGCCGTAGAACCGGTCGAAGACGGCCCAGATGCCGCGCTGGGATTCCCCGCCCTCCCCGCGCTTGAACCACCGGGAGGCCAGCATCGGGGTCAGGGTGAAGGAGACGAAGAGCGAGAAGAGGGTGGCGCAGGCGATGGTCAGGCCGAACTCGCGAAAGAAGCGACCTACAATCCCGCCCATGAAGGCGATGGGCACGAAGACCACCACGTCCGTCAGGGTGATGGCAATCGCGGCCAGACCGATCTCGCTTCTGCCGTTGACGGCAGCCGATTTCGGGTCCTCTCCCTGGTGCAGATGCCGCCAGATGTTCTCCAGAACCACGATGGAGTCGTCCACCAAGATTCCCACACAGAGGGCCAGGGCCATCAGGGTCATCATATTGAAGGTGAAGCCGAGGGCGTGCATCGGGATAAAGGTGGCAAAGATGGAGGTCGGGATCGCCAGGGCCACGATGATCGTGCCGCGGATATTGTGGAGGAAGAGCAGCACCACCAGGGTGGCGAAGAATGTCGCCAGAAGAAGGTCCCTCTGGAGGTCGTGGAGCGAGTCCTTGATGAAGGTGGACTGATCCTGCGCCACGCTGATCTGCACGTCCTCCGGCACGATCTTCTGGCTCTTGATCCGCGCCAGCTCTTTCTGGACGTCATCCACCACCGAGACGGTATTGGCGTCCGACTGCTTCTGAATGACGACCGCCACGCTGTCCTGGCCGTTCAGCCGCGAATACTGTTTGCGCTCGGCCACCGTGTCCATGACGGTGGCGATAGAGGCCAGGGGGATCACCTTCAGCCGCCCCATGGCGTCCCGGGCGTGGATCTTCAGGTTGCGGATTTCGTCCACCAGCTTGAACTCGCCCATCGCCCGTACCGCATATTCCTTGCGGCCCTGGGTGACGGTCCCGCTGGGGAGGTTCAGGTTCTCGGAGGCAATCGCCTGGGAGACGTCCAGAGGGGACAGCCCGTAGGCGCTCAGCCGGTCCCGGTCTATGGCGACCTGGATTTCCCGCACATCGCCTCCCGAGACGGCGACCGAGGCCACGCCGGCCACCTGGGAAAGCCTATCTTTCACCACATCGTCCACCAGCCGCCGCAGCTGTGCCGGGGGCATCTTGCTGGAAAGGCCCAGATAGAGTACCGGCATGGCGGCGATATCGAATTTAATGATGGTCGGCTCCTCCGCATCCTGGGGGAGCTGTCCCTTCTCCGCGCTCACCCGGTCGCGCACATCGGCTGCCGCCGCATCGAGATCCGCCGACAGGTCGAACTCGATGCTGACCGTCGAAACGCCTTCCTGGGAGGCGGAGGTCACGTTCTTGACCTTGTTGATCGAGCTGACGGCATCCTCCAGAGGCTTGGAAACCAGGGTCTCGATTTCCTCCGGCCCGGCCCCGGGATAGATGGTGGCGACCGCCACGAAGGGAATATCGATCTTCGGGTAAAGGTCGACCGCCATCTTCTGCTGCGACTGCCAGCCCAGCACCACGATGGCTAAAATCACCATCAAGATGAAGATCGGACGCATAATCGAAACGCGAGTCAGTCCCATACAAACTCCTTTGCTACAGGGGGACGACAGGTTCGGGAAGGCCCCCCAGATCCCCTTGCTGAAAAGCACCCCCTCAACCCCCCATGCTAAGGAGGGGCTTAGATCTTACGTGATTTTGATCAGCTGATCAAAGCCCCCCAAGGCCACTTCCCCCGCCAGACTTCGGCGGGGGCCGAGGGGCGATTGGCACTTAAGCAAGGCGGAGGGGCGGTTGCCTTAACCCTACCCCCTGACTTCCACGCTCTGGCCGTCTTTCAGGTTGATCTGGCCCGAGACGATCACCTGTTCCCCGGCCCGGACGCCGCTGAGGACTTCCACTTTGTGATCGGTCTGGATGCCCAGGGCCGCGTTCCTCAGCACAGCCTTGCCGCCCTGGACGACGAACACTTTGTTCTGCTCGGCGTCATGAAAGACGGCATCTGTGGGGATGGTGATTGCGTTGGACTTCTTGGCGACCGTGATCAGTCCGCGGGCGAACATCCCGGGCCGGAGGGTTCCGGTCGGGTTGGCAATGGCGATCTTGACGGTGAAGTCTCGGCTGCTGGTGTCCGCGGAGGGAAGAATCTTCTGGACGCGCCCCAGGAACGATTTGCCGGGCAGAGCGTCCACCTTCACGGCAACCGTCTGGCCGACCCGCACCTGGGCGAAGTTGGTTTCCGGCAGGGCGGCCTCGAAATAGACTGTGGACAGGGAAACGATCTTCATGAGCGGATCGCCGAGGTTCGCCATCTCGCCCGGCTCGGTCAGCCGTTCCATGACGATGCCGTTGATCGGGCTTTTGATGGAGGCGTTGGCAAGCTGCTGTCGGGCCAGGGCGATGTTCGCTTTGGCCTGCTGTACGCCCGCCCGGGCAGTCCGGATCTCCTCTTCGCGAACGGCGTTCTGATCGGTGTTAGACCGGGCCATCCGGTAGGCTTCCTCGGCCTGGCGCACGGACTGGCGGGCTTGCTCGATATCCTCCGACCGGGCGCCTTCTTCCACCAGGGACGCCTGCTGCACGGCGGAACGGTGCTGTGCTTCCGCGATATCGAATTGGGTTTTGGTCAGGTCGTACTGCTGCTTGGGGATCGCGCCCTCATTGAGAAGGCGCTGCATCCGCTCCAGGTTCACCCGGGCGTTCTCCAGGTTCGCCCTGGCGGACTCCACCGCGCTCTGGGCGACGGCACGCTCCTGCTTCCTCGCGCCCTTCACTACCGCTTCCAGTCTGGCCCTCGCCTGCACCACGGCGGCGCGACTCTGCTGAATCGAGGCGGCAGTCTGAGCTTTCTGCCACTTCAGGGTGGTAACGGCCTGGGAGAGCCGGGCCTGCGCGGATGCCAGCCCGGCCTGCGCCTGGGAAATCTGGGTCAGGATATCGCTGATGTCCTGCTGCACGACCGTCTGGCCCCTGGAGACCGTTTCGCCCTCGCGGGCGGTTACGGACACCACCCGGCCTTGCGCCTTGGCGGAAAGGCTCACCTCGGTCAGAGCCTTCAGACTCCCGGTCACATCAATAGTGGATGCCAGATCGCTTCGGGTGGCCGCCACCGCCTCGACAGGGGCGACCGCCACCTGCTGCTCCCGGACGGAAGCGTTCCCGGCAGGCGGCTGCGCGGAGGCGTCCGCAGGCCCCGGCTCCCTGGAGCGCGAGCATCCCGCTAAAACGCCCGGCAGCAGGCCGACAGCCGCCGCCGCTGCAATCCATCTTCTGAACGGCATAGGAAATATTCTCCTTTTAAGATAAGGGCATGCGGAAGACCCCTCAACCCCCTCTTGCTAAGGGGGCTGAGAGCGTGCGTTCTTTTGGTCAGTTGATCAAAGTTCCCCAAGGCCACTCTCCCCGCCGAAGCCCGGCGGGGAGAGTGGGGGCGGTTGGCTCTTAAGCAAGGCGGGGCGGTTCCCCGTTACTCGCTTCCCACCGCTTTCAGCAGGCGGGCGCGGGCCGTGCGATAGTCGTAGACAGCGTTGACATAGTTGTTTTCGGCCTGAGTCAGGGCGACCTGGGCATCGGTGACTTCCAGGGCGGTGCCGACGCCCGCCTCGTAACGCACCCGGGCCAGGCGCAGCCCTTCCTTCGCCTGGTCCACGCCTTTTTCGGCCACCCCGATCCGGTCGCGAGCCTCGTTGACGTTCAGGAGGGCCTGCCGGACCTCCAGCGAGATCCCCTGCCGCAACTGGTCCAAGGTCGTTTCGGCGATGGCGATGTCCTGCTCGGCCTGGCGGGCCCGGGATCGGGTAGCTCCCCCGTCGTAGAGGGGGAAGTTCAAGGAGGCCACGGCCGTCCAACTGAACGATTTGGGGGCGAAGATTGTGGTGTCTGGATTGTAGGTTCCACCCCAGACCACCGCCAGGGAGGGCTTCAGGCCGCGCTTCGCCAGGGTGATGCCTTTGCGAGCGATCTTGATATTGGTCTCGATTTGGATGACCTCGGGCCGTCGTTCGTAAGCCGTCTGGACGGTCGGATCGAGTTCCGGGGCGGGTTCCGCCGTCCCGGAAACCTCTTCCAGCGCGACCGGGGCTTTCTGATCCACTCCCAGAGTGTTGTTGAAGGCCGCCTGCGCCAGACTCAGGCCGTTTTGCGCCTGGATGAGCTGCTGCCGCACATTGGCGAGCTGCACTTCTGCCCGGATGACATCGAAACGCGGCACGGTCTCGGCCCGGTACTGCGCCTCGGTCACCCGCAGCACTTCCTCGGAGCGGGCTACCGAATCCTGCGCCACCCGCACGAACCGGGCCGCCCGCAGCACATTGAAGTAGGCGCTTCGCACATCGAGGGCCAACTGCTGGCGAGCGCGGTGGACATCCAGGTCGCTCATCGCCGCGCTCAGGCGGGCGATGTCCTCGGATGTGCGGACAAGGCGGCTGATGTCGATAGGCTGGGTGACCTGCAAACCGAGCGATTTGGCGTCGCTCTTGCGAACGGTCGCCCCACCGAAGCTGACCTTCTCATCGAAGCGGGTGTAGGTTCCGGTCGCCCCGATCTGCGGCATCCGGCCCGCCGCTGCCTCCCCGACCGCCGCGTGGGCGCGGGCCGCCCTCTCGGTGGCGATCTTCAGGCCCGGGTTGTTCCGGTAGGCTGTCAGGATACTATCTTCCAGGGTCATCGGCCCGGGGGCCGCATCCTCGGCCAGCACGCAGGATCCCAGGGCCAGGAGGCCCAGAACCCACAGGCTCCATCGCTTGAATCTCATCTCCTCGAACACCTCTCTCCAGGGCGAAAGCCGCCCCGTTTGATCTCTGTTTTTGCGGAAGACCCCCAACCCCCCCGGCTTCGGGGAGGTTGAGATCGTGCGCTCTCTTGGTAGACGCATCAAAGTCCCCCAAGTCCGCTCCCCCCGCCGAAGTCTGGCGGGGGCTGGGGGGCGGTTGGCTTATATCCTACCCCTCTTCTTCTTTATTGTTCCCTGCTGTCTCGATTTCCGCCTGGAAACGGTCCAGGTTTTTGAGGAGCGATTCCATGAAATCGCGCAGAGCATCCAGCTTCAGCAATACGATGCCTTTGCCCGGGTGGCTGACGACCATCAGGCGGTCGCCGGGATGTATCCCGAAACGTTTCCGGGCTTCCGCCGGGATCACCACCTGGCCGCGCTCCCCGACGGTTACGGTTCCCAGAAAGTGATCCTCCAGGTTGAATTCCCCGCAGTCCATCTGCCGCTTATCCTTTCCGATCCTCATGATAAATCATGTATTTCATACTTTTCCTTCGTATTATACGCATTCTGGGGCCACTTGTCAACCATTGGGGCGCGGGGCCATGCCGTCCAGGATAATTTTCAGGAGAGTGTCGTTCAACTGGTCGAAATTGCATTCTCCGCTTGCCAGAAGGTCTTCATACTCGAAATCCCGCATTATGCTGAAGGAGATCTGCACGGCGATCCGGGGGCAGATGTCCGGATCCACATTGCCGGCGGCCTGGGCCTCCCGGATGAGGGCGATAACCATGTCCACCAGGCGGCAGTAGGACTGGCGATATTTCGGATGCTCGTTGATCATCGGCATCAGGGCCGGGCCTGCGGCTCCCAGGTCGGGAACGTTTTCCAGAAATCGGTGCTTCAGCGCCCACCGAAGTCCGTTTTCGATGCGCTCGATGGCGGGCAGGGCGGGATCGAGGCTGTCGATATATTCCTCGGACCGGCTCATCAAGCGGACGATCACGCTGATCGCCAGGTCTTCCTTAGAGGAAAAGTGCCGGTAGAGGGTGGCTTTCGAGATGCCGACGCGGGCGGCCACGCCGTCCATGGTCATGGTGGCGTAACCCTGGCTCGCCATGAGTTCGTGGGCCGCCTCCATAATGGCTTCTTCCCGCAGTTGCTGCTGGCGCTCCCGAAGCGAAGGGCGTACGATCATTCCTCACCTCAACTGATGAGTCTCATAATAAAACTGGATAGTTTTATTATAAAACTTCAGGGTATCACCTGTCAAGAAACGGTTAAAAGTTCCTCAGCACGGAGCGCCCCGTTTCGAAAGATAATTTTGTGCAATCTTCCCATGCACCATAAAACAGTCGGTCTCGTCACGACCGGAGGATCTCTCAGCAGGGCGTTGGAGTCAAGGTTAAGATGTGGAGCGATCTTGGCCGATCCGTAGGGGCGAACCCAAGGATCGCCCCATAGCGATCCAGATCAGGATGCCTGTTATGCAGGGGCGAGGTACGGGTCTCTGCGAGACTGTTACCTAACCCCCCGGCCCCCTTCCCGAAATGGGCAGGGGGAGGGGATGGGGGGGTCAAGTACCGCACCCTCTCTCCCCCTCTCCCCGGAGGCGCTCCGGCGCATCCCTTGGGTTTCGGGGAGAGGGGTGAGGGGAGAGAGGTCACCCCGCCTCCAGGAACGGATGATCTTTTACCGTATCTGGATCGCTATGGGGCGAACACCAGGTTCGCCCCTACGGCCTTGTCCCAGGGAAAACTGCACCCTGACTCCGACGGGCTGCTTAGCCAATAAGAGCCTATCCCAATGGGGATAAAATCCGCATCCCGCTCCTGGAACGGCTCAGGGCAGGAAGGCTGAAGCATCTATGGAGGGTGTGGAGGCAAAATCGGAAGCTTTTCAGTTGTGTAAAATCAGGCTTTTTTCAGTGATCCGCTTCAAACACCTCCTGTCTCCCCCGTGCTTTGCTCTTTGCTGATCGTTTCTTTTTTTCTGTTGCGCAAAGATTCTTGCTTTATCCTATATTCTTTGCATATAGTTTATATTCTCCTGGACTTTGGCCCTTTCAAGCCGCATAACACGCTACCTTTTGCAGTCCGTGGAGCCAGGCCCGCGGAATTAGACACAGGTCGGCCTGAGCGGGTGAGTTGAGATCATTCAGGCTGCTCCATAGATGAACCCGCACGGCCGCCAAGGCATCGGCAAAGGTGGCTTCGGCTTTGGGATACCAGGCCCGTTGCGAGAAAGGTAAGGTCCCGGGACGCAAGATTTGGGCCATCCCGACCACCAGCGAAAACACCCCTCTTGCGCCAACGGAAGCGGCGCGAGTGAAGGAAGTGAAGCCGGATTGCATTGTTAGCTCATCGTTTTTCAGCGTTTCGCGGGCCGTACAGGGGTCGACAAGTGAAGCCAGTGAAGCCAGTGAAGTAAGGGTACATTCTTTTGTTTGTGTGTGGGGTGTTTTTTTATTATAGAGAGGGGCGATTTTTTGGAAAAACTATGCGGTAATTAATGGGGTTGTAGTTTCACTTGCTTCACTCACTTCACTTTTGAGGCTGGAGGCCCTCCAAAAGCATACTGATAAAACAGTGTGTTCCTGGCAGGAAAGGCGATTCCGTTCTCGAATATTTCGTTTGATGAGCATGAACGCAGTATAGAACGATTGGGCCAGGGATCGAACCTTACTGATGCAACTGCCGAGTTTTCATCAATAACGAGCCGAAGGGGAATGCCCGCAGAACCGCTCCGCCCGCGGAATACTTCGATTTCAAGGAAAACACCATGAGCCAAAACCATACGGATCCCCATCGGCAACTGCCGGAAGAATGCTTCTCCGGCTATGCCTGATTCCTTCAGGATATCCAGCGCCGCATCCGGTCGGCGCAGGTGAAGGCCGCGCTGTCAGCCAACCGGGAGATGATCTTGCTGTAATGGGAACTCGGCAGAGACATCGCCGACCGGCAGGAGCAGGCGGGCTGGGGCGATGCGGTGATCGATCACCTGGCGAAGGATCTGAAAATGGCCTTCCCGGAGATCAAGGGATTCTCGCGCAGCAATCTATTCCATATGCGACAATTTTATCGGGCGTATCGGGATCGGGATGAATGTGTCCAACAAGCTGTTGGACACATTCCCTGGGGGCATCATCTGATGATCCTTTCCAGGGTCAAAGACCCCGCGCAGCGCGAGTGATATCTTCGGAATACCCTTGAAAACGGCTGGTCCCGCCATATCCTGGCGATCCAGATCGACACCGACCTTTTCGAGCGCCAGGCGGCGGCGGGTAAGACGAGGAGCTTCCCCCTCACCCTGCTGCCCCCGCAGTCCGATATGTCCCGGGACGTTCTGAAAGATCCGTATGTTTTCGACTTTTTACCCCTGGGGAACGAGACCCTGGAGCGCGATATCGAACGCGCTCTGCTGCAAAATATCAGCCGATTCCTGGTGGAGATGGGCAGCGGCTTCGCTTTCATGGGAAGCCAGTATCATCTATCATCTGGAGGTGGGAGGCCGGGATTTTTACATCGACCTGCTCTTTTACCAGCACCGGCTGCGCTGCCTGGTGGCGGTCGAATTGAAGATCGAGGAATTCGAGCCGGAGTATGCCGGGAAGATAAGGGGAAAGATCCTCGGGTCCTGGGGGATGGGTTACCTCTCTCCCAGAGGCAGCTATACTATATCAAATAAAATTTGATATGGTATAGCTGCTCTCAGACCCATCCCCCCGAAACCCAGGGGATGCGCCGGAGCGCCTCCGGGGAGAGGGGGAGGACTCTGCGGTACTTTCCGGCACTATCTACTCCCCCTTCCCGTTTCGGGAAGGGGGCCGGGGGGTTAGGGAACGGTCGAACAGAGGCCCGTACCTCCCCTGTGGGCCAGGCAACCTTATCTTGTCGGCCCTGGACGATCTGGTGAAGCATCCTGAAGACCGGCCTTCCACCGGCCTGATACTCTGCGCCAGCCGCAACAAGGCGGTTGCCGAATATGCCCTTCGCGATTTGAACAAGCCCATCGCTCTGGCTGACTATATCCTGACTCGTGATCTGCCGGAAGACCTGGTCAGAACCTTGCCTGACCCGCGGGAATTGGAACGGATCATCACGGTCGGCAGCGACCCCTTAACCAGGTGGGGCAGCGAGAGCGAAGAGCCTCAGCCGACGGAGGAACCGCCACAAACAGCGCCGGGGACTGAATAAGAAATGCGACGCCTTGGAGTAACTTGAAGTGTGGGCCAGGCGGAATGATTCGGGGAACGCTCGGCCTGTGCCGGCTTTGCCAGCCGTGGGTGAAGCGTCGGCACGGATTTTTCGAGCTGATGACCGTCTCGGTTCTGGTTCTCCCGCTCCTGCTGTTCGCAGATTGGCTTTTATGGGTGGCGTCGCCGGCAAGCAAGCGCCTTTTCAGGACTCTGGCAAGCAGCCTGACCGCGCTCCTTTTTATATCATGGCCTCCGCTTTCCAGAGGGTGTTCCTCTACCAGAGCAAATCAGGAATGACGGAGGCGCGCTTCTATGCTATCGGGTTCATGGTCTGGCTCGCCGTCGTCTTTCTGTGGTTTGCCGCAACCGTGTCGCGCGGTCAGCGCGAGCGTTTCGTCTTCGGAGCGGGCACCATCGGCCTCCTGGCGATCTTTGGGCTGAATCTCCTCAACCCGGATGCCTATATCGTCCGCACCAATCTGAAACGCGCCCGGCTGGGCCACAAGCTGGAAATGGAATGCAACGCCTCCCTGAGCCTCGATTCCGTTCCGGCTATCGTGGCAGGCTTCCCTCCCTGAGCGAAAAGCTGCGCCCCGTGTTTGCGGAGCGCCTGGTAAGAGACTGGAAGGCCCTGGAGCGTTACGACTGGCGCACCTGGAGCCTGTCCCGCTCGCAGGCGAGAAACGCGCTGGAGTCGAGCAAAGCCGCCTGGCAAGAGCCGATCCCTAAAGGAAAGGAAGCGAACCCGGAGAATGGATAGATGTATCACAATAGCGGCTGTCTTCGCTCTGATAGGGGGATTGGCTCTGACTATCGCAGCCCCTGTTGCGGCGAAGCAGCGTCAGGAGAAGCATCCGATGAACCTCAAGGAACTTCCGCTGACCCGGGTGAAGATCAGGGATAAATTCTGGCTTCCCCGTCAGGAGACGAACCGGAAGGTCAGCGTTCCGCACAGCCTGGAGATGCTGGAAAAGGCGGGCAATATCCGCAATTTCGAGCTGGCCGCTGCAGGAGCCAGGGAGGGCTACAGCGGCCCGGTCTTCATGGATTCCGACCTCTACAAAGGGTTGGAGGCCGCCTCCTACGCGCTGGCGGCCTGCCCCGACCCGGCGCTCGAAAAACGCCTGGATGAGATCATCGCCAAAGTCGCGGCGGCCCAGGCCCCGGACGGATATCTCAACACCTACTACCAGGTGGCGGAGCCGGACAGTCGATGGACGAATTTGCGCGATAATCATGAGCTATACTGCGCCGGGCATCTCTTCGAGGCGGCGGTGGCGCACTTCCAGGCGACCGGTAAGCGGGCTCTGCTGGATGTGGCGATCCGTTTCGCCGACTGTATCGATTCGGTCTTTGGGGAGGGGCCGGGCAAACGGCTGGGCTACTGCGGCCACCCTGAGATCGAGCTGGCCCTGTTCAAACTCCGGAAAGCGACCGGCGAAAAACGTTATTTCGACCTCGCCCGCTTCTTTATCGAAAAGCGGGGAAGCCGGTTTTTCGCGCAGGAACACAATATCCCTCCGGACCAATACGACGGCGCTTATTGCCAGGACGACATGCCTATCACCGAACACAGCCAGATCAAAGGCCATGCGGTCAGGGCAGGCTACCTTTTCGCCAGCGTTGTGGACCTGATGGCCGAAACCCGGGACGAAAAGCTGAGCCAGATGATCGACCGGGTGTGGCGCAACACCACCGAGAAGCGGATGTATATCACCGGAGGCATCGGCCCGTCCGCCCATAACGAGGGCTTCACGGTGGATTACGACCTGCCCAACCTCACTGCCTATCAGGAAACCTGTGCCTCCATTGCTCTGGCGCTCTGGAACCACCGCCTGAACCTTCTCTACGGGGACGCCAAATACGCCGACCTGGTGGAGCTATCGCTGTACAACGGCATCCTCGCCGGCGTTTCCCTGGACGGGCTGCGGTTCTTCTATGTGAACCCTCTGGCCAGCCTGGGGAACCACCACCGTTCGGAGTGGTTCGGGTGCGCCTGCTGCCCGCCCAATGTGGTCCGCATCCTGGCTTCGCTGGGAAGCTACGCCTACGCCCTGTCGGAAGACGCCCTCTGGGTCAATCTCTACATTGCGGGCAAGGCTGAAGCGGAGATCGCCGGGCATAAAATCGAACTCAAGGTCGCCACCGAATACCCCTGGAACGGCGATATCAAAATGGTGGTCAAGCCCGATGCCGCCGCCCGCTTCTCCCTGAACCTGCGCGTTCCGGGCTGGAGCCGGGGAGCGGTAGTTAAGGTTAATGGCAAGAAGATAAATAAACCGGTTCTCGAAAAAGGCTATGTGAAGATAGACCGGAAGTGGAAAGACGGGGATCGGGTCAACCTGAGCCTGCCGATGCCTGTGGAGACGATAGAGGCCCACCCTGCGGTCAGGGAGGATGCCGGGCAGGTGGCGGTGCAGCGGGGGCCGGTTATATACGCCTTCGAAGCCTGCGACCAGAAAGAACCGCTCCTGTCCATCGGCCTGCCTTCGGACGCCAAGCTGAAGCCGGAGCCATCCGGCATTCTGGGTGGGGCGGTCGTTCTGAAGGGCAGCGGTGTGATAGCCTCCAATGGCGGCTGGACCGGAAAGCTTTACCGGAAAGCCGCCTCGCCCCGGCGCGTCTTCATAACGGCGGTCCCCTATTACGCCTGGGACAACCGGCAGCCCGGGGCGATGCGGGTCTGGATGCCTGTCCTGCCCCCTGCGCCTCCTGCGGGCGGCCCGGAGACAAAGGCGGAAGTGTCCGTTTCCTTCCAGAACGTCAACAGCCAGCCCTGGGGCGTCCACGACGGGATCGAGCCGAAGAACTCCGGGGAGCAGCCTGCCGCCCTCTGCCACTGGTGGCCCCATAAGGGCGGCACGGAATGGGCGCAGTATTCGTGGAAGAAGCCGGCCACCGTCTCCGGCTGCCGCGCCTACTGGTTCGACGACACCGGGCGCGGGGAGTGCCGCCTGCCCGCCTCCTGGCGCATCGACTATTTGGAAAGCGGCGACTGGAAACCGGTCGAGAACGCTTCAGGCTATCCGGTCCGGGCGGACCGCTGGTGCGAGGTCTCTTTCAAGCCTGTCCGGACGAGCGCCCTGCGCCTGGTCGTCCGGATGCAGCCAGAGTGGGCCGCCGGGGTACACGAGTGGCAGGTGGTGGAAAGCGAGGAGTGAGGCTCGAAAATATACGATAGTGGAGCGTGGCATCATATTCAGGAGTCCGGCAGTCAATTCAACGACGATCATGCCGCTCCGCAAGGTCGGCGGGGCTGTCATCGTAGATCTCGTCCTGCCTGATCGTTCCGCCCAGTCGCTGGAGGGGATCGGCAGACCATTCTTCGTCTGTCCGCTCAGGCCAATCCAGCATCAGGGGAACGCCAGAGAACCCGGCGACCAGGGTGGGATCGACCGGCTCCTCCTGCCTGCGGGCCGCTTCCTCGACGATCTCCCCGGCCAGGTCCGCCACCGTGCGCCCCTCGGCCCGGGCCCGGGTCTCCAGGGAAGTAGGGCCTTCGTCGCTAATGTGGATGGTGAGTTGGATCGTCGCAGTGCCTGCGGGTCGATTATACCACAGCCCGGCGCAGAATGCTATCGGGCGCTATCGCATCCATCGGTTTCTCTTCAGTTTATCAATCGCTCCGCATGATCCTGCATCAGCGCCCGTCTGGCCCGGAGCAGCGCGTTGCCCAGGCCCCACAGCACGTCATCGGGCCATTCCGGAGGCTGGTAGCGGGAAAGGTTTTCCTGCACCACCGCATGGCATTGGGTCAGGATCGCCGCCTCGGAGCCGTCCCAGAGGCTGTCCGGGATCCGCCATGAAAAGAGGTGAGGCAGCCACATGGCTTTGTGGCGCGCCGGCGTATGCCCGGTTGCCAGGAATCTCTTATCGCGTAAAACATATCACAGAGCCAATCCATCGGGAGGGCCTCCTCGCCTGTCTCCAGGGGCCGGGAGAGGTAGGCAAGGGATTGGCAAACTTCCGCATCGAAGCATGCAACCAAAAGAAAGGCACGTTTTTCGGGTATACTGGAAGTAGGAGGTGTACCCAATGGTCTTCATCACGTTGACGGACCCAGAGCGCCAAGCGTTGAAGCGGCTCAGTCGCCGGGCGGTG
>JADLDR010000067.1 GCA_020846535.1 Armatimonadota bacterium | reverse complement strand
CTGCGGGAAGAGGGCTTCCAGGAAGCGCCGCTCCGCCACCGAGCGGGTGTTGTTGTCCCGCTCGCGCAGGCGGGTGAGGATCTCGCCCCGGAGCGGCTCGATCTCTTCAGAGGCAAAACTCGGATTCTGCAGGCAGTCGCCCAGCGCCTCCAGGACGCGCTCGAACTCCCCGCTCAGGCACTTGCCGTAAAAGGAGCTGTCTTCCCGGCCCGACCCGAAGCTGATGGAGGCCCCCACCGATTCCACCGCGTCCGCGATCTCCACCGCGCTGCGGGTCAGGGTTCCCCGCTGCAAGAGATGGGCGGTCATGGCGGCGGCCCCGGGCCTATCCTCCGGTTCGGCGGCCCCGCCCGCCCCGACCGAGCCGATCAGGGTGACCGAGGGGCTGGTATGGGACTCGATCAGGAGCAGGGTGACGCCGCTGTCCATCACCTCCCGCTCTAGTCCCTCCCCGACCCCGCCGGTGGCGAAGAAGGGGCCGTGGGAGAGGCGAGGGAGCGCGGCGGGCAGGGCCGCTTCAACGCCGCCTCCGGCTGCGCTCTCGCCGGGCAGGAACCAGCCGACCGTGCGGTTCTGCGGGGCGAGGTAGGCGGCGGCCACCCGCAGGAGGTCTTCTTTCGTCACCTGCCCCAGGCGGGCCGCGATGCCGTCGGCCAGGGTAGGGTCGCCCAGACTGTTGGCATAGCCCAGGGTGAAGGCATTGCTGGTCACGCCGTCCTTGCCGTAGGCGACCTGAGAGGCGATCTGCTTGGCGGCTTTCTCCATCTCATGATCGCTGACCGGCTCCCGGGCAGTGCGCTCGATCTCCTCCAGCATCGCCGCCTCCGCCGCTTCGATCTCCACCCCGCTTTTGACGGTCATAGAGAAGGTGAAGAGGTCGGGATCGGGCGAGGGGCGAAAGGCCGAGGAGGCCGAGACGGCCAGGCGCTTCTCCAGCACCAGACAGCGGTTCAGGCGGGCGCTCCGGCCCATCCACCCGCCGGAACCGAAGCCGAGCGACTTGCCCCCGCTCAGAACGGCATCGAGCATCATCAGCGGATAGGTGTCGGGATGGCCGAAGGCGGGCGTGTGGAAGCCGATCTGGAGATAGGCCGTACCGCCCGGCCCGTGTACCCGGATGCGCCGCTCCCCCCGCTGGGGCGGCTCGACGGACCGCACGGGCGGCGGCGAAACGGGGCGCTCGATCCCGCCGTAGTAATGCCGGATGCGCTCCAGGGCGCGTCCGGTCTCGAAATCGCCGACCACGATGAGGGTGCAGTTGTTGGGGCCGTAATAGGCGCGGTAGTGGCCGTAGAGGTCGTCGCGGGTGATGGCCCGCAGGTCGCACTTGTCCCCGATGACCGACCAGCGGTAGGGATGCACCCGGAAGGCGGCGGCCCGGAACTCCTCGCCCAGAAGAAACTGGGGGCGGTTCTCCCCGCCCTCCCTTTCCGAGATGATGACCGTCCGCTCGGAATCCACCTCCTCGGGGTCGAAGCGGGAGTTCACCATCCGGTCGGCCTCGAAGTCCAGCCCCAGATCGAGCCGGTCGGCAGGCAGGGTTTCGAAATAAACGGTCCAGTCCTCGGAGGTGAAGCCGTTGTTGTAGCCGCCGTATTTGTTGACCAGGCGGAAGATATCGCCCTTTTGCAGCTTCTGGGTGCCTTTGAAGAGCATGTGTTCCACCCAGTGCGAGACGCCGGTAACGCCCGGTCGCTCGTTCTTGGAGCCGACATTATACCAGGCCCAGGTCGTGACCACCGGGGCCGAATGGATTTCCTGCAAGATCACCTTCAGGCCGTTCTCCAAAGTCGTGACATACACACCGTCAGGAAGGGTTGACATAGCGGACTCCTTTCGCCGGATAGGCTGGTTCGCGAGGTGACTCTGCCTGTAGGTTATCTTCGGGCCAAGCAAAGTCCTGCTATTGAAGGCGACCCGCCCGCCGGGGCACTAACTCTACAGAACCCAAGTGGCCCCCTGGCCCGGGGCCAGTCCCGTTTTCCGCGGCAGGGGCGCGAGCAATCGCGCCCCTGCCCCTCTCAATGCGGGTAGGTAGCAACTGGGGTTACTTAGAGATTGGCCCAGGCTTTCAGGATAGAGCGATATCGATGCAGTCTGCGAGGAGCGCAAGCGATGAAGAAACGCTCCGGGCCGGATGGGATACCGGCCCGAGAACACGGAGGGATGGGGATGAAGAAACATGCAGCATGGTGGCTGGTCCTGGTCGCCTGCGCCGAGGGGATCTGCGCGGGGGCGGAACGGCAGAAACCACCGGCTTTCAAGCCGCCCCTGACGCGGGTGGCGGTCTTCAAGAACGGGTACGCCTTCACTTTCCGGGAGGGCGAGGCCGTTCTTCGGGAGGGGTCGGCCCTGACCGCGCAGGTTCCAACCGCGGTTCTGGGGACGTTCTGGGGGTACAGCCTGGCCCCGAAGATCCATGTCACCGGGCTATTCACCTCCGAAATCGAGGAGGAGGAAGCCCGCAAGGTGGAAAGCCTTCACCAACTGCTACTCCGCAACGAAGGGGCCAGGGTGAGGATCAGCACCCATGACAAGGATGTGTTCGAAGGCGCTTATACCGTCCTGACCGCCAAAGTCGAAAACACGGGCGACGGCAGCGTGCCGGTTTCTGAAATGTACCCTGCCATGCCCATGCCCGGGTTCGATATCGCCGTCCAAACCGAGCGAGGCACGGCGGTATTGAATGGGAACCGGATCGCCCTGGTCGAATTCCTCGGTGAGCCGCGCTGGGAAAGGCCCCTAAAGCTCAAGCGCAGGCAGCTGGAGATCCGGACGGACAGCCCCGGCAGCGGCCCGACCGCCCGACTGGGGATTGCCGCCCTGGAGAAAGGCTTCCGGTGGATTCCGGGCTACCGGATCGAACTCAAAGGAGACAGACACAGAGAGGCGAAGCTCGAACTGGAGGCCACCCTCATCAACGATCTGGCCGACGCGGAAGGCACGGACTTCTATTTCGTGGTCGGTGTGCCCCACTTTCTGATGCAGGATGCGGTATCCCCGCTGTCGCTTCGCAACGCCTTCGCGGAGGTTACGGCAGCATTACCCGATATGCGAAACAATTACCAGAGAATGATGATGTCCCAGTCCGCGGCACCGGGCACGGGCGGGGGGTTCGGCGGCGAATCGCCTGCCCCGGAGCCGACCGTGCCGACCGTCGCGATGGAGGAACAACTGCCGGGCGTCTCGGCGGAAGAACTCTTCCTCTATCGCGCGGAAAAGCTTTCCCTCAAGAAAGGCAGCCGGGCCAGCCTGAGATTGTTTTCCCTCACGGTTCCCTGCTCGGAAGTGTTCGAGTGGACGATTCAGGATCCCTCGCAGCCCTCTCCCTACCAGCCCGCCCCGCCCCGGGACAGGCTGGCGCTCGAATCGCTGAACGAGCGGGTCTGGTATGCCCTGAAGCTCAAAAACGACACCAAAATGCCCTGGACGACCGGCCCGGCCCTCAGCTTCCGGGAATGGAAACCCATCGGGCAGGATATGATGTCCTTCACCCCGGCAGGCGGCGAGGTCATCGTCAAAGTCACGCCCGCCACGGAGGTTGTGGGCGAGCATACCCAGCAGGAAAAAGATCGCAAGCTGGAGGCCCGGCAGAGCTATGGCGTCGTCTGGGACCTGGTGACCGTGGAGGGGACGATCCGGCTGAGGAACGTGAAGAAGGAGCCGGTGGAGGTGGTCGTCACGCGCCGCACGGAAGGGGAAATCACCCAGACCTCCCCGCAGGCGAAGATCAGCAAGGAGGGCTTGCAGCTTCAGGCCATCAATCCGATCTCCGTCATCCGCTGGCAGATGGCCCTCCCGCCCGGCGACAAGGAACTGCGCTATACCTACCAGCGTTACATCCGCCGCAATTGAATGCGGCGGGTAGAGAGGTAGTGACACACAGCCTGCCCCCCGATCCCCCTCACAGCCCGTGGATGGGAAATACATGCCTCCGCAGATACCCCACCGACCCTTCGGCGGCGCGGCGGACGAAGGCGCGTTCCTCGCGGGTGGCAGGGGGCCTCCGGGCGTCGAAAAAGGAGGGGACGCCGTAGCGGTCGGCGAATTCCGGAGGGATGTCTTCAGGGAAGGTTTTGCCGGCCATGGTGCGGTAGGCCAGCGTCCAGGAGCGGGAGACCACCGTGAGATCGTAGCCTCCACCGCCGACCGCCACCCAGCGCGGAACCAGTCGGCCGATGCGGCGGTAGAGTTCGGCGTGGCCCTGGACGGTCAGGTCCAGGTGGGTCAGCGGGTCCAGGAAATGGGTGTCCGCCCCGAGCTGAGCCACCAAAAAATCGGGGCGATAGGCTTGCACCAGAGGGGGCACGATCTGATCGAAGGCCCAGAGGTAGATTTCGTCATCGGTGTGGGGGGCCAGGGGAAGATTCACCGCATAGCCCGCGCCTTCCCCCACCCCCGTCTCCTCGGGAAAGCCGGTGCCGGGAAAGAGGTAGCGGCCCGACTCGTGCAGGGAGACGGTCAGCACGCGGTCGGTGTCGTAGAAGGCGGCCTGCACGCCGTCGCCGTGGTGGGCGTCGATATCGAGGTAGCAGACGCGGCCCGCGCTCTTCAGAAGGTCGCAGATGGCGATGGCGGCGTCGTTGAAGATGCAGAAGCCCGCGGCCCGGCCTGGCATCGCATGGTGGAGGCCGCCGGAGATATTGAAGGCGACCTGCGCCTGTCCGGAGGCCACCAGCCGAGCCGCTGTCAGGGTGCCGCCCGTGTAGAGAAGCGACGCCCCGTACATGCCCTCGAAGGGCGGCGTGTCGCCGTGGGAGAAGCCGTATCGCTCGCTGCCGGGCGCGAAACGGCCCGCCGACAGCGTTTTGACGGTCTCCAGGTAGTCCGGGGTGTGGACTTGCAGCGCCTCCTCCTCCGTGGCGGGAACAGGCTCCACCACCTCGGCAGGGTCGCCCCGGAAGGCCCCGCACAGGGTCAGGAGCTCCCAGGTCATCTGGAGGCGACGGGGCTTAAGGGGGTGCGTCTCGCTCAGGCGGTAGCGGCGGTAGTCGGGATGGTAGACGAATTTGGCGGAGGGCATGGGACGCTCCTTTCTACCAGAGTCGGCGCATTCGCCTCGCTTTGCGCTTCAGGCCGCTGCTGATGGTGTCGGCGGCGGTATGAATGAAGGCCCCCAGAACCAGCCCCAGCACGGCCATATGCGCCCAGTGCCGGTGTTCCTGAAGGAAGAACCGGACCGCGGCGACCATATCGCGGCTGAGCCGGTTCCGGTCCACGGGCACGATCCATTGATCGACCACCCAGGTTTCCACCCGGACCAGCCCGTAAAAGAGGAGCAGCAGGTAGGCCGCCCGCAGCAAAGGTCCGATCAGAAAGTTGTGCGACACCCAGCTTCGGTGCGGCACCAGCTTCTGGTAGGGCCACCAGAAGACGCGGAAGACGCCCCACCGGCGATATTGCTTGGAATCGATATCCAGGTCCGCCGACAGCAGCAGTCCCGAAAAGACGATGCCCCCCACCAGAAACGCCAGGGGCGCGATCTCTTTTGCAGGGCTGTAATGCAGGTAGACCGGGACCGACACCGCCGCCGCGGCCACGGTCAGGGCGTCGTGAACGGGCGTGGAGGGCATCGGATCAGCCTTTGGCTTCCGGGAGATTGCCTTCCGGCAGCCGGAGCGGGGCCTCCTCCGAAGGGTCCACGCGGTTCAGGAAGGCCAGGTACAGGCTGGCGAAATCGCCCAGATACGAGCCGGTCATCAGGCGGGCCAGGGCGGTCTCCCCTTCCGTCCAGACCTCCAGGATCTCCGCCTTCCCGAACATCACCGCTTTGGCGGCCTCGACCGAGGCGGCGGTGCGGGCGTCGTCCTCGGGGCTGCGGATAAAGACGGCGGCTAGATTTTCCGCCTGGGAAAGCGACAGCCGCCATCCGGACAATTCGCTGTGGAGCAGGTCCGAAAAATCGGTCTGGAAGGCCAGCGATTTGCTGTTCTCGTTGAACTGGCGCTTCCACCGGCAGGCCACCGCGTCCCCGGCCTCCCCGGTTCCGTAGAGAAGGGCGATTTTCCGGTGGAGGCGGCGGGCCAGGAGCTTGGCCTGGTTGTCGGCCAACGGGACATTGGGGGCGAGGGAGGCGCGGAGGCTCTCCATCCGGAGAACCGCGTCCTCCAGGTCGGCGGCCCGGTTCGCGAGCAGGCCCAGGCGGTTCAGGATGAGCGCCGCCGGGATCAGGAAAAAGCCGATGGCCGTGCGGGGCGGCTGCCCGCCGGGGATCTGCACCCAGGGGATAGCCGCCCGCTCCGCCCACTCCGCCAGCGTCCCCGCGCCGGTGACGCAGACGATTTTCGCCCCTCGCTCATGGGCCTGATGGCATAGGTCCAGGGTTTCCGGCGCGTGGCCGCCCGCGCTGGCGGCGATCAGCAGGGTACTCCGGTTGACGCACCCGGGGATGCGCCGGGAAGCGTGGCACTGGACCGGAACCGGCAGCTCCGGCTCGAAAAGGCTGCGGAGCATCGCCCCGCCGCTTCCGGCGGCCCCCAGGCCGTGCAGCAGGATATTGCTGACGCTCCCGCTCAGCGGGGCCGGATCGAAGGCTTCAGCCATCTCCAGCCCGCGCCGGCACTGGTGCGGGAAGCCGAGCGTGAGGCCCATCATATTCTCCCCGTCCAGGCCCCGGAGCGACTCGATATCGTCCAGGTCTACCGCCGCCTGAACGGCAGGTTCCTCCACCGACATTCCGTAACCTCCTGTGGATGGTCGGGAGGCGCAAGCCGCGCTCCGCCCTCCCCAAAAAGATAAAGGGCTAAGAAGCGCGCTTCTTAGCCCTGCCATGAACCGGCTTTTATTCGGCGGTGAACGGCAGCAGCGCGATTTCCCGGGCGCGCTTGATGGCGCGGGTCAGGATGCGCTGGTGTTTGGCGCAGTTGCCGGTCTGCCGCCGGGGCGAGATCTTGCCCCGGTCGGAGATGAAGCGCCGCAGCCGCATCACGTTCTTGTAATCGATGGTCTCCGCTTTTTCGACGCAGAAGGCGCACACTTTGCGCCTGGGGCGGCGGTATTTGTTGGTTTTCTTCTGTGGTGGTCTATTGCTCATCGGTTGATTTCCTTGAAGCTCCTTTGAGGAACCCGCGCTACTCGTCGGCGAAGGGGTCCTCGGTGTCCAGGCTGTTGTAATCGTCGTCGCCGGAAGGAGGAGGAGCCGATTCGTGCGTGTCGTAGCGGGGCTGCTGCTCTTTCGGGCGGTCGAGTCCCTTGAGGATGTCGGCCACCACCTCGGCGGCCCGTCGCTTGGTGCCGTCCTGGGCCACCCAACTGCGAATCTGGAGGCGGCCATCCACGGCCACCAGGCGGCCTTTGCCCAGATAGTTGGCGGCGAACTCCGCCCGCTGCCGCCAGGCGACGATATCGATGAAATCGGCCTCCCGCTCGCCCTGGGCGTTCGGGATGCGGTCGACCGCCAGCCGGAACGTGCAGACCGCCACACCGCTCGGCGTATATTTCAGTTCCGGGTCATTCGCCATTCGCCCGATCAAGACGACTCGATTCAGCATCTCCGATCCTCCTTACTACCCCTCATCCGTTCTCACAATAATATGCCTGATCACGCCTTCACTCAATTTCAAGACCCGGTCGAGTTCGGCCTTCACGGGAAGCTCGGCTTTGAAGTTCATGATGACATAAATGCCCTCACGCCTGCCGTTGACCTCATAGGCAAGCCGCCGCTTCTCCCACTTGCTGACCGCCTCCACCTCTGCCCCCAGACTTTTCACCAGCTCCTGGAATCGTTCGATCAAGGCTGTCTGGTCTTCCTCGCTCAAAGCGGGATCGAGGATGTACGTGGCTTCGTACGCTCTCATTCACTACACCTCCCTTCGGACTTGGCAGCTCCCTTCAGGGCAAAGGCTTCCGGCCTTTGCCGAAGTGGAGCAGGAAGGAAAGAAGGCGGGAGCGGTTCCGCCTTCAGGCAGGCGTCGTAGCCTGCGCGCAAAGCTGCCTTCCTTCGATTGTCGCACAACATTTGAGATTATACCACGTTCCGCCCCCTTTTGGCAAGAGGGCTTGAGGACGGCTCAGGGCGGGAACGTTGCATTTTCACAGGCGGTGTGGTAGAATATCGGCAAAAGCACGGGGGGATGCCTGTCTATGCCTGAGATCCGTTCGATTCTTGCCACGGACTGTGGCAGCACCACCACCAAGGCCATTTTGATCGAGAAGCGCGGGGAGGAATACCGGCTCCTCGTCCGGGGAGAGGCCCCGACCACCGTGGAGGCCCCGTTCGACGATGTGACCGTGGGCGTCCTGAACGCCGTGAGGGAGGTGGAGGAGCTTTCAGGCAAGACCCTCCTCCGGGACGGCAGGCTCATCGTGCCCGCGGAGAGCGAAAGCGCAGGAGCCGACCTCTATCTGTCCACTTCGAGCGCAGGCGGCGGGCTGCAAATGACCGTGGCGGGCGTGGTCAAGGCGATGTCCGCCGAAAGCGCGGAGCGGGCCGCGCTGGGGGCCGGGGCGATCATCATCGATGTCATCGCCGTGGACGACGGGCGCAAGGAATACCAGAAGGTGGAGCGCATCCGCAACCTGCGGCCCGATATGCTGCTGGTTTCCGGGGGAACGGACGGCGGAACGGTCAGCCACCTGGTCGATATCGCGGAAATGCTCCTCTCCGCCGACCCCAGGCCGCGTCTCGGGATCGGGCTGAAGATTCCGGTCATTTACGCCGGGAACAGGGAGGCCGCGGAAGCCGTCCGGCAGGTCATCGGGGATAAAGTCGATCTGAAGGTGGTGGACAACCTGCGGCCCCGGCTGGAATCGGAGAACCTGGGGCCGGCCCGGGAGGCCATCCACGAACTCTTTCTCCAGCACGTCATGCAGCAGGCCCCCGGCTACAGCAAGCTCAGCGCCTGGACCAGCGCAGGCATCATGTCCACCCCCAACGCGGTCGGCAAAATCATCCAGACGATAGCGGAGCAGATGGGCATCGATGTGCTGGCAGTGGATATCGGCGGGGCCACCACCGATGTCTTCAGCGTCTTCCACGATACGTTCACCCGCACCGTCAGCGCCAACCTGGGGATGAGCTATTCGATCTGCAATGTGCTGACCGAGGCGAAGATCGAGAATATCCGCCGGTGGCTCCCCTTCCCTTCCGATGAGGCCGACCTCCGCAACCGGCTCCGCAACAAGATGATCCGCCCGACCACCATCCCGCAAACCCTGGAGGATCTGCTGATCGAGCAGGCGGTGGCCCGCGAGGCGCTCCGGCTGGCTTTCGAGCATCACAAATCGCTGGCCCGGGGCCTAAAAGGGGTTCAGCAGCAGCGCACTATCGGGGACGCCTTAGACCAGAAAACCACCGGCGAAACGCTGGTCCAGATGATGGAGCTGGATATGATCGTAGGAAGCGGCGGGGTTCTCAGCCATGCCCCGCGCCGCGAGCAGGCCGCCCTGATGATGCTGGACGCCTACCAGCCGGAAGGGGTGACCCTGCTGGCCGTGGACTCCATTTTCATGATGCCCCAGCTCGGCATCCTCTCCACCGTCCACCCGCAGGCCGCCACCCAGGTCTTCGAGCGCGACTGCCTCATCAAACTGGGAACGGCCATCGCCCCGGCCGGCTCCGCCCGCGAGGGGGAAATCGCCTGCGCCCTCGACTGGAACGGGCAAAAGCACGATATCCCTTTCGGAACCCTGCAAGTATTCCCCCTGGGCGCGGGCGAGAAGGCGGAGATCGCCGTGATGCCATCCCGCGGGCTGGATGTCGGAGCAGGAAAAGGCAAGCCCCTCATGGCCGAAGCGGAGGGCGGCGTTGTCGGCCTGATCGTGGACGCCAGGGGCCGCCCCCTTGCTCTGCCTGCCGATGACGCCAGGCGGATGGCTCTGCTGCGGGCGTGGCTGGCGGCCTTCAAGCTGCCGATTCCCGGACTTGAGAAATAGGAGGCTTTCTCGATGGGCACTGCTTATACACCCGGTCTGAAAGTCAGCGCAAAAACAGCCGTAAGGAAGGTGCGCCGCCTGCCACTCAAGGGACAGGCGCTGGCCGAGGTCGGCAGCCGGGTCGAGTCAGATACCGTGGTCGCCCGGACGGAGCTTCCGGGCATCCTTCAAACCGTGAAAGTCTCCGAAACGCTGGGCATCGAGCCGGGCGAGGTGGAAAAGCTCCTCAAAAAGAAGGTCGGGGAGGCGGTGGCGAAAGAGGAATCGCTGATCGAGATCAGGTCTTTCTTCGGGCTGTTCAAATCCGAGTGCAAATCGCCGGTCGAGGGAACCCTCGAGATCGTCACCCCGACCGGGCATGTCGGCATCCGCCAGAAGCCCAGCCCTGTGGAAGTGAAAGCTTACGTCCGCGGAACGGTGGTGGAGGTGATGGCCGGGGAAGGCGTCGTGGTCGAAACGGTGGGCGCGTTCATCCAGGGCATTTTCGGGGTGGGCGGAGAGCATCAGGGCCGCATCCGCATGCTGGCCGCCGGGCCGGACCGGCCGCTGACCGAGGATCTTTTGGACGAATCGTGCCGGGGCCAGGTGGTGGTGGGCGGGTCGGCGATCACCGGCGGGGCGCTCCGCAAGGCCGCCCAGGCCGGGGTGGCGGGCATCGTGATCGGCGGCATCGTGGACAAAGATCTGATCGATTTTCTGGGATACGATATCGGGGTGGCGATCACCGGCCACGAAAACATTCCCTTCGCCCTGATCGTTACCGAAGGGTTCGGGGCGATTCAGATGGCGGAGCGCACCTTCCGTCTTCTGAAATCGCTGGAAGGGAGAACGGCCTCGGTTCATGGCGCGACCCAGATCCGCGCAGGCGTGATCCGCCCGGAGATCATCGTTCCGACGGAGGACGCCTCCCCCGACGACCGTGATGCAGCCTCCGGCGGCGGGCAGCAGATGGATATCGGAACCCCGATCCGCCTGATCCGGGAACCCTATTTCGGCATGCTGGCCGCTGTCGCCGCCCTGCCGCCTGAACTGGCGGCCATCCCCTCCGGCGCTCTGGTCCGCATCCTGGAGGCGCGGCTGGAAAACGGTCAGACCGTGACCGTGCCCCGGGCTAATGTGGAAATCATCGAAGCGTAGCGCGAGGCTGACGCCGATGTCTTCTAATAATGCGTCTCTGGATATCGTTGTCTGCACTCCTGAAGAGATTGCCGAATGGCAGGATGCCAGGCAGGCTTTCATCACTATAGCCATGCGTGAGGGCGTCACGCTATATGAAAAGCAAAACTGATCTGGTGAGGGGCTGGCTCCGAAAAGGAGAAAGCGACCTCTCCATCGTCCGCATGCGCCTTGAGGTCGATGCGGGGTAGGGGCGCGAGGAATCGCGCCCCATGGGTATCAAGATAAGGCTGTCTGTCCCGCGGGGGCGGGGTTGGGGGCTTTGATAGACTGTTACCTAACCCCCCGGCCCCCTTCCCGAAACG
>JADLDR010000066.1 GCA_020846535.1 Armatimonadota bacterium | reverse complement strand
CTGTCTGTCCCGCGGGGGCGGGGTTGGGGGCTTTGATAGACTGTTACCTAACCCCCCGGCCCCCTTCCCGAAACGGGAAGGGGGAGAGATTATTCATCAAGCACCGCACCCTCTGTCCCCCTCTCCCCGGAGGCGCTCCGGCGCATCCCTTCGGTTTCGGGGAGAGGGGTTAGGGGAGAGAGGTAACCCGGGCCAGGGGAGAGCCGTCCCCCCTCCCCCAGGAGCGGAGGATGTTTCCCCTTCTCTGGATCGCTAGGGGGCGCGAGGAATCGCGCCCCTACAGCGGAAAACGGGTTCGATATGACAGCGATTCCTGGCCGGATGAGAATACGGCAAAAGAAGCCCTCCAGTCAGGCGACAAAATTATCTCTTTTTAATAAATCGGCTTCCTTCCGGTATGCAAAAAGCGCCATGACAGATCAAACGAAGGAGGCCGAACCCAAAACGCAAAAGCCGATGAGCGATGCCCATCGGCTGGATATCAGTCGCCTCCCTTGAGGTAGCCTCCTCCCTCGCCTCTTCGCCACGCACACCGACCTTTTTACGGTCGCTTCCTCCTTCTTATTGACTTTTTCCGTATATATTATACCTCATTCGGAGCCTGTCTGTCAAGGCCGAGACGGGCAAAGGATTTTCATGCCCGCCTGAAGAATGGTTGTGTATTATGGTGTTATCTTCCCGCCTGGCGCGCCATTTCGAATATACGCTCCTGAGCATCACCGGGCTGATTGCGGCGGCCGGCCTGGTGCTGATTTTCAGCGCATCGGGCCAGAACTGGGGCTATGTAGCCAAGCAGATCATCGGCTTGCTCGTCGGCGGGACGGCGCTCCTGGCCGTGGCTTCCATCCCCCCGATCCGCCTCATCCAGTTCAGCCGCCCTCTCTACTTGCTGACCCTGCTGGCCCTGGTCGCCGTCCTCTTCTTCGGGAACAGCGCCAAGGGGTCGGTCAGGTGGATCCCGCTGCCGGGCGGGTTCAACCTCCAGCCTTCCGAGTTCGCCAAAGTCGCTCTGATGATCACTCTGGCCGCCTTTCTCTATCACCATCATGAGCGCATCCGGGATTTCTCGACTGTCATGCGCTCTCTGGCCCATATCGGTATCCCGCTGGCCCTGGTCTTCAAGCAGCCCGACCTGGGAACGACCCTTGTGCTGGGGGCGATCTGGCTGGGGATGATGTTCGTCGCCGGGGCCAGATGGCAGCATCTGCTGGCGGTCATTCTGGCGACAGGCATCTTTTTCGGCGCGGCCTGGCACTTCAATATCCTCAAAGATTATCAGAAAAAGCGCCTCATCATTTTCATCAACCCGAACGAGGATCCGCTGGAATCGGGCTACCATATCATCCAGTCGCGCATCGCTATCGGCTCCGGGCGGCTGATGGGCAAAGGGCTCCTGCACGGCACCCAGAACCGGCTCGAATTCCTGCCCGAACAGCATACGGATTTCATTTTCGCCGTTCTGGGAGAGGAATTGGGCTTCGTCGGCTCCTGCGGGCTGCTGTCCCTCTATCTGCTGCTTCTCCTGCGGGCTGTGGCGATTCTCCGGGAATGTGAGGAAATGGTGGGGCAGTGGATCGGGGCGGGCGTACTCTCTCTATTCCTGTTTCATATCGTGGTGAATATCGGTATGACCATCGGCATCATGCCGGTTACCGGCGTTACCCTTCCCTTCGTCAGCTACGGCCCCAGTTCCGTGATCGCCAGCTGCCTCTCCCTGGGGCTTCTGGTCGGCATCTGGGCCTATCGGCATGAGATCGCTTTTTAGCGCGGGAAGCATAAAGCAATCCGGGATCCTATAGCATTCACTCATCGAAAACGATATCTTACTCAAAGGAGGGACAAACCCATGTATCTGATGGGCCAAGAGGAAATTGAGGCGGTTGGTGAGGTCATCGAAAGCGCGCAGTTCATGCGCTACCGGGGCGGGGAGGGCGGGTATACCGAGCGGTTCGAGAGGGCATTGTGCGCCAAGGTCGGCGTGGAGCATGCCGTCACCGTCACCAGCGGCACGGCAGCCCTGATCTGCGCTCTGGTGGGGCTGGGCATCGGGCCGGGCGACGAGGTGATCGTGCCCGCCTATACCTGGGTGGCCTCCGCCCTGGCTCCGCTGGCGGTCGGCGCGGTTCCCATCCTCGCCGACGTGGACGAAACGCTGACCCTCGATCCGGCTGACCTGGAGCGTAAGATCACGCCCTACACCAGAGCGGTCGTTCCGGTACACATGTGCGGCTTCCCCTGCCATATGGATGCTATCATGGCGATTGCCGCCAAGCATCATCTGGCTGTCTGCGAGGACGCCTGCCAGGCGGTCGGCGGGGCGTACAAGGGGAAGATGCTGACCTCCATCGGTCAGGCGGGAGCCTACAGCTTCAACCAATTCAAGAACATCACCTGCGGCGAGGGAGGGGCCGTCCTGACAAGCGACCCCCTGGTCTACGAGCGGGCCATGATCTACCACGACTGCGGATGCTTCACGAGGAGCCACGCCGACCGGATCCAAAGCCCCTTCTTCGCAGGCTCCAATTTCCGCGTCTCGGAAATCCAGGGGGCCATCCTAGGAGTGCAACTGACCCGCCTCGACGGCATCCTCCGGAGGCTCCGGGAGCGCAAGGCGGCCATGCTGGATATTCTATCGGGCGCGAAAGCCTTGTCCCCCAATCCCAGCAACGATATCGAAGGCGACTGCGGAACCACCCTCCCGCTCCTCTTCGACACCGAGGCCGAAGCGAAACTGTTCGCTGAAAAACACGGCCTGGGCCGCCCCATCGAGACCGGGCGGCATGTCTACACCAACTGGGAACCGCTGATGAAGCAGCAGGTCGTCCACCCGAAGATGAACCCCTACGAATGGGCGCACCGCGAAATCCGCTATGCCGACGATATGTGCGCCCGCACCCTGGAACTGCTGAGCCGCACCGTATATGTCGGGGTTCCCTTCGAGGAAGCGCTGGACGATGCGCGGGCCGCGGCCCGGAGATTGCTGGAGTAAGAGGTTGCAAGGTTAACCCCAGTTGCTCCCTACCCGAATGGAGGCCGATGCGGGGTAGGGGCGCGAGGAATCGCGCCCCATGGGTATCAAGATAAGGCTGTCTGTCCCGCGGGGGCGGGGTTGGGGGCTTTGATAGACTGTTACCTAACCCCCCGGCCCCCTTCCCGAAACG
>JADLDR010000065.1 GCA_020846535.1 Armatimonadota bacterium | reverse complement strand
GTGCCCCAAAATCAAAGCTCAAATGGATCTGTTGAAGTTCTATGCATCCCTTCCGCCAGATTATAAAGAGTATATTAAATCACAAGGGCTACCCGCAAAATTATTGGATATGACTCAACAGCAGCAATTAATGGCATTGTTCAAACAAGACCCTCTCAGCCAAAATTCGGAAAATATCTATAACAGTAGCATTAAATTGGATTTATCCCAAGATGTGCTGTCTGTCATCAAACCATTTAAGATAATTATTGACAGCCTTCCTAAAGACCCATAATAGGCGAAGCACAGGATTTCAATTTCAAAATCGAAGTCTGTGTAATACAACCAATATTTCCAATCGGAAAGCCTCAATGACCCGAGTTGCTACCTGACCGAATCATGTAGGGGCGCGATGCATCGCGCCCCCTAGCGATCCAGAGAAGGGGAAACATCCTCCGCTCCTGGGGGAGGGGTGACCGCTCTCCCCTGGCCCCTCGCCCCGAAACCCAAGGGATGCGCCGGAGCGCCTCCGGGGAGAGGGGGAGAGAGGGTGCGGTCATTGACCCCCCCATCTCCTCCCCCTGCCCGTTTCGGGAAGGGGGCGGGGGGGTTAGGGAACGGTCTCCCCAAGTCCCGCACCCCGCCCCGGCGGGACAGTCACCCTGATCGGGATAGCGATGGGGCGCGATGCATCGCGCCCCTACCGCGGCCAACAGGACTGGCCCCGGGCTAGGTGGCAACTTAGGTAACTTATTATACCATAAAGAGAGATCTTTATGTCGCCTTGGTAAAATACCCGAGTAAGGGAGCGTTTCCTGACAGGGGCAAGCGTGATTCCTGCTTCGAAAAGACAGGGAAGCGGTGACACAAGGTATCGTGGGGTTCATGGGGAAAAGCAAGGGAGGGAGGGCTAAAGGTATCTGGTGAGCCGTGCGCGACTCGAACGCGCGACCCTCTCCTTAAAAGGGAGATGCTCTACCACTGAGCTAACGGCCCACCTGCGATTTATTTTAGCACATTTCGCCGGGATTGTCAAATCGGCATCGGAACGAGCCGCCTCTAGTTAGGGACTGCGGCGGACCTCCGCAATGGCTTTGAGGTAGGCGTCCGGCAGGTTTGACGGAGGGAAGAAGCGCGGAGTCTGAGTGTATATCCATACATAGCGGTCGCTTTCTTCCAGAGCTGCCTTGAGAACCCGGGCAAACTCGTCCGGGGAGAAATAATTCTTCGTGAGATCCGTGATATCCCATCGCTTTGCCCCGCCGTAATCGAGCCACAGGCCGAACCCGATCTGGAGCCGTTTCGCATAAGTTGACGGCACTCGGCTCAGGCTTTTAGCTTGACGTTTGACTGTATCGCGGGCGCTCACGAAATGGCTGCGGGATTTGAATTCATAGGCATTTTCATACCCGTCCACAATGACGGCCTGAGGCGAAGCGGCCTCGATCATGCCGTCGAGAAAGGCGGGGAGGAGCGAGTAATCCACCTGCGCCAGGGATTTCCGCTGAAACAGGCTCGGTCGCACTCGGCTCCAGGCCAGGCCGTAACCGTGCAGCGTCATGATCGTGATATCCGGAAAGATCCGCCTGGTGGCGGCCATCAGATCACGCCCCCTCTGGCGAGCCTTCGCCACATAGCCCTCAAACGAGCCGGGGTATCGCTGCTGCTGTTCGATAAAACTGAAGAGTTTGAAGCCATAGTGCTCCGGGTCCAGCAAAATTCCCTTGCAACCGCCCTGCTTGGCGATGGACACCATCACCTGCCAGTTGTTGAGAATGGCCTTCCAGCGCAGGTCGTCGAACCAGGTCAGCCCCTGATCTTGGGCAGACGAGGAAATCACAGCCACCATAAAATTATCGGTAAACCTGCGCCACTTCGCCGATTTCAGGTCGGCGATAGCTCCTGCGAAATCCCGAACAGCGAATTTCTTCTGACCGAACAGATTCCAACCCAGCAGGTTCTCAGAGGCCCCGTTGCCTGAGGTGGGTCTGCCCGGGTCAATGGCGACTACGATGCTGGCTCCGTCGAGCGGCAGTTTCTCCATTTCGCGCCAGTGGGAGCGCACAAATGCAGTATCAGGCGCATTCCAGCCGTAGGTAATTACCTTTTTCCCTCGATCCGCCCCTGCCTGCCAACATATCGTGCAGAGGGCGATACATGCAATTATTCGATGCGCTCTTTTCATGATCTTCTGCCTATTGGGACCGGTTGCTCGGTTTCTTCGATCTAGGCAGTACTCTGCTTCTCAAAGGCGATGGTCCGGTTGAGAATCTCTTCCAGATTCACGGTTGGCTCGTATGCGATCATATTCCGAAGCTTTCCGATATCAGGCACACGATAACGGATATCTTCGAAATCCGGGCCGTAAGCTTGCTCGTAAGGGATGTGGGCAATCTGTGAATCGCTCTCGGTCTTGGCTTTGATCTTATGGGCCAGATCTTCAATGGTCACCGGCTCATCGTTGCCGATATTGACGACCTGTCCTTCCGACTGCGAAATCGCCATCAATTGCATGATCGACCGGACGACATCGCCGACCCATCCGAAACTGCGGACCTGCTTACCGTCCCCGTAGATGGTGATCGGCTTTCCGGTCAGCGCCTGGCGGATAAAGCGCGGGATAACCATGCCGTAAGCGGGGCTTTGGCGCGGCCCGACCGTATTGAAAAAGCGGACGATCACGACCGGCAGCCCTTTTTGCTGGGCATAGGAACGGGCGAGGTATTCGTCCAATGCTTTTGAACAAGCGTACCCCCACCGGAGCGAGGTCGCCAGGGTGATATCATCGGTCTCGCGGAATTTATCGCCATTCCGGGTGTCTTTGCCGTATACCTCGGAGGTAGAGGCGATCAGCACCTTGCAGCCATATTGCAAAGCGGTTTTCAAGACAATTTCAGTTCCCTGAACATTGGTTTCGATAGTTTCCAGAGGTTTTTCAAAAACCAGGCGAACACCGACCACTGCGGCCAGATGATAAATCTTACGACAGTTAGCGGCTACTTTACGCACCTTCCCGGCATCGAGTACGGAGCCTTCTTCAAAATGGAATCTTGGATGCTCGAACAGGGGCAGGATATTTCTTAGATTTCCGGTTGATAGATCGTCTAACGCCCAGACCTCCTCTCCCGTTTCCAGCAGAGCTTCAGCTAGGTGAGAGCCGATGAATCCGGCCCCGCCTGTAATCAATACGGACATGATGCCTCCCAGTTAATCGCATTCAGCAGAAATGTTTTGTACGGCTTTACTGTATCCAGCGAAAGACCCCTAACCCGAGCGCCGCCAGCCCGGCAACCGCAAAACCGAGCCAGGCTGTTGCTTCGAATGGAGAACCTGAGCGGACAGCCATGAGGACAACCAGAACCAGGATAATTTGGAGGATACCCAAAAGGGCATTGACCCACCCTTCAGATCCGCCTTTGGCCCAGCGTTTCACCAGCTTCGCCAGCCGGTGGGTCAGGTGGTTGCAGTCTCCCTGCATAATCGGCCTGCCGTTCATTCTTCGCCAGATCATCACTCCCAGCGTATCCATAATGAAAAGGCCAAGTATCAGAGGAGGAACCATCACTTTTTGCCAGGAGTGGATATATGGGAGCGTGCTGGCTTGTAGAGCCAGCACAGTCAGCAGGTAGCCGATCAGCATGCTGCCGGCATCCCCCATATACATGCGAGCCGGAGGATGGTTGAATCCCCAGAATGCTGCTGACGCCCCGACCAGGGACATTCCGAGAGAAAGCATCTGAAGATTTTCGCCCTGCCAGCCCAGAATGCTCAGGCCGGCTCCGGCAAGGCCGCTCAGCAAGCCTGCCGCCCCATCCATGTTGTCCATCAGGTTCACCATATTCATCCCGGCGATGACCGCAAAGGTCACCATGGGGATTTTGAGAAGCGATGGAAGATAATTGATGTCCACCGCCAGGGTGGCAACATACACACCCAGAAACGCTTGCACCAGCAGTTTCGTCCGGGGCGAAAGATTTCTCCGGTCATCCCAGAGCCCGAATATCAAGGCAATTGTCGCTCCGATTAGGATCGCTCCGTTACGATGACCATCCTGAGGGCAAGCCACCAACAGGGCCGCTGCAACGCCGGTCCAGATGCCGACCCCGCCCAGCGTTGTAATCTGCCTTTTCGGAGACTGCACGGCCTGACTCACCATGACAGAAGACTCCGGCGCTAAAGGTTCTTCCTGCTCCGATCCGCCGTTCCATCGCTCCGATTTCGGGTGGTGGACGAGTCCTCTCCGCAAGGCGAACCCGTGAGCAGCCAGGCAGCCTGCCAACCCCCCGAGAAACGCTATGAGTAGAGGCGTCATACTAATCCTCGCATGTGTCCGTCTGCATTCTATAATCTATCGTCAGGCCCGTTCCTACCGATTCAGCAGATCGGCATATAGCTGCTCGAACTGCGAAAGGATCTGAGATTCATCGAAGCGGCGAACTGCGATATCGCGGCTTGCCCGGCCCATCCTCAGGCGCAAACTCGCATCCTTCGCCAGTTTCCACAGTGCTTCGGCAAGCTTTTCGGCGTTGCGGATGGGAACGCGAAAGCCGTTGACGCCCTCTTCAATCACCATCCGGCAGCCTTCGATATCGGTCGCCACCAGCGGCAGCCCGGCAGAAGCCGCTTCCAGCAAAAAACGGGGCACACCTTCATGGTAACTGGGCAGGACGGCGGCATCGACCTGCCGCAGCAGGTCGGGCATGTCGCCACGCTGGCCCAGCAATTCGACGATACCTTCCTGCTCCCAGGCTGTCAAGGATTCCTGCGCGATACATGCCGGGTTGCCTTTATCGAGCGCGCCTGCCAGCCAGAACCGAGCGCTGCCGCCTCTCTTTCTTATCAGACGCGCCGCCTCGACGAACTCCCCCACCCCTTTATCTTTAAGCAGCCTGCAAGCCATCAGAAAAACAGGATTCCCGTTACTTCCGGAAAGCGGAACGACGTACGAGAAGCGACTGGTATCGACCCCGGAACCGGCAATGATCAGGCAGCGGTCTTCGGGAATCGCCCGGATTGCCAGGAGGCTTTTCATGTCCTCTTGATTTTGAAAAATCGTCCAGACCCCGGGCGCATGGAGCGCCTTTCGCAAGACAGGGATAACGCCCAGGCGGATCGCGCTGGAGAGTTTGCTGGATGAAAAAAGCCAGCCCAGCCCACTGAAAGTGTTGACTATTCTCGGCACTTTGGCTCGTTGGGCTGCTATCGAGCCGTAGAGGTTCGGCTTGATCGTAAAATGATGCGCCAGATCGGGCTGCTCCTGACGGTAAATCCGGATCAGGTGGCGGACCGAACCCACCTCCCGCAACGGATTCAGGCTTCGCCTTGAAACCTGCCAGTGTATGCATGGAAATCTCTCGGACCGGAGTCCCTCCACATACTCTCCGAAAGGGCAGACGAATATTACCTCATACCCCTGATCTCTTAACCTCCGGGCTAGTGGCAGCCGGAAGTTATACAAAACCCAATCCCAGTGAGAAACCAGCAAAAGTTTAGGCATCGCCAACACGCTCCGTCAGAAGCCTGTCTGTCAGTTCCAAGTATCGTCCGGCAATCGCCACCGCATCGAATTTCTGCGCTTTCATGCGAGCTTGCGCACCCAATCTCGACCTTAAGCCCGGGTCTTGAATCAGTCTGAGCATCGCTACAGCCATCTTTTCGGCATCCCCCACGGGCACGATCAAGCCATCCGAGCCGTCCTCGATAATATCTTTGGCTCCATCAGTCGCTGTCGCAACGACCGGCAGCCCGACAAACATCGCCTCAGCGATGGCAATGCCGAATGTTTCCCAGTGCGAGGGCAAAACGAACAGATCGGATGTCGCAGCCCATCGATACGGATTACGCACATGCCCGACAAAATGAACGCTCTCCCCCAGCCCGAGATGTTCAGCCAAGCCGGTCAGTTGCTCGCGCTGGGGGCCGTCTCCGAGAATATAACACTCTATATCCGAAAATGTCCTCTTAGCGATCTCCATCGATCTGAGCAATACCTCCATTCCCTTCGGAGGATTGAGCCGGCCAATACTGATGATGCGAATATTATTGTTCTTGGCGGCCAACGGCTCATTCTCCTTCAGCATTTCGGAAATCCTTTCAAAATCGATGCCGTTGGGGATCGCCTCGATACAGTGATCGGGAATATGGAATCTATTCTGAAGCTGGCGCTTTATTCCTTGTGAAACCGCCACAAAATGGTTTACCGCATGTGGGAGGAAGGCTTTCACCAGAAGCCGTCTTAACCATCCGTCCGCATGAAGGGTCATGCTCTTCTCAAAGTCACTCTGCACCGACCATATCAGCACCGGACGCTTTCTTATGTTCTTCAAGGCGAGGGCCGCTACAAGGGTCGGGGGCCACAGAAATGTTATCACGACATCATAATGCTGTTGGGTAAAGAATCGGCGCAAGCGGGGCACCAGTTGGAGCGCCCATAGAATTTTAGACACCGGATTTGCAGGCAGTCGCTCTATTATACAGTGGCGCACTACGCCAGGAGGAAGTTCATCGAACCAGACCCCCTGATTTTCTAGCAAAACCATATCCACCCGGCCGTTTTCAAACCGCCAGTGTTTGATAAGCTGAACGATCTGCCGCTCCGCCCCGCCGCCCTGGAGGTTGATATTCAAAAAACAGTATCGCATCAGAAGGATAGCTCCTGCTCTGGCCCGCCTATAGTCAAGACCTCAGTTTGATATATAGAAGTGTGAAGAAAAATATGATGAGCAGCCAGAAACCCTGAACAATCCAGTATCGATGTTTGTATTCCAGCCCGGCGGCGCTGAATATATAAAACAATGGGAGCATCGAAATCCGGTGGCGATAGGGGTCTCCTCCCAGCGCCGACGCGAGGGCTGCCGCGATGAACATGGTCATCGCAGCAACCGCCCATGAAATGGCCTTTCCGTCGGGCCATGACGTATATAAACCGATGAGCGCAAACGCAAACAGGGCGTACCAGGTGAGCATCACCAGACCTTCCATCACCACCGTGATTCCAGAGTCGAAAAAGACCCGCAGGGGAGAGGGAGTCAGGCTGGCTCTTAAAGTGAGTACGACCGCATTACGCGGCGAGAGTACCTCCCGCGGATCGATGAATTGACCCACCGTTGTTCTGGAAGCCGTGCGTTTGAACATTTCCGAGGAATACTGGCGCGTCACCAGCCACAGGGCATATTTGTTTGCATTATGCAAAAGGGGCAACAAGCCGATAACGATCATCGCCGCCAGCGCCAGCCGAGACCAGGATTTGTGCAAAGTCCGCAATCGGGATGGGTCCCACTTTTCTCCTATTAACAGATATGCGATTACGCCAAGCAGGGTAAAAATAAACCAACCGGTGCGGATATAGTAAATCAGAAAACAACCTCCCAATGCTCCGGCGATCCGCATGCTCTGAGGCCAGGAGGGAACTTGCAGGCACCAGAAGGACAGGACGATAGCCAATGCGGTCGACATTTCTTTCAAATTCATTCCGCTATAAAACAGCAACGGCGGGAGGAAAATAGCAAAATAAAGGCTTCTGAAAGCGATCCTCGGTCGGTCGGGAAAGGCGGACAGAGCCAGATCATATAGCAGGAACGGCAAGAGAGCCCCGATAAAAGCATTGTATGCTTTGGCTACCAGAAAGCTGTCGCCGAACACCCAATAGAGAACGCCTATCAGTTGAGCATAGCCTCCCCTGGCCGCTGTCAAAACGCCTGCATCCAAGGCGGAAGCTATCCCGGCGGCCATTTCATGAAAATGCCGTTCATCGTCGTATTGAAATATCCACGAGAGAGTGAACCCGACAGCAAGGCGCATCGCATACGCCGTGAGAAAGAGAGGCCATTTCCCGGCATGAGCGGGCCACAAGCGAAAAATGAACAGACCGATTCCCAAAAAGGTTGTGGCCGCAAGCACTGCTGGCGGCCAGGATAGGTCCGAAGGCGGGAGCATGGGGGAAGCATTGCCCAGTGTATCGATCAGAACGACTGCCACAGGCCCCGCAACGGCGGCGGCAAAAACAACCAGAAAGATCAATGGCGACCGTTGTAGTTGCAAAGTATTCATGGGTAGAATTGTCTTGTCCGCAGAATCGAGCGCATTATCCCGGCCCTTGCTGGTCGCACGGGAGCGAATCTTTGCGGCCCACCACTATCGTCTTCTGAGCCAGGCACAGGATCGGCTTGAGCGTCAGATATTTCGACCCGGGCGCGATTCCCCGGAAAGGCAGATTCCTTGCTCTCAGAAGCTCGATGGTGATTCCCGCCTCTTCAACATATCGCGCCACAGGCGATATGCGCTCATTTTCGATATATGCCTGGAATCATCGGCCAGCGGCCTTCTTTTATTCAGCCAGTGCCAGAAATCGAACAGCCGCTTGATCGGATAATGCGGCGTTTGCAGGAGGAGGCGGCCTCCCGGCTTCAAAACGCGCCTTATTTCCAGCCGTAACTCCATGGGCCTGGCGATATGCTCGATGACGTCTACACAGATCGCGGAATCGAAAGCACGGTCGGTAAAGAGCAGCGTATATCCATTGGCGCAATTGCAGAAGATATCCGGATTTAATGCCCGTGCCCTTGTCACAGCGGCGAACTCAGGGTCAATACCGACCTTCAGCGCGGCTTTAGATGCCCGGTTCAGGGACCGCCCAGACCACAGCCCACATCGAGTACCCTGCCCCGGGCGATCTGTCTGCGTAAATAATGGTCAGTTCCTGTAATACCATCATATCTATAGAATATGTTCGCAGGTAACGATTCGGTGAGCACGCTCGATCCATGTATACTTCACTACATCCTGCCCGGCCTGGGTGCCCAGACGAGACCGGAGGGCAGGGTCATGCAGCAAACAAGTCAGGCCTATTGCCAAATCTTCCGGATGATCCGGCTCAACCAGCCATCCATTGTGGTCATGGCGGATGACCTCCCTGATAGAGGGCAGATCGGTAGCGATGATCGTCGCGCCTGCCGCCATGTATTCAAAAAGCTTGAGAGGCGACATAAAATAGGCATAGTGATCGGTAAAGGGAAACGGGGCGGCTGCGATATCGAATGCCCGGATCCAGAAAGGAATCTCCTTATTGGGAACGCGATCAAGGAACTTCAGCCTGCGCTCAGGTATGCTATAATGGCGGGCGATCTCCAGATAGCCCGCTACGGCATCCATCGGGCCTCCTATACAGACCAGCAGAGGCTCGCTGCCGTCCACCAAGGGCACTGAGGCCATCGCCCTGATCAATTCGGGCAGCCCTTTCTCCGCTTCCATCGTGCGAAAGCGTCCGACATAACCGATAATCGGTCGGTCTGTGGGGAGACCATAGCGTTTGCGGCATTCCAGCCGATCCGGCACATCCTGGAAGAGCGCCATATCGACTCCGTCGGGCAGAGTCATCGCCTTTTCCGGGGGGAACCCCAACCGGACCAGTCGCTCCGTAATAAAGGAGGTGATCCCGACCGCCAACTTCAGAGCGGGATTTTTGGCGATGCGGCTCATGAACCATCGCTTGCCTCCCTTCGGAACCGTATGAGCCTCGAAAGCAGTGGGCAAGCCTAACCGCGCCATTCCGTAAGCCATTATCGGATCACGGGTATAGTAAAGATCGGCTTTATACCGGCGTGCCACCTGTGCGGTATAGATTCCCCAGATCAGAGAATGGGCAATAAGAATGGGCATGAAGAACCGATCCGGGATATACCGCTTGATAGGTATGATGTCCAGGTTCGGCAGCGACCTCACCTGAAAAACCGGAGCAATGCCGTAATAATCGAAAACACATTGGTCACGGAGCGCGGGATCGAACTGGTAACGATAAGGATGCAGCAAGTATGTCTCGGCTCCGTTCCGGGCGAACGCTTCGCACATTTTGCAGACCTGATAGCCGTGCGCCTTCTCGGTGGGAAGCCGAAAGCCGCCTGCATAGACCAAGCGTTTCACGCTCATATTTTCTTCAGCCGCACCCCTAGACTATGGGCAAACAGATTTGGGCGCCCTTTTGCCAGCCATTTGCCCGCCGGGCCGATGCGCTGGATATCTCCCAGCAGCGCCGCATCGATCCGCAGCCCGGCCTGCTCGGTTATGCCGCGCAACTCCGTCCAGTTGAACCAGTGTACATGCCCCCGCTTGGGTTTGCTGGCAAAAGGCACCTGCCCCAGCAGCATCTGCATCCGGTCTTTCCAGAAGCTGAAGTTCGGCACGACAATGACCACCCACCGAGATACCCGGGCCATTTCCTTTAAGGTAGACAGGGGATCGTAAAGATGCTCCAGGACATCCAGCGCGCAGGCGGTTCCGAAAGCATTGTCGGGGAAGGGTAGCGGCCTGGTGATGTCGCCCACTTCGGCGTCAAAACCCTTGTCCTTGACTTTTTGAACCCCCACTGGCGAAATATCCAACAGCTTCAGTTGTTGGAAGCCCCGTTCGCGAAGCAGGGTCAGGAAGAGGCCGTCCCCTCCCCCTAGATCAAGGACAGGCTCTTCAGAAACCAATTGAAGGGCTGCTTTATGCCGCCAGACTATTTTTTGCTCTTTTTCGGTCCATCGCTTGTCTTCAAAGTCCTGTACCTGTGATGATCCCATCGGCGCTGCCTCCTTATCCGGTCAGTGTTATTTGGTCGCGACAACGATATGATGGAGGGGATACGAATCCAGGAAGTCATGGCCTTTATTCGTGGCCCCGGCCAGAAAACGCAGCAACCCATCCATGAGCCGCGCTCCCAGGAAAGCCAGATAGCCTGTCAGGGGCACTTTGAAAACAGGCCAGAGGAGGTGAACGCAGCAAATAAAGGGGGCCCCTTCGATGGGGTAGGCCACAGCCTTTCTGTATCCCGCCTCACGCGCCAAATGCGCCAGCGCCGAATCGGTAAACCGCCAGTAATCCGCCGGGCAGCCGTGCTTGTGGAATATGAAAGGAACCGCGCAAATCAGCGTGCCGTTGTCTTGCAGGACGCGGCAGGATTCACGAAAAAACTTGGCCGGATCGTTCACATGCTCCACCACCCATGTCGTTACCACCAAGTCGAATTCCTCCGATTGGAAAGGCCACGGATCTGTCAGGTCAGCCCGCACATCCGGTTTGCGTTTTGGATTGATATCCACAAAAACGATATTCGCCTGCGGGACAAACGGCTTATAGAAAATACGCTCCGAGCCTGTATGTTGTTTGCCGGATCCTGCCACCAGAATGTTCGAGACTGTCAAGTCACTCAGGTCACCACACATGAGCCTGGAAAATTCTTTTTCAGACAAGATACGAGACAGGGATCCCCTGCGAAGAATCATCAGCCGGGCGGCGTCCCAGGTTGTCATTTCCCTGTTATCAGTCATCACTTGCGGCAGTTTGGCAGCCATAGAAAGGTTTCTCCTCATCAGCTTCTGCTTATGTTAGCTTCAGGAAAAGAGACGCCAGTTTTTCCGACAGATGATCCAGGCTGTGCATTTGTACAATACGACCACGAAGATAGCAGCCCATATCATGCAGTTCCGCTGGCGGCATTTTGATGAGAGCCTCTATCTTTACCGCCAGATCATCGGCGTCTCCCTGCCGGAACAGCAGGGTGTCTGCGTGTATCCCCATCGTTTCTCGAAACGCCTCGGTAGAGGATAGACTGGGCTTGCCACAGGCCATCGCCTCCAGCGCCGCCTTGTCAATAGAGTGGTCGGTTGGAGAGGCATTGACGTGAGCGAATGCCAACCGGTGCCACCCCGCCACCTTCTCGAAGGGCAAGGCACCGACGAATTGCGCGCACTCTTCCAGATGTAGTTCTCGCACCAGATGGCGGACCTTGTCAGCATAAGACTGGTCGTGTTCCGGCGGCCCTCCTACCAGAGCCATCCTGACCGTATTATAGCCCCGCTGGTGCAGAAGATGCACGGCTCGAACCATTGTCATCGGGTCTTTGATAGGCGATAGCCGCCCTACCGAAAGAAGGAGTGGGCTGTCGTCGTGCATAGCTCCATCCGGCGTAAATAACCCGGTGTCAATGCCCTGCCCCAGTACCTCCACCTTATCGCGCTTATATCGGTAGGAGGCTTCCGCGCTGGTCACTATACGAGTGGAAAAATAATGCGCCAATTTCAACTGCGGGGTTACCTGCCGGTGGGCATACCAGGTAACGATGGGTATTCGTTTTGCTCTCAGCACGGGCCCGGCCATAATGGTAAATAGCGGTATCATATGGGAAAAACAGATATCGATGGTGTCCTGATGCAAAATATCGAAAAGGTAGCGGTAGAATGCGGCGGCCCTCCGGACCTCACTCCAGCCTTTTTCTTTTCCCAGCGAATATACCCGGACGTTACCGGGCACCGCCACCCGGCCTGACTGCATCGTGACCACATGGATAAACTCGACTTGCCGGGCAAGGGACTGGATCCAGCGTGTTGTGAAGCCCAGGATCGAATCATCCGCATCAGTCGCCAGGTTGAAAAGAAGCACCCTCATGACTGCCCTATCTCAGCGTGGTTTCTCGTCAGGCGAAGCTGTTCGCCTGCCTGATGAAACATGCCGGCATAACTGTCAATATAGGCCTTATTGGAGTAATATTTCCCTGCATATTCCTGCGCCTTTTGTCCCATCCGAAGCGAATCTTCTGGATGCGCCAGGAGCCAGCGAAGACGGTCCGCCAGGGCATCCGCGCTGCCTGGAGGTGCCAGAAAGCCTGTCTCGCCATCCCGGATCAGGTCGGGGATACCTCCCACCTGTGTGCCGATGACCGGGGTGGCGCAGGTCATCGCTTCGATAATCACCCGGCCCAAGCCTTCGGAGAGGGAAGGCAACACCAGAGCCAGGGACTGTGCCATATAGCCTGCCACTTCATCCGGCGGAAGCGCCCCTTTGAAAAGCACCCGCTCCGATAGCCCAGAACCCGCGGCCTGGCACTTCAATGATTCTGCATATTTTTCATCTCCGGTCTTGCCGATAATCAGAAGTTGCAAGCTCGGATATTCTTCGGCGATCTGAGCAAATGCGTCTATCAGAAAATGGATACCCTTAAGAGGGGTGACCAGTCCTACAAAGGCAATCTGAGGATGTTTCGGCCCTCTATGAAGATTACCCTGGAATATATCGATATTAGTCCACGTGGGGAACTGGAAAATGGGCTTTCCCGGTGCCCGAGACTCCAATTGCTGGCGCGTCGCCCGGGAAATCGCTCGCAGCATATCGGCTTGTTTGAACGCAAAAGCAGCAGTAAGGTCCATGAGTGTGCGATACAGTTTGGCGAAAGATATCTTCCTATATAAGAAAAGGCTCTCTTCAAAATCGCCGTGGCTTTCCACGATCAAGATGACTTTTCGCCCCAAATAATCCGCTATTTTTTTCGCCAACGCCCCTGCAAAGCCTTCATACGGGCTTTGCGCGATAAGGATATCGACGCGATGGCGAAAAATCAGCCACAGCGCCAGCGGCGGCACTGCCGCACTGAACAATAGATACCGCAGCGGAGCCAGCGGTAACTGCGGAAGGAGAAAAAATGTTGCCTTCTCAGTAAAGCGGAGCGGGCGCAGTTTTTTCGAAAAGCCGATTACATGGATTTCCACCAGTTCCGCTAGCAGGCTGAATTTCGCCGCGCTCGTTTGATCCAGCGGGCGGCTGTAACGGCTGCCGCCCAGAAAAGCGACTTTATAAGGCATCATTTGGCTCTTCCTGGAGGTGGGACAGATTGCAGCGATCTTTCTCCATGCTTAGCAGCCGGGAGTATATCGGGTTCATCCTACAGCCCGGATGATGTTATCGCCACAGGCTTTTCAATTTATATGTTCCTACACCAAAGCTCAGCAGTTGAAGGAAAACCATCAATGCCGATAACGATAAATAACCCCCATAAGGTATCACCACAAAAAAACCTATCAAAGTCAAACATACGATATACACATTAATTCCCACCCACGTCTTGATCGCGCCCAATGCCAGATACATCGGTTTAAGCCAGAAAAAGGCCATCCAGATGGCCGCGCCGAAAAGCATAATCTGTGCCGCTTTCACAGCGCCCACAAACGTATGCCCTACCATCGCAGACAATACACTCGGCACCAGCAGGGCGCTGGCAGCAACCAGAAACCCCATCGGGATACCGACACGCACTGCCAGGACTTGTATTTTCCTGCGAAGAGCGGCTCGGTCTTCCAGACCGCTCAAACGCACCAGTTCGCGATAGGTTACGGATTGCAAAGGGCCTACCAGATAACCTACCGAGCTAGATAAGGTTTTCGCCAGTTTATAATAGCCTGCCTCCGTAGGATTGCAAAAATACCCCAGAAGCAGCACATCTAGCTGCTTCGGAATAACGCCCAGCAAAGCATTGATATCGCTGTATGCTATAAAGCCGAGGATTTCGCGCCTGCGGCCTTTCAAAGCTCCCCATTTCCCCGCAAGCCAGGTGGTGTGCCAGTGGCATCTGATCATCCGATAAGCAACCGTTCCATAGAGGAGTCCAATCATCGCGGACGCAATGACATGGCCCCAGATAACGCCCGCAACCTGCCAGCCTGCCCCAACCAGGACGACAATGATGATGACCCGCAGCACGGAGAGGGCGGCATCGAGCCGGGCGATCAGCGGGAACTTCCCCAGAGTTGCCAGCACGGCATACGAGGTATTCTTGAAGGCTAAGGGAATATGGGCGGCGCAATAGAGAACGATCAGCCCGGCAGTTTCAGGATGATGGGCAATCCTTAAGGCAGCCCAGCCTGACGACAGCGAGACCACCAGAAAAGCGAAGGATGCGATAGTCAGGTCCACGATATATCCTAGCTTGCACATTGCCAGGACGCGCTCCTGGTCTCCCCTGGTATGAAATTCGCCGAGATACTTCATCGAAGCGTCTGAGGAACGGGCATCAAAAAACGTAAATATAAATCCTGGATAGACCATCACCAGCGCAGCCACGCCATACAGTTCCGGCCCCAGCCAGCGGGCGACCAGTATGCCCTGCACAACGTTCAAGGCCGCTGTCCATACATTGGAGGTTGTTAATGCGCTTACATTATGTGCAAAACGATTTGTTTTTAATGACTGACAGGTTCTTCGGAGATCGGCTTTTAAAGAGGACAGCATTGCAGGCTCACAATCGAAGAGTATCGGGCAGGCCTGGCTTCCGGGAACGCGCAATCTCCAGAAGGGTTTCCTCTGTGCGAGCAACCATGTGATCGGGCGCGAAACGGCAGCGGATGGTTTCCCGTCCGCCATCCACCAGCCGTTGCCGAAGCTTTTCATCAGCCACCATTTTCCGAAGGGCCTCCCAAAGCGCGGTGGCATCGTCTGACGGCACAAGCAGGCCGTTCACATTATCCTGCACAAGTTCGGGGGTGCCTCCTACCCTTGTCGTCAGAACAGGAAGCCCGCACTGCATTGCTTCCAGCACGGAATGGGGCAGCCCCTCATGGCTTGATGCCAATACAAACAGATCATGCTTCCGAAGAAGCGTGTGAACATCGGCCACAGGAAGAGCTCCGGCAAAGGTTACACGGTTCCCTACATTCAGCCGAACAGCCATCTCCTCCCATTCCCCGCGGCACGGGCCATCCCCTACGATGGTCAGTGAGGTGTTCGGCAACCTGGCAATCGCTTCTAAGATCAGGTTGACGTTCCTTAGCGCAATCAGGCGGCCTACGGTGATCAATCGGAACAGATTGGATGATTGAGCTTCAGCCTCTTTTTCTCCAGCAGGCTCCAACTCGCTCATTTCTTTTCGCCCGACAGCATTATAGATTACCGTGCATTTTTCGTCCGGGAATCCCCAGTTTACAACAAAGCGTTTTAGATACTGACTCGGCACAATAATCCGGTCGGCTTGTTTTATATACCAGCTCCGTATGTTTTTCAAAATCGGGACAGGCCAGCGCTGAGGCGTGTTTTGAAAGTTTTCAAAGCTATCCCGGGTCCATCCCCGGCGGGAGCTTCGCTCCCATGCTTCATCTCCGACGATTTTGATGACCAGAGGTTTGCCAAGAAATTTATTGATAAGGGCAGTTTCAAGGAGAATACCGTTTGCGTAGATGATATCGACAGATCGGCTCTGGCGGATGATTTCGGACGCATACGAGAAGAATCGCTTCTTCAAGGGTATGCGGCGATTCATGCGAATTACCGGGAAAGGATAGAGGTGCTTGGTGGCGAGTTTCTCCGGCTCAGTGGTCGTTAGCACCTTCACCTGATGGCCCCGCTCTGCCAGGGCCTGCGCCATCAAGGGAACATAAGTAGCTGGCCCTCCGATGTCCGGAGGGAATATGCCGGAGATCATCAGTATATTCAAAATTGCCCCAAATTCTCAAACATTCATATCAATGTCGATGGATTGCATAGCTTCACGATTGCTTAGATACCAGTCTACCGTTCTCTTCAAACCTTCTTCCAAACTGACCTGCGGGGACCATCCGAGTAATTCGCGGGCTTTGGTGATATTGGCCCATGTTGCCTTAACATCGGTTTTTTGAAAGGGCAGATTCTTAATACGGGCCTGCTTTCCCAGATACTTTTCGATCAAGGAGATCGCTTCGGAAAGAGGGTGAGGATTGTCGTTGCCGAGGTTGACGATTTCAAAGCGAACAGGTTTCAATGCCTTTATATTGCCTTCAGCGATGTCTTCGACATAGGTGAAATCACGGCTCTGCGAACCGTCGCCATAAAGCGTGATTTCCTCTCCGGTATCGATCCATTTGATGAACCTAAATACACTCATATCGGGGCGCCCTGCCGGGCCGTAAACCGTAAAATAGCGCAAGATGGTAACATCGAGATCATAAAGATAGTAATAGGTATAGCAGGACAGTTCGGCAGACCCTTTGGAGGCGGCGTATGGCGAGATCGGGGTCGTCGTAGGGCGGTTTTCTTCAAACGGCATTGCCATCCCAGCGTACAGGCTGGATGTCGAAGCCAGGAGATATTTGGGAACCTGAAACTCTTTGCTAAGTTCGAGTAAATTGAGATTACCCACAACATTCGTTTCGTAATAAACCCACGGGTTTTTCATGCTGTACCGAACGCCTGCCCTAGCCGCAAGATTCATGACAGCTTCAAACGAATATTGTTTGAAAATCTCCCGGATGGCGTTATGATTGCGGATGTCCGCATGATAAAAATGGAAATTCGCATGATTCTGAAGGCTCTGAAGTCTCCATTTTTTCAGGCGAACATCATAATAATCGTTAAGGTCGTCCACTCCGACAACGGTATGACCGAGCGCCAGTAACTTCTCACCGGTTTTCCAGCCGATGAAACCCGCTGCCCCGGTAAGCAGGATTGTCGACATGCCTGATCTCCTTTATCACGGTGACTTTCATGAAAAAGTCACGCCGTCCTTGATGCTCTGAGATTTTCCAACCAAAAAACCATCACTCCCGCAAAGAAACTTCCAAGAATAAGCGCCAGAGCCGTGTTCATAAGTATCCTTCGATTACAAGGCTTTTCTGGAGGTTGGGCATAATCCAGCACAGACCACCGGTTCGGGTCGCGTGCCTCTTCGACTGCGAGTTGCTCATACTGCGCCCGGAACATCTGATAAAGCGCCTGCTGGATCTGCAACTCGCGCGCCAGCCTGTTCATTTCCAGCATTTGAGGTGGCAGCTTCTGCATGAGTTGTGTCAAAACCGTTCTGCGCTCGTTGAGGGCCGCAAGCTCTGTTTCGGCGCTGATCAGCTCTGCCGTATAGCCATAGTTGGCCGCTTCCTTGGAACGCGCCACTTCCTGTTTTATCTCATCAATAAGAATGTCAATCTCTTTCTTAAGCGATACTACTGTCGGGTGCTGCTCCCCATATTGTATGCGCGCAGCCGCAAGGTCATACTCGCGCTGTCGAAGCTTCTTCCGCTCCTCCTGAGCGATAGGGAGGTCCGCCGATAGGTCCATTGCTTTAGAGGCGATGCTGAAGAGCTTTTTCTTCATTATGTCGATCTGGGCGCGCTTTTCCTGTATCTGTAAATTCGTCATACGAAGTTGGTCATCATAAGTAGATGCGCCGCTGCTGGCAGCAGTCGGCAGTGTAATGTTAAGCCCGGCCTTTGCGCTCGATCCGGGCATAGGGATTCCCAAACTGGGCGCACTTGCACCGAGAGGCGCAATGATATTGTTTCTCTCCTGGAATCGGAGCAATCTCTCTTCAGCTTCGGCAAGAGCGCGTTGAGAACGGGCGACTTTTTCCCGGACAAAGGATACCTCAGGATGCACGCTCAATAATTGCAACTCAGCCTCACGCTTTTTCAGCCCTTGAACATATTGGTTGGCGATCCATACCGCCTCATCAGCCGTTTTGCCCTTGGCTTCGATTTCCAGGATATTGGCATCGTTCTTTTTGATGATATGAATATCCTTCACCGCGGATATGCCTAACCCCGTGCGGTTGGCAACGCCGCGGACAACGGAATAGCTTTTGAGTATTTCCTCATACATATCCAGAGACGCACCGCTCCCCCCTGCCGAAAGGCCCATGCTGGATAGAAGACCGGACAAGCCGGAATTGAAGGAAGCTGTCGGGAATAATAATTTGACGGAGGCTTTATAGAGCGGAGGAGGAAGATAGGTGATCGCCACTGATCCACCTATCGCAGCCAGCATAATCATGGCAACTAGATACCAGCGTCGTTTAATAATACCCCATAATTCGTAAATGCCTGCGGGTTGCTTTAATTGTCCCATAGAAATCTTATCCGAATTGATTACGATATCAATTCGCTGCCGTTTGCATATACCACAGGATTCTCTCTGCAGGAAAGACGGGTGCGCCGGGGAACGATAGTATTTTCCTCCAGTATGGCCCAGCGTATAGTGCTTTCTTTCCCCACTCGCGCGCCATCCAGGCAGATTGCATTCTCCAGATGAACATTGTTTTCTATATGGCAACCGCTACCGATCCAGACAATACCCTCCAAAACGACACCATCACCCAGGTTGGCGCTTTCAGAGACAGCGACAGAAGCGGGGGAACCGTTCTCTTCGTTCAGAGTCAATCCCAGGGCCATGATCATATCTCTGGGGGTATTGACATTGATACGCCACCCCTTGATGACCGCATATCCCAGAGAATACTGCTTCAATATGAGGCGCAGCGCATCGGGCAAATAATACTCCCCTGAAGGCGAAGGCTCGATGGCTTCGATGGCCTGAAAAATGGAGGGTTCCAGCACGAACATTCCGGCAGAAGTCAGGGTACTCTTGGGATGGGCGGGGCGCTCTTCTATATCGATAATACGCCCGTCCTCCACCTGGATCACCGCATGCTTGCGGGGATCTCCGCCATCGAAAACGCCCAGGACGCCCGCAACGTCGGATTGATTGTAAACCGTGATAAGCTGCGATACCGACGCGTTGGTCAGGTTATCCCCGAATACCAGAACAAAGTTATCGTCACCGATAAAATCGCGGGCCTGATAGAGCGCATCCGCCGTTCCCGCAAGGGTCGGCTGCTGGATAAATTCCAGCGAAGCTGGGTAGTGGGAAAGCGCTTCGGAGATCTGCGTGCATTGGGGGTTAACCACAACCCCTATTTCCTGGATACCGGCACCCACAAGATTGTCCAGGTTGTGTTCCAGGAGCGACTTGCCGGCGATTGGCAATAAGGGTTTGGGCCGGGTCAACGTCAATGGTTTGAGCCGCGTTCCCTTGCCCGCGGCCAATATCAAACCTTTCATCAGCTTATGGCCTCTTTGATCGTTTTTATGATTGCATCCCGGTGGGTGTCGCATTCTTCGCGGGAATTCAGGGACTCGGCCTGAACATTGAAATTGTTGTCCCAACGGTTGTAGCGCACCATCAGTTTGACCGTATCGTTCTGGGAGACGACCACGCAGTCATCGGTTTTCAAATAGTCCACATCGGGGGTCGTTTTCGCAAACAACTCTTGAAGGCGCGGGGCAACCTTATCGGTAAATTCTTTGCGGGTGCGCCCGAAAGGATATTTGCTTTTGGAGAGATACGTCCGCGGCAGTTCGGCAAGCATCTCCGAAAGCGTTCGCCCGTTCTGCTTGCATTTGGCGACATACCGGAGGATGACCGCCGCCGAGTAGATGCCGTCGCTGTAGAGGTTGAAATCCGGGAAGATATAATGGCCGTTGGGCACTCCGCCGAATGTCGAATCGGAATGCTCCAAAACAGCGGAGACGAAGGGGTCGCCGACCGGGGTTTTGGTCATTCCATATCCTCGTTTTGTTAATTCGCGCTCAACCATCAGCGAGGTATCGACGGTCGCGACAACAGGCTTGGAAGGGCTGGCATATTCCAGAGCCAGCAGCAGAAGAACGATATCGTCGGGAACATAATGCCCCCTGTTGTCCACAATCACGTTCCGGTCGGAATCACCATCGAAAATTAGACCGATATCGCACCGTTCTTGTTCCATAAAATAACAGATTTCGGGGATGTTGTCTTCTTTGGGCTCGGGGTTCAGATAGGTGCCGTCGTCTTTGAGGAAATAAGGATGAAGGTTATCGTGAATGAGGCGGGTCTCGCATCCGAAGCTCTCCAGGAGCGCGGGCATAATCACATAAGCCGTTCCCAACCGGCAGTCCACCGCCACCTTGAGATTGCTCTGAAGCCGGATTTTCTCGTTGAGGTCTTTGACGTATTCCTCGATCATCAGTTCAGGGGCGATCATGGCGTAATTGCGAGTGATCAGCTTCCGGGGAATCCGGGCATCCCTCCCTACCCGGTCTACGACCCTGGCGATCAGCTCTTCCTCGGACACGGGCTTCAGAACGCCTCCGTTGGAGTCGAAGCATTTGATGCCGTTATGTTCGGGCGGGTTGTGGGAGGCGGTCACGACGCAGCCGCCGTCGGCTTTTTTGCGAATGAGGTAGGAGACCACCGAAGTGGGCAGGCATCCGACATCGAGGATGCTGCAATTGGCCTCGATCAGCCCCTGCACCAGATAATGCTTGATGCTGTTGCTCGAAAATCGGTGATCATTGCCGACCATTATGAACGGTGCTTCCTTGCCCGACCGCTCTCGATAATACTCTCCGGTAAACAGTCCCGCGAAGTAGGCGACTTCATGGGTCAAGTCCTGGTCATAGACTCCACGATAGTTATACATGAGCTTAGGGGTCTGAATCATTAACTTTCCTCCCGCTCTTCCAACTCGCGTTCCGTTTCACGCAAACGATCTATCAAGCAACCATGAAAATTGATCGTTACCGGCTGAAATTCTCGTTATTATAGCACGGCCCCTCGTATTTGTCAAATCTCGCGCCCCGCGGTTGCGGTAAAAAGGCTCTCCAGAATCGGGCGGGCTGCCCTCAACGCCTTTCCCCGATGGCTGAGCGCGTTCTTCTCCTCCGGCGATAATTCGGCCATCGTGCGGCTGCCTTCCGACAGACTGAAGATCGGGTCATAGCCGAACCCCCCGCTTCCCCGCATTTCGGGGGCGATCCATCCCTCACAGACTCCTTTGCACAGATAAGCATCCGCCCCGGGCGGAGCGATAGCCACAACCGCGATAAAGCGGGCCGTGCGCTTTGCTTCAGGAGTGTTTTCGAGGAGTTTCAGGAGATGGCGATTGCGGGCTTCCGGCGCAGCGCCGGGGGAAACGAAGCGGTTGGAATAGACACCCGGAGCGCCGTCCAGAGCGTCGATGACCAGGCCGGAATCGTCGGCCAGAGCGATTTCCCCGGTCGACTGCGCCAGGGCGACGGCTTTCAGGCGGGCGTTTTCCTCGAAAGTCCGGCCGGTTTCCTCGACTTCGGGAAGGCCCGGAAAGTCGTCAGGAGTCAGCAGGCGGACCGGCAGGCCTGACAGGAGAGCCGCGATTTCCCGGGCTTTATGGGGATTGCGCGTCGCTAAAACGAGTGTCGAATCGCTCATAGCAGAATATCGGTGAGAGCCTCTTTTTGTTTTTTGAGCAGAGTGGCGATCCCGCGTTCCGCTAGATCAAGGAGCCGGTTCAATTTGTCCCGACCGAAGGGCGCTCCCTCGGCGGTGCCTTGCACTTCCACCAGCTTGCCGCCGCCGGTCATGATGACATTCATATCCACCGCGGCGCTGGAATCCTCATCGTAACAAAGATCGAGCATCTCGACACCGTTGATGATGCCGACCGAGACGGCGGCCAGCATATCGGCAAGAGGAATGCGCTTGATCTGGTTCTGCTTGACCAGATGATCCAGAGCTTCGGCCAGGGCAACGAACGCGCCTGTCACGGAGGCGGTTCGCGTGCCGCCGTCGGCCTGAACGACATCGCAGTCCAGCCAGATGGTGCGCTCCCCGACGGCCTTCATGTCCACCACCGAGCGGAGCGAGCGGCCGACCAGCCGCTGGATTTCCATCGTGCGCCCGCCCGTCTGGCCTTTGGACGAGTCGCGCATGGTGCGGGTGCGGCAGGAGCGGGGAATCATGCCGTATTCGGCGGTCACCCAGCCGGTTCCCGACCCCTTCAGAAAGGGAGGCACTTTCTCCTCCACGGACGCTGTGCAGATCACGCGGGTGTCGCCGACTTCGATCAGGCAGGAGCCTTCGGCGTACTTCATAAAGCCGCGGGTGATGCGTACAGGCCGAATCTGCTCAGGCGTCCTTCCATCCACTCGGGTGTTCAATCCAATGCCTCCAGTTCCTGTGATTCGTTCCAACGACAGGGGAAAATCGTCTCGATAGGCCGCCCCAGGAAGCGGCTCCCCTGTTCGACGAACCCCGTTCGATCTCCGCTGACGTAAAAGAGGTCGTTTTCCGACCGGGCTTCCGAAAGAAGATTCCGGGCCTCCAAATAATGACGGGCCTCGCAGGCCGCCTCCTGGGAGGGATCGACAAAGCGCATCGCGCCATCCCCGACGCTTTTCAGAGCGGGAAGCAGGAAGGGATAGTGGGTACACCCCAGGATCACCGTTTCCACTTTGTCGTTTCGAAACGCTTCCAGGTAGACCGACGCGGCGGCCCGCGCCTCCGGGCTGTCGGACTGTCCGGCCTCCACCAGGGGGACAAACGCGGGACACGGCTGCTGGCGCACATCGGTATCGGGGGATATCCTCCGAAGGGCGCAGGGATAAGCCCCGCTCAAAACCGCCCCTGCGGTCGCCAACACTCCGATCTTGCCGTTCCGGGAAGCGGACAGGCCCGCCCGCGCCCCGGCTTCCACCACTCCCAGGATCGACATATCCGAAAATCGCTCGCGGGCGCTTTGAAGGGCGACCGCCGAAGAGATGTTGCAGGCCATAATGACCATTTTCACCCCGCAGTCCCGCAGAAATCGGGTAATCTCCAGGGCGAAACGCTCCACTTCTTCCAGAGGACGCCCCCCGTAGGGGACGTGCGCCGTGTCACCGACATATATGAGGCGCTCCCGGGGGAGCGCGATGCGAAGCTGCCTGACAACAGAAAGCCCGCCCAGTCCGGAGTCGAATACCCCGACAGGGGCGCTTCGATCTAGCGGGCGGGAGCGACCATTTCCCTCGTGAGGGGCTGAGCTATCTCTATGTGTTCTCCCAGCGATTCGACCTTTTCTCCTTCCACCAGTATCTGCACTTGCCGGATGCCTTCGATGCGGGTCAGGGAAAGCACCAGCGATTCTACCACCAGCGATTCCCACTGCGAGCCGCCCGGGAAATTATCCACCAGTTCCCGGCTGAAATCCGCGGTCGCCAGGTCGCTTTCCACACTCACTGAGCGCAGCCGCGTTCCCGGCGGCAGAGGCGACTTCTTCCCTTCCCCCGGCTTGATGAGCGCACCTATCACTGCCTCCGCCTGCCTCCGCTTATCGCGGGAAGCTATCGGAAGCGGTTTCGGCTTCAATTCCGGCTCGCCCTGGTTTCCGGCGGGCAGGTAAACGGTCGACCCGGCTTTCTGCGGCCTGCCTTCGGCAACCTCGGTTCCGGACGACCCCCGCATCCCCAGATAGGCGGCCCCGATGCTGAGGGCGATGCCGACAGCGAAATAGATGAACCGCTTCATCGCCCGGCCCCTTCCGCATCGTAGCCCTCGACAAAAACTTTCAGGCCGTTGCAGATGCCTTCGGCCCCTTTTTGCCGGACTGCCGGGTCGCTGAGGAGGGCTTCCTCATCCGGGTTGCTGAGGTAGGCCGTTTCGACCAGAACGCCGGGCATGTCTGTATTTCGGATCACATGGAAACCGATCCCGTAAACGGTTGTGTCGGCCCGCACCCCTTGATCCCGGGTGCCCATGGAGCCGACCAGGCCGGACTGGATGGCCTGGGCCAGAGGGATATTTTCCGGACGGCGTCCATGATAGTAGGTTTTCGTGCCCGAAACGGAGCGGCTTCCCCCAGAGTTATCGCAGTGGATGCTGATGAAAAAATCGGCGGCGTTCGCCTCGGCAAAGGCCACCCGGTCGCTCAAGGATATGAAGACATCCTCACGGCGGGTCAAAAGAACATTGACCCCGGCGGCCCGCAGCAGGCTCTCCAGGCGCAAGGCGATATCCAGATTGATATCTTTCTCCAGAAGCCTCAGCGACAGGCCCCGGGTTCCTGTGTCTTTGCCTCCATGCCCCGGGTCGACCACAACGGTCTTTCCGGGCAGGCTCCCCGGGCTTCCCTCCGGCATCCCCAGTTCCATCCAGAAGCCGGAAGGGTTCGAGGAACTGACCACGCTGAAAGTCACCATGCGGCTCAAGTCCAGCACGATCCGGGCGACATCCGTTTTGAACTGGGCCGCCCGGATGCCCTTCACGATGGGGTTTTCCGGCACATCGATGCTGCCGAGCGCCCCCAGGGTGGCGTTCTGCACATCGACAGCCAGCCGCACCGGGTTTCTGAGGAAGAAGGGCTTGCTTCTGGCGCTGCCGCTGGTTTCGACCCATATCCTGGCTTTCGATTCATCGGCGCTTTCGATGCGGATGTTCGTGACCTGTGCAGGGATAGAGGATTTCTTTGGCGGTGCTTTCGTTATATTGGACGCCGCAGGAGGCTTTTCGGTTGAATACCGGGGAGGCTTTTCCATCCTTTTTCTGCCCGTTTCCGGCTCCAGAAGAAATTCCATCAGGGACGGGTCTTCCGTAGGCTGCCATCGGGCGGACGCTTTCTGCCTGAGTTCAATGACCACCCGGGCGATTTCCGGCTTGAACTGCCCGGTGCGAATCCGGGCGACCGGGCTGCCGGCGAACTCTTTGCTCCCCAACCGGACGCACCGGAGACCCGGCAAATCGATAAAAAGGCGTTCCGGGTTATGCAGCCGGCCTATCCGCCATCGGGGCGGTTTGCCGGGAGACGCCAGGGAGAGGCGAAGCACGGAACCCTCCATAAACACATCCTGAAGGCGGCCCGATATCACCAGTGTGCGCTGGGCGGCATCCCAGACGATATCGGCGGACGCGGCTTCGGCCAGCGCGCCGGCCGGCACATACCGCGTTCCGTTCGACATCGCCACAGGCGGGCGAGCTTCGCCGCCCCTACCGCGGAGAGTGACGGTTTCGCCCTGTAGATTCGCTTCCACCCGGAGCCACTGGCATGACTCATTCAGTGGGACATAGAGTCGCCCCTGGCGCAGAATGACCGGGGAGGAACATGCTACGGTCTCTCCGAAAACAATGTAGCGTGATGCGGGCGCATCCGCCCCGAGAAAGGGAACGCTGAGGAAAAAGAGAACGCTGACCAGTGCGACACGCAAAGACATAACGGGTCACCTCATTCGTGCTGACGGCTCTTTTGCCCGGAAGTACGAGATAAACACGGATAGTAATTCCACCTTTATCGGTATTTTCCCTGCCTGGCCGTCGATTTCTTTTGATTATCGGTCAGGAGGTGGGGTTTTCAGTAGGAATAAATGTGAAAAACAGGCCTTCGCTCAGGAGGGCGACCCATCGGGCCGCCCTCCCTGCGCCTCGCGCATATATCGAGCGAAAAGTCCCGCTTCAATCAGAGGCGTTCCAACGAAAATGCCGGCATAGAAAGGGGCCTGACGGCGATGGAAAGGAGGAGCGTTTCGTTGTCATCGGCGGCGATGCGGTTGGAGGCCATTGCGCCGCATTCCTTGCATCGGTGAATGACGGCCCATTCTCCTTTCTCCCTGACCCAGACCGCCACCGGCTCCATCAGGCCGCCGCAGCAGGCAGCGCGATCTCCGGGCCGATTGTCGAGGTGAAGGCTCCACAGGCAGCGCGGGCAGTGGTTGCGGTGACTGGAGCCTGCGCCTTCCGCCAAAACGGTATTGCCGCAATGAGCGCAGCGGAATCCGGTTTCAGGATTTTGATTCTCTGCCGGTGGCGGGGCGTCCTCTTCCCCCATCAGGCGGCGGTAACTGGCATAGCGCGCCCGGGGTATCAGCCCATCGCGAACCGCAAGGCGGACGCGGCAGCCGGGTTCTTCCAGATGGGAACAATTCGCGAACCGGCAGCCGGTTGCATAAGCGTCGAATTCCGAAAAATAGCTTTTCAATTCAGACGGCTCGATGCGGCTCAGGCCGAACTCGCGCACGCCCGGGGTATCGATAACGCGGAGGCCGTCCGCCAGTTCGTATAAGGCGGAAGCGGTCGTGGTATGCCTTCCCTTCCGGTCGCCCTTGCGAACCGCATCGACTGCCGGGTTCGATCCGGGATCGAGGGCATGGAGAAGCGAACTCTTCCCTACCCCGCTGTGCCCGCTGAAAACGCACAGATTGCCGGACAGCAGGCGCTTCAATTCCTCCATCCCCTGGCCGGTCTCCGCGGAGCAGAACGCCACGGGAACGCCCTGATCTCGATACGGTCGAAGCGCATCCTCCGCCTGTCTGCGCCCATTCGCATGAACCAGGTCTATTTTATTGACACAGAGGAGCGGTTTTGCGCCTCCGGCGCTGACAGCCACCAGATAGCGGTCGATCAGCTTGAGGCGAAGCGGCGGTTCCTTGATGGATACCACCACGACGACGATATCGATATTGGCGGCGATGATGCGCTCGATATGCGGGGCCTTCGGGTCTTTCCGGCTGAGAACCGTCCGGCGGGGCAGCACTTTCTCCACCCGGCAGAAGGCGCGGTCCACTTGCCGGGAGATAACTTCATCCCCGACAGCCAGTTCGCTCTGCTGCCGAAGGGTCAGGTTTTTGGGGAGAATGCCGTCATAGATTTGGCCGTTCTGAATTTTACATCGTCCCTGCGAAACCGAAACGACCGTTCCGGCGAAGGTTCCGGAATCGGAACCGTTCGGGTTTGTTTGAATATCCAATGGTGTGCGTCCCTCTTCATTTCGCGTGCGCGGGCGGTATGCCCGAATAAAACGAAAAACCGCAGGCAATGTGCTGTGCCTGCGGTCGAGGGATCGCTATCGAGCCAATATGGCGCGAACGGGTTTAGCCGCCTCTCACCGGGGCGCAGCACAAGCTCTTCATGTTTTTTTCACGCACACCGAAGCCATACAGCGCCTTCCTTTCGTTGAGATTCGCGCCCGCTTTCGCGCTTGCTATCTATATATCGAATCACGGCTCCTTTTTGCTAAACCGGGAGGCGCAAACCCTGCCCGGTTATATGCAAATCGTTCCATCCTCCATCACCCTGGGCGCGGTTCCCTGAAGCCAGTCGGCCTCCAGAAGAACCGGCCCGGAGACGCCGGGCTTGAATGGATGCGCGGAGCGAACGCCGGTCACCTGACGATACAGCTGGGCTGAAGAGCCGATCCGGCCAGCCCTTCCTTCACGGATGCGGAGACCTCGCCGGGGTCGCAGTCGGAATGGACGCAGCCGTAATAGCGCAGGCAGCGGTCAGCCGCCCCCCGGAGGTCGATACGAATCTTTTCTTCATCGATCCCGACACTGCGCCCGACCATCTCCAGGAGGGCCAGACCGTTGACGGTATAGATGCGCGCGGCATCCCACCCCGGCATCTCGCCGGTAATCACCTCTCCGGTCCAGGGGTCTTCGGCATTGCCGGCGGAAGCGTCGAGCAGGGTTGCGTAATGGTCGCCGAGCCAGCCCCGTTCCTCTATTATCGCGCCGCGAATCGCCTGGGCCGCTTTGCGGTAGAGTGCGGTGTTCGCCGCAGAACCGACCCGGTCCAGCATATCGGCACCGACCTCCAGGGCGGCCAGGCACATCTGCTCTCTGCCGAACTGCACGGCAGGCGATGCGTCTCAATGGTGTTGGCGACTCCGCAGTCGGGGATGCCGCTGCCGGTGGTGTCGCTGGCAAGCAGGTAGTCCAGGAAACCTTTCAGGACGCCGGTATGCTCCCGGAAAACCGACTCTCTGCCGGTCCGCCGCCAGTGGGCATAGACCATCAAAACCCAGTTGGTGTTTTCCTCCACTTCTATGTGGTGCGGGTATGCCTGGCGGTGACAGTACGCCTTTTTGCCCATATCGTGGCAGAGAAAGAGCGTGTTCACGCCTGACGACCCCAGGGGCTCCTCGCCGGACAGGGCGTATTCGCACCACTGGTTTAGTTCGAGAACCTGAAGTTCCGGCCAGACAGCCAGGTAGAAAGGGGGCCTGGGTATATTCCACATCCACCGCGCTGTGGAAATAGCAGCCGCCCTCCCAGACGGTGAAGTGCGGCCTGCCTGTCCGGGGGTCTCGCGCCAGCCAGGTGTTGGCGGAATGGAGGGTGAGGGCCAGCAGGTGATCCAGGTCCCGGCCCCCGCAGTGGTCGGCCAGGGGCGCGTCCACCTTCAGGGCATTCTCTCGGACGGCCTCGGGATGATCCTCAGCCCAAGCCGCGACGGCCTCGATGCTTTCAAGGCGGTTCGCATACCAGAACGCGGCGGGCCGCTCCCGGACATGGAGCGCCGGTTCGGAGAAGCTGCGCCAGGAGCCGTGCAGGGTCGGCCCGGACTGACCGGCCCCCATGCGGAAGGGCAGCGAAACCGTGGGGTCGGAGACTGCGCCAGAGTGCCAGAGAATCCGGTCGGTTCGCCGCACGGTTCCTTTTGCGCCGTCAGCGGTCTCGGCGGGCAGTTCCAGGTGTAGCGACTGAGCATTCGCCCCGGCCTGTTCCGCGCCCCGGATGCGGATGAAGAGTTCCCCTTCCGCGCTCTGGCTTTGGGGAGCGGTCCATCGAAAGGAACCGGCCAGCCGCCGCAGAGAAACTCCATATCATCGGGATGCGCCCCGATTGCCAGGATATTCATGATTTCTGGCCTCTTTCCCGAAGCTCACTCGCCGGAGAGCCGGATTACCGCCTTGATGAACCGCCTCTCCTCCAGCGCCCGAAACGCCTCGCCGATATCCTCCAGATCCCAGACGGCCCGCCTGTCCAGGTAGTCCCCGGCCCGCAGGCGGCGCGTCCGGATGGCGTCCACCACGCGGGCATGGGTTTCCTCCTCGTCATAGCCGCCGTTGAAGAAGGTGAAGCCGCCCCTGGCGAGGTTCGGGTTCAGGACATAGGAGCGCAGATCGTCGATGCCGTAAACCCCCAGAGTGCCGCCCGGCTTCAAAAGGGGCATGTAGAGGTCGGCGTTGCCGTTCCTGCCGGTGGCATCGATGATGATGTCGAATCCCCCGGGCGACAGGGCGGCAAGCTGCCCGGCGGAGGCGGTTTTGTAGTCGGCGAAAGCGGTCGCTCCTACCTGGAGGGCCGCTTCCTGTCTGGAGAAGGAGCCTGCCATGCAGACAGCCTCCGCGCCCGCGTTGGCGGCATGGTTGGCAAAGGACAGGCCGTTGGCTCCGCTCCCGAAGATGAGGATGCGGCTGCCCGGCTGGACGCCCAGGCGGGTGATGTAGCTGAGGGTCTCCCGCCAGGTGATGATCATGGTCGCGTCCAGCGGGTCGAAATGGGAGGGAAGCGGTTGATTGACACGAAAGGCCCCCCACTCGAAGGCGGGCAGGCCGTCGGCCCGCATCGCCCAGTGGTCGCGGGCGACCCCGTATTCCGCGAACCCGCCCCAGGACACCCCCAGCCCGATGGCGGGAACCGGTAGGGCGCTCACGCGGGTGACAAGGTCGCCCTCCCGGAAGTGGCGCACTCTGCCCCCGCAGGCCACCGCCTGGCCGATGCTCTCATGGCCCAATATGACGGGATAGGCGCAGCCGTAGGGGAAGGAGCCGCGGATCAGGTGGCGGTCCGTTCCGGTGCAGGTGGCCCCGTAGAGCATCTGGCACAGGATATCGTATTCCCCGATTTCGGGCCGGGGGATCTCCTGAACGGCCAGATCGCCCGGTTCCTTGACGACAGCGGCTTTCATCATCCCCTCCCCGGCCCCTTGTAGGCCCCTCCGAACGGCAGGCCGAACGGTTCCTCGAAGGGGCGGAAAGGAACCATGCGGGCGATCTCGTCGAGGCGCTCCAGCAGGTCTTCAGGCAGGGGGCCTCGGGCGGCGGAGGCGGCGTTCTGTTCGATTTCCTCCTCAGAACGCGCCCCGCTCAGGGCGCAGGAGACCGCCTGGTTGGAGAGTACGAACCGGAGAGCCATCTCCGGCAGAGGCATCCCGCACTCGTCCAGCAGGGCGTAAAGCTTTTTGCACTGCTCCCTACGGGGCGAACTCAGCCAGGGCGCTCCGCGCTGCACCTCCTCATCGAAGCGGCGTGAGAGTGCGCCCTGCTGGAGCGGAGAGCCGACGATCAGGCCCATATTCAGGCGGGCGACAGCCGGGATGACCTCGATGGCGGCCTCGCGCCAGAGCAGGCTGTAGTTGAAAGCGGTCAGCACCACATCGAACCGGCCTGTCTCCATGATCGGCACGATCTCATAGGCCGTGGTGCCGCCCAACCCGGTGAAGCGGATCAGCCCTTCGGCCTTCAATTCGTCCAGAATCTCAAGTGCGGGGCCGGTGTAGGGGTTGCTGGTCTCCCACCAGTCGTACTGGCCCGGCCTGTCCGGTTCGTGGATCATCAGGATGTCGATACGGTCGCGCTTGAGGTTCTTCAGGCTTTCTTCAAAGGAACGGCGGAGGGCGCTTTTGTCCCTGGGGTCGAAAGGATCGGGCCTTCCGCCCAGCTTCGTGGAGAGGATCAGGGGTGCGTCGATGTCCTCCAGCGCCTTTCCGATGACGATTTCGCTGTCCGCATAGGTCGGTGCGGTGTCGATGTAATTGACGCCGAGTTCCACAGCCCGCCGGACGGCCCGGATGCTTCGGCCCGGCTCCCCGCCGACGCAGGACACGAACAGGCCCCCGAGAGCGATCTCGCTCACCTCAAGCCCGGTGCGTCCCAGGGTTCGTTTCTTCATTTCAAGGCTGCCTCCTTATCATTGAGCGCGGCCCTGACGACAAATTCCAGAGCCGCGACCGTATCTTCATAGCCTGTCTGGTGGCCCTCCTCCGGGCGGTGGATGAGGAACGCCTTCCGCCCGATGGCCTTCAGGACGGCGGCCAGCCGGAGGGCGCTTCCGGGCGGGACCGCTTCATCCCGCCCGCCGGTGGTGATGGCAACCGGCATCGTCAGGCGCTCGGGCCAGTATTCGGCGCTGCGCTTCTTGTATTCCAGAGGGATATGCGCCTTTCCCCCTCCGAACGATTCGGCGATGGCCTCCTGAAAACCCTCATACTCCAGATGGTTGGCGATGGGATTCTGAGCGGAAACGCCGTCCACCAGACGAGGGTACAGGGCGGCGAACGTGAGGGCCGAGGAGCCGCCCATCGAGCCACCTGCCAGGAAAAGCTTCCCGATGCGGTATTGGCGGCGCATCGCTCCGATGATCTGCCGCACGTCGGCCTCCGCCTTGGGCCCCATCCAGGAGGTTTTAGCCCGGTAGTCGGGCGAGACCAAAATCATGCCGTATCGGGCCGCCACATCCCTTACCCCCCGGCATTCCCCGCGCTCCTCTCGCACATACTGCCACCTATCCGAGCCGTGGCCGTGGAGGGCGATCAACAGGTGATATTCCCGGCCTTTGCGGAAATCTTCGGGCAGCAGGAGGACATACCTCTGCATCGAGCCGTCCGCCCTCGCCTTGAAAGCTACGTCCACCGGCTCCTGCCAGGCCGGGCCTGCCGAGGCTTTTTCGCGGGAGTAAAACAGATACAGGCAGCAGAAAACCAGCAGGCAACGCACCGGGAGGCTCCTTTCAGGCAAGGGTTGGAGGGTATATTCGGAGGGTGAAGGAGGAATTCCTGCCGAGATCCAGAGCCAACCGGCCCCCAGCCCCCTGCCGGACTTCGGCGGTGGAGCCGGCCTTGGGGGGATTGGAGCAATTTGCCAAGAGAACGCACTGTCTATACCTCTCTTTAGCAAGGGGCTGCCCTTGCAACCTCTCCATACAGCCCTTCACCCTCTAACCTTCTCGATCAGCGCCAGGCTGTCTTTGGTGATTTCGGAGAGGCGGACGGCGTGGTAGCCGGTGACCCCGGTGTGGAGGGTGTCGTTGATGAGATCGATCCAGCGGGCGGGGATGGCTTTGCGGCCGCTCAGGACGCCTGCGATGGATCCTACGGTCGCGCCGTTGCAGTCGGTGTCGAAGCAGGGCTGGACGGCGCGGCAGACGCTCTGGCCGAAATCGCCTTCGCCCCACAGGAGGCCGATGGCAACGATGATAGCGTTGGAGATGGTATGGCACCAGTCATGGGCGCGATGCTGGTTCCAGGTTTCGTGAAGCTTCCGAACGGCGGCGTCGTATTCGATGCCCTCGCGATGCCAGCCGAGAACCTCGTGAATCGCTTTCGCCAGGCGACAGTTTCGGGGGATTTCGGCCAACCCTGCGCGGATGATGATACCGGGATCATCGGTGACGAATGCGGCGGCGATCATGGCGGCAGCCCACATTTCGCCGTAGATTCCGTTCTTGACATGGCTGATGGAGGCATCGCGCCAGGCGAACTCAGCGGCCCGTTCGGGATCGCCGGGGTTGGCATAGCCCCAGAAGTCGGCGCGAATCTGCGCCCCGATCCATTCCCTATAAGGGTTGCGGAAAGAGGCAGACTCCGGGGGAGGGATCAGCAGGCAGAGGTTGCGGTAGGCCACCCGTTCGGCGGTGCAGGTGTGGAGGATGGGGATATCCGAAAGCCAGAAATGCGCCACATCGGCGGGAGTGAAATCGGGGCCGAAGCGTTTGAGGATCGCCAGGCCGGTGGTGGTGTAGTTGGTGTCATCGTCTTCGGGCATATAGGCCACCCGGTCGGCGTTCTGCCCGGAATCGTAGATGCGGGGGTACTTCCGGCGGATTTCGAGGGTGGCGTCTGAGGAGCGGAAATAGTCGGAGAGAGGCCAGCGGCCAAGGGCCTGCAGGGCGGGCCACATATCGCCTGTCGGAACGCCTTCCACGGGCTTTCCGAGGAGGCATCCGGCGCACCGGCCCGCCCACGCGCCGTAGACTTTATCCTCCAACTGCGCGTCGGTTAGGGCCAGCGGGGGAAGCTCGGGGAGGTCGGTCCGGTGGCGGGCCGCCCTGATGCCCTCCAGGTCGGAAGGCTCCTCGAACTGGTAGTCGTCCCGGATGGGCAGGCGGATCGTTTGATCGAGCAGGCTTTCCGCCGCAGGCCAGTTCTTCCGGTCTTCCAGGTCCAGAGACATCACCCGGTCGAATTCGTCCATTACGGAAGAGAGGTCGCGCCCCTCCTCCTCGCACTGCCTGCGTTCGGTTTCGATATCGGTTTTGCTGGGGTAGAGCCATACATGCTTCATATCAGGAACCTCCTTGAGCCGTAATTTGCCTTTACAGGTTCGTTAAAAGGGATGTGGAATCCTGTGGAGAATGGAAGACGCGGTTTGAATTGATGTCAAGACTCTTGCGCGGTCGCTGTCATTGCGAGGGCGAAGCCCGTGGCAATCCCAGGGCAGCGCTATGGATAGAGCCTTGTCGTGCCTTTGTGACGTTGGAGATTGCCGCGTCGTTAAACTCCTCGCAGACTACATCGATGATGAAAGGATAATCATGATGGATTGGACGGCGCTCGGTATTTCGGTCGTTTTGGCGGCGGTAGGCGGGCTGCCGTCTTCGCTGCCGGCGCGGGATGGGCGTACGGTGCAGGTGGACTCGGCGCAGAAGCTGGCGCAGGCGGTCCGGGAGGCGCGGGATGGGGATACCATCCTGATACGGGACGGGGAATACCGGCTGGGGTCGCCTTTATGGGTGGAGGGGAAGAAGCATATCACCCTCCGGGGCGAATCGGAGGACCCCGGCAAAACCGTATTGAAGGGCGGAGGCTGGACGGGGGGCAAGCCGGAGGATATCCTGGTGATCCGGGGATCGGAGGATATCGCAGTTGGCTATCTGACCTTTATGGAGGCCCATTCCTACGGGATCAAGATCGAAGGGGTGAAGGGGCTGATGAACCCCAGGCGCATCACCGTGACGCGCTGCATCTTTCGCGATATCGCCACCCGCCATATCAAAGGGACGGCCACCGATGACCGGAAGCCTATGGAAGGGGGCCTTGTCCGCTACTGCCGTTTCGAGAACACCCGCATCCCCGACCGGAGATGGCTGTTCGAGGGCGATTATGTCTCCGCCATCGATATGATGTTCCTGAAAGACTGGACATTTGCGGATAATACCTTCAAAAACATCAAAGGGGCCAACGGCGGGGGCCGGGGAGCCGTCTTCATCTGGAACCAGAGCCGGAATGTGCTGGTGGAGCGAAACACCTTCATCGGCTGCGACCGGAGCATCGCCTTCGGAAACCCTTCCGAGCCGACGAATTACGTTCCGGGCACGCTGCACAACTATGACGGCATCATTCGCAACAATTTCATCACTGCAGGCGCAGGCAAAGGGATCGAACTGGTCTGGCTCGATAACGTCAAGGTCTATCACAACACAGTCTACTGTCCCGACCCGAACGGTCTGGGCATCCACTATTTCCGGAAAATCAGCCGCCTCGACCTGGCGAACAACCTGGTTCGAGGGCGGATCGAAGGGGAGGGCGAAGCCGCGCTGAGAGGCAATGTCGCCGGGCCGCTGGAAGGCTATTTTGTCGACCCTCTAAACGGCGACCTCCACCTGACCGCAAAGGCTGCCGGCGCACTGAAGAAAGCCGTTCCGCTGCCATCGGCGCGTGAGGATATCGACGGCGAGAAGCGGGGGAAACCAGCGGATGTAGGGGCAGACGAGCGGCAAGGCGAGGGGATTTAGCTTCGCGGCAATTTCCGGCGTAAGGTCAATAAGCAGCAGCCGAATCGATGCCGTCTGCGAGGAACACAGCGACGAAGCAATCTCCAAGGTATCGCTAACGAGCAGAGCCTTCTCGTTTCTTTGTGACGCTGGAGATGGCCGCGGAGCTTTCGCTCCTCGCAGACGGCATCGATTCGATTTTACCGCCTCCCCCTTTACCCCTGAACGCTCGCTTCCTCCAGGTAGAAATCGTGCGTATATAAATCCCGGAGTTTCTCCAGTTCTGAGGCGGACAGAGGGGGCGTATCGGCGGCCCGGGCGAATTCTTCGAGATGGCGTTCGTCGTAGATGTTGGGAAGCACCGAGGTAACGGAGGGTTCGGCCAGAATGAATTGGATGGCGGCCTGTCCGAGGGTGCGCCCGGTCTCTTCAGTGAGGAAGGAGATCATCTCCACTTTTTTCAGGCCGCGGGTCAGCCATTCGCGCCTGCGCTCATCGGTGTTGACGCGGAAAAAGCGGTGGTCGTTGGGCGAAAAATCGGTTTCTTCAGTGTAGGCGCCTTCCAGCAGGCCGGAGGAATGGGGGACACGAGCCATCACACCGCATCCGTGTTCCCGCGCGGGACCGAAAGCCGCCTCTCCGATCATCTGCTCCAGCAGGTTGTAGATGATCTGGAGAACATCCATCCTCTGCTCGATGATGCAGGCCCGGCTTTCTTCCCGCTGGCGCTCATGGATGGCCGGGCCGAGAGTCGCGCCCCAGGCCCGGATCTTCCCCTCGCCTTTCAGGGATTCGAGAACGGCTTTGCTATCGTCGCTGCGGATGGTGTCCAGTCGGGGGTTATGCATCTGATAGATATCGATGCGGTCCGTCTCCAGCCGCTTCAGGCTCTGCTCACAGGCGTACCGGATATAGTTCGGCTCCCACCTGTGAGCCAGTTCCTGCTGACCCTTGCGGTCCGCCGGGGCGTTGTAGATATCGTACCCGAACTTGGTGGCGACGGTGAGTTGATCCCGCTTGCCCTTCAGGGCGCGGGCCAGGATCTCCTCGCCGTAGCCGTTGCCGTAGGTGTCGGCGGTGTCATAGAAGGTGACGCCCAGATCGAAGGCTTTCCGAAGCAACCGAATGCCGACCGCCTCCTCTTTGATGCCCCACCAGGCCGTTCCCACCGTCCAGACCCCGAAACCCACCACCGAGGCTTCGATACCGGTCCTGCCGAATTGGCGAAATCGCATCATCCCCTCCGGTCGCTTTATGCTTTCCGGTTATATTCGCCGCAAAAGCGCCCCACACCTTCGTTCAGACTGTTTTCCCTTTGAGCCAGAATAGGATGTAGCACAGGCTGGTCAGTTTCAGCACCTGCTGGGGATGGGCCAGATCGATGTGGATGCTTCGGCTAGCGAAATGGCGGTCCCGCCAGCCCTGGACGGCCTGGCGGGTGACTACAAGGGAAGGATCGCCCTCTATAGGGGGCATCCCGACCCGGCCTGTGACCGTATTGAAGGCCAGGCCGTTCAAGTCCTGCTCCAGAAAGTGCCCCTTGCCGTCTCCCAGAATGAAGCCCTGGTCGTGGCACCACCGGACAGGCGGAGAGGTTTCCTCGAACAGGGGCAGGCCGTCGTCGGGCAGGGGGCCGGTCGGAACCCAGAGGCGGCAAATCGAGCTGATCCGGCGGGCGGGCGGAAGGCGGGAGAGCTTCAGCGCCCCCGGCCCTGATGCGATGATGCCGGTGGCGCGGGTGCTGTTTTCCGCGATCCGCCCCTCTCCCACGCTGAGGGCCACATGCCCGTGGCTTCCACCCTCGTTGCCGCCCCGGTTGAAAAAGACCGCATCGCCGGGCTGCATGTCGCTGAAGGCAGCCCGCTTCCCGGCTGCGATCATGTTGTATTCCAGATCGCGAGCGTCGGTATCGCCGTCCCGGTCGCTGTCGCGATTATACGGGCGGCTGAGTTTGTCCATCCAGAGCTTCGGATCGACGCGCTGGTGTACTTCGCGCACGAAGCGCCCGCACATCCCCCGCTCGGTCACGAATCCGCCGATCTCGCCTTTCACCGCCCCCAGAGCGGTCTGCACCAATCTCTCCTGGTCGCTCATCGGAGCCTCCTTTGCGCTGCGCCGCCTACCCGACAGTATCAGTTCAGCTTATATTCGGCGCAAACAAGCGAAACACCTTTTTTGCTACTTTTGCGTCTATGATCCGATATCCAACCTGTGTCTCATTTCTGAGGAAGAGATGCCGCCTTGCTCTTTGCGCCGCGAACGGGATCTTTCGATCAGCGCCAGAAATTGCGGGTTGGAACTCAGGCTTACCGATTCAGTATCCGCATTTTCGATAGCCACCAATGCGGCAACAGGCTTGCCGTCCAGCATCAGGATGAGCGGCTCCTCTTCCAGGCCCTGGGCATATCCGGCAAGCGGCCCGGCCGCCTCTTTGATTTCTATGGTTTTCATAGGTCGATCACCTCATTGCCCGTACCTCTTGAACAGCTCCCGCGTCAGATCGAAGATGCGGCTCTTGTCCTCTTTGTCCAGGCAGTAGATGACCACCCCGTCGCTGAGGCCGTCTTTCCAGGTCTGAAGGGACATTTTCACCCATTCGGCCATGCGCTCCGGGCTGGCCGGGTCGCCGTGCCGCCCGCGGAACTCCCCTGCCTGGCCTGCGGTCATGACGATGAAGGGGATATGGAACTGCCCGCCCCCTTCCTTCAGCGTTTCTCCGAAGCCGACCTCAAAGGCTCCCTGGCTGGTGGCCTGCCACTTTTTCGGCTCGGAAAGGTCGGCAGCCAGTTTCAGCCCTTCAGCTTCCAGATTTTGCAGACGCCAGCGCACCCCGAACTGGCCCACGCCCTTTTTCTCCATGAGGCGGAAGGTGATGGTCACATTCGACTTGTCGCGCACCCGGTCGGTGATATCGACTTCAACCGCTTTCCATTGGGGCGTTCCGCCTGCGACATCTTCTTCCCAGACCGGCTCTCCATCCACAAGAACCTGCTTGAAATGGTAGCCTGCCGTCGGGCCTGGAAAATCGTCCTGCTCCTGAAAGCGGAGAAGATACTGGTCCGCCGGGATTAGGGCAGCCGTCTGGGTGGCCGCGCCGTATTGCCCCGGCTGGGACACCGTGGAAGGCGGATAGCCGATGAGTCCGGCCATCATATAATACCGGTCGTTCAGCATGTCCGAAGCCTGCTGGATCTGCGCCCGATCCTGGGGATAGGAGACGACGACCCCATCGATCACAGGGCGGTATTGCTTGACAAAGTTCCGGTTGATTTCGAAGTAATACATGAGCGGCAGGAAGGCCAGATTCGGGTTTATCTTTTTGGCGCGGGCCTGCATGTCGCGGATATAGGCCGGGGTGAACAGATTGACGTTGCCGTAGAAGTCATCGATCACCCAGGCTTTGAGGTTTTTGTGCCTGACGGAAAGCCTGGCGATCTCCTCGGCCCACCGTTTGTAGTCCAGGCGGAACGGCTCGGGGAGCGGGTTGGCTTCGGTCGGGGGGACCAGATAGGGCCAGACATCGATCCCGGCTCTGGCGGCTCTCGGCAGGAAGAGCTTGAGATCTTCCCAGTCCGTTTTCGCATGCCAGATGAGCCAGAAATAGGTGTTGACGCCCAGTTCCTTGAGCCGGGCCACCATTTTATCGTTATCCACCCGCCCGTCCGGACGCCGGAGTTCGCTGTCATAGTCGCCGATGAGACCGTGCAGAGGGGCGGGTTTCTGGAATATCTTCCAGGCCAGGTTTTCCGCGGTGCGGCGCATCTTCGCGCTGGCGGTGGGGGCGAAAAAGGCCGCGCCGGGCATTTCGGGGGCATCCCGGCGGATGAGGGTCAAGAGCGATTCCAGTTCCGCCGGATCGTTCGTCCAGGAGCCGATTTTCGCCAGGTCCTCCGGCTTGGATTCATCGTTGATGCCAAGAGCAATGACCGTCTTGTGGATGATGCCCGCTTTTCGGGTCATGCGGATGCGGTCTGTGATCCAGTTGCGATACCGCTCCCGGTCGTAAGGGATGCCGTAGGTTTCCAGCATCACCAGATCGGCCCCTTCCTGGTAGCCCCTCAGCAGGTCCGGCAGAAGCCCCCCGGCATGCCAGACGGCCACGAAGAGTTCCGGATGCTCCTTTTTGAGCCGGGTCAGGGCGTCGGCCACGCGGGCATCGGCCTCCTTGCTGACATGGCCGATCTCGTCAATCGCGATGCCTGAATAGCCCAGATCGAGGGCGGAAGCCCAGTAATCGGAGAGTTCTTCGGCGCTTTTGTCCTTATCGTAACCCATCCACCTCAAGGGTGTAACTCCGCGCTTTGTCCAGGCGGCCAAGGTGTATTTCGATTCTTTCTTATACCGTTCCGCGCTGCCCTTATCGGCAGGGGTCCAGACCTGCGGGGTGATATGGGTGGCATGGCGCAGCTTTTCCGGCTCCGGTGCCCAAAAGAGAATGACTGGCCTTGACAAACCTGCCGCTTTTCTGTCCTGCTGGGCTGCCGCCAGGGTCCAGACGGACAGTAGCAGAATGAAGCAAAACGAAAACTTGTGCATGATATCGACTCCTGTCAAGCTCGTGTTATTTTCAGGCTGGCAAAACGATGCAGCCGGGGCAGCCGAAGGGCAGCCCAGCCGTTACAAACGCTGATTGCAGCAGGCGCTCCCCGATCCGGCGAAAAGGTGGCTGCCCGGGCGGAACGCCAACCGGCGGGCAGGCGCAGGCGTAAGGATAGATCGTCGGCAGGGCGGACGGTATCGGCATCGGCGTTCAGGTTGTAATTGACCAGATCGCAGAAGAGAGCGTCGCCTCCCCTGGCTTTCCAGAGCGACAGGCCGACTGTGAAGGGAAGAGGGCTGCCGTCAGCCATCGAGGATGCGCCGGCATAGGCGCGCATCCGGGACAGGAGGGCCGGACGGCGGGCAGAATCCAGGTAATAATCCATCCCGACCGGATCGGGCAGCCAGATCATCGTTCCCTTGCCGACGCGCTTTTGCGCCGGGGCATTGTGCGCCGAAACCGATATTCCGAGAAGGCCGTCGAAGAGCGGTTTGCTCCGGCGCTGGAAAAAGCCTTGCGGCCCGAACCGGGTTCCCGAAGGGCCGGTGAGAATGAGCCTGCCCCCGGAGCGCACCCATCCGGTCAGGGCGCGGGCCGATTGGGTTTCCAGACATTTCGCATCCGGGAGGATAAGGGTTTTCAAACCGCCAAGGCTGCGGGCATTCAGTTTCCAATCGGTAACTGCCCTGAAAGGGATATGAGCATCGATGAGCGCGGTGGCCCAGCCGTAATAGCCGAATGTGTGCGGCTGGCGGTCCATGTCCGCGAATCCGCCCGGCGTACTCCAGAAAAGCTGATTGTCCGGGGAGAAGAGGATTCCCGCATCGGCGACCGGAACCCTCTGGCCGAAGCGGCGTTCATGGGCGCGGATGAAGCGGTTCCACCAGGCGTGGCTTTCCGCGGTCCCCGCCACCCTCTTATTGCTCGGGTCGCACAGGAGGAAGGCTCCGTTGGCGAAGGCTTCGGCCATCAGGACTTTGGCGATCTCCGGGTTCTCCTGATACCGGGCGTAGGATTCGCTCAGGTAATACCAGGCCCCGGCGAAAGGCCCTTTCTGATGCTCCAGAGCGGCGCGATAGACCGGGGCCATCTTGCCGATAGGCGGGATCATGACACCCCGGCTGCCGGTTCCCATATGCCAGCCCGGGGTGATTTCGGTGTTGATCATATCGAGCCAGCCGTCCCGCACCCAGCCCAGGCCGTAGAAGGGCACATCGTTTCCGCCGATGCTGAAATCGGGACGGCCCGCTGTTCGCGCCTCGTCGTGAACGGTGTCATAGAAGGCTTTCAGATCGGCCTGGGCGCTCCGCTGGCGGAAGGCTTTGAAGACGCGCCACAGGGGATCGTCCAGCCACCGTCTGTCGTTCCAGGCGGGATCGTCTTTCCGAGAGGGGTCTTTGGCCCCGAAAGCGGTGGCCTTTGCCTTGAGGTACCGCCGTATATCGAAGGAGCCGCTAATACCCATCCGCTTCAGGGCAGGCTCCGGAAACCGCTTCTTGAGATATTGATGAAAGCGATAGACCGACCAGTCCCCGAAGGCTTTCTGAACGGGCGGATAGCCGTAGTTGTCCCAGGGCGAGTAGTTGTCGCACCACACCCCGTCCAGCCCCTGTTTCACGATTTCCCGAATGGAATGCCGCACATACTGTCGCCAGAACGGGGCGGAGAGGTCTTTATGTACGCTGATGACCCCGGCATAGGCAATATCTCCCGCCTTCAATCCCGGCACGGCAGGAGTCTCGTCCTGGCCGATGACTGCGGGATACAGCCCTTCCACCGGCCCTTTGCGCTTGCCTGTAGCCAGGTCGATATCATTGACCTGAGCGGGCAACTCGAAAGCTGGAGAAAGGCTCCCGTTGATGTCTTTTGCGCCGCAGGCATCGTAGATACGGGCGTTCAAGGGGTAGATGGCTCCCGGCAGCCAGCCGACAGCGGGCCGCCCGTCCGGGTAGGTGGGGACAGGAATGCCCAGGCGCTCCCGGGTAAATCGGGGGCGGATGAAGTCTTCATTGTTGAGGGTGTTATGGATCCCGACCCACCTGAAAGCGTTTCCCTGCGGGATATTTGGGGCCGCCCAACTCCAATGGCTCCGCATCACCAGGGCAGTTGCCGGGTCGTCCTGGCGTTTTTTGAAGGAGCCGTTCGCCTGCCGTTCAAAGGCGGCGGCGTAGATCATGCAGTCCCCCACCCCTTCGATCCAGGCGATCATGGGAACGCTTTTGCGCTTGAGCGGCTGGAATCTGGACCGATTTTCCAGCACGGTCAGATGCTGGGCGTAAGGCCCCCAGGTGGGATCGATAGCCACCCCCGACATGGCGACCCGCGCCCCGGTCTTTTCGAAAAGCGCCGGGCCGTCCACCGAAGCAAAAGACGGGTAGCGATGCCACCAGTACAGAGAGGCGTCTCTCCCGCCACCGGGCCTCGCCCGGCTCGTCCCTACGCTGAATAAAAGCGCCATAGCCGCTATCAGCAGGATATGTTTTCGAATACACATGCCGAGTCCCTTTCCTTACGGAATTGATGGCCTGCCTGGCAGGGCTTTTGCGGTATCCCACACGACAGGACGGACGGTTTTGCAATACCGCATCAGTTTTTCGGAGGTCAGGCCGAATACCCTCTGGCACTTACCGGGTTCGATGCGAATGGAACAGGAACCTTTGAGCGCCACCGGCTCATCGGAATCGGAGGGATACAAACTCACGGCCTCGCCTTCGGGCAGATCGAGGCGCAGGGTTCCCGGCGACGGGCCGGTGGCAAAAAGATAGGCCGTAGCGGAGCCGTCTCTTTCAAAGATTTTCGCCATGATCTCCTTGCCTGATGCAAAATCCATGGTTTTCGGCGACCGCGGCCTGGTGCGAACGGTCAGAAGGATCGTGTTTGCGCCGGCCTTGATGTCTGTAATGAGAATGCCGCACAGGTTGCCGGTACAGGGCGCTTGCGCCGGAATAAACCGCGTGGCCCCCTGAACGCTGTAGTCGGACTCGCGGCGGCTGTATTCCCGGGGCAGATCCCACAGCGCCAGCGGCAGGGCCGGCCGAGGAGCCTTCGCTTCCACTGTGATACGAACCCGGGCGCTATCCGCGCCATCCTGAACCGCAACGGCCACTTCGAATGGGCGCGTATCGACGATAGCGGGGGTTGCCTTGAAGCGGTCTTCGGTATCGGACACGATATAGCCGTCCGGCTTGCGCGGGATCGCTTCATTGCCCCAGTCGGGATACCGCCAGGGAACGGTGTAATCGTACCAGACGTAAGGGAGCGATTCCCTCTTCCTGAAAATGGCTTTCATCCTGTCGTTTTCGATTTCGAGCGTATCCGGATAATTGATCGGCTTGCCCCCCTGGGTCAGGCCGGCGAACACATCGGAAAGATAGAGCAGGCTTTCCGGCATCCGCCGGTAGTGTTTTCTGTAAAAATCCGCCGCCGCGCTGGCATGGGTGAAAGCGATCCTTCCGGCGCGGGAGCGGCGCACCAGGTAGCCCATGAACTGGCGGTTGATCGCCGCCATCTCGGGCCAGACCCCGTTGAACTCGAAGGCGCAACTGAAGAGATAGGGGATGCCCGATTGGCGAGCCGCTTCCAGAAAGCATTCCAGAAAATCCGTCTCGCGGGACAGGATCGCATCCGACACCGTCCGGGGCCGGTCGATCCCGGCGTAACGGTCGAACGTATAGGCGATCCCCGATTCAAAGGAATAGATGCAGTGATAATCACGGCAGAGCGCCGTCTGGCGCTCGCACTGCTGGATGCCTACCATCGCCTACGGGCCGCCGTCCCCCGGCTTCCGGAAATCCTCCGCGCCGACTGGATAGGGACGGGCCGGCATGCCCCAGTGGTTGATCTTGAACGGGCCGTCTCCCCAGTTCTGGTCGGCACACAGCGCGCCCAGCAGGTTGTAGCCTGCGTTTCGGGCCATCCGGGCAGGCCGGTTTCCGAGGCCGTAGGTGTAAAGACTCCTGAGCGGAGCGGCAAAACCGAGCATGGGCCACAGCTTGCGGTAGCTTTCGAGAACAGCCCGCTGCACCTCGACAGGCTCATCCACAAAGACCGTCTGATCGCCGGGCAGATAGGCTCCGCCGTGAAAGATCATCAGGCCGGGATCGTCGCCGTACTGCCTGGCTCCCCGGCTGAAGGCCGCAAACTCTTTGGCGCTTCCCCGCGGGCCGAAAAGGAGCGATTCGGCCCAATAGCTGAAGGGAAGATGCAGGGCGTGAAAGTCCGGTTCGGGCCGGGGTTCCCTGTGGCTGGTCGAATTCAATATGATGACCGCATCGCCCGGAGCGACGACCGCAAAATGACGCCAAAACTCCTCGATATCGCCTCCGATATCGCACCGCCACCGCAGGAGATAGTTGCCGGAACGCCGGGGCCGCCACTTCCATTCGGCTCGATAGCCTGTGTCCGCTGCATCTTTATCCCAACGGAGACGATGCAGCCGCCGCGCAGGCGTCTGGCTGTAGCAGTCCTCCCAGATTTCCAGTTCCGGGTTGGGCATCCGAGTGGAACGACAGGCGATTTGCAGCTTGACTTCCTCGCCCTTCAAAAGCAGCTCCGGATTGAGCGTCAGCGTTACCCGTATCAGATCGTTCCAATGATCCTTCACCCGGTCATAGCTGGCCTGCACCTCCCGGAAGCCTTCCGATATCTGCCGCGCCCTTGCGGACGATGGCTGTGTCTGGCCCGCATCGCTTCCCTGCTCCATCGCAGCCCTCCCGCCGCTTCCCGGCCCTCCTCCGGCCAACACCGGGCCGCAGCAAACGATTCCCAACCCGATCACCCAGAGCCAACGGCTCATCCCAAGCACCTCTGCGAATTCGATCTGTCAGGTGATCTATTCGATCCCGAAGGCGATCCTCCTGTCGTGATAACTTCGCAAGATAAGAATGCCCGGAAGATTGCCGATGCTGCAAACAAACAACGCCCCGGTTTTCACACCGGGGCGTTATCTATTTGCAGCAACCGCCCCCCTGGCCCCCGCCGGGCTTCAGTGGAGGGAACCGATTCCGGGGTGCTTTGAGGGACTTCCCTAAAGCAGGCTTTGATTTACGGAGCGGATTGCTTCCGTCTGTGAAGAAGGAGGCCCAGCAGCCCCATTCCGAGGGCGAATCCGGAAGCGGGTTCGGGAACGGCGGTGATGTTGTCCACACCGAGGCTGGCAACCACCGCAGGGCCGGGAAAATTGACATCCGGGCTGTGAAAGAGGCGCAGTTCGGTGGCGGTGGAGAGAGCGGTGGAGCCATCTCCGAAGAGGGTGATCAGGCTGCCGAGATCCACTCCAAAGCGGGCGCGAGTCCATCCGCTTCCGGCGGACAGCAGCACGGGCGTTGTAGAAACCACCGCATCGGTCGGGGGGCCGCCCAGGGGATTGTCGATCAGCAGGCGTAGGCTCAGGTCGTTTGTGCCGAAGTTATAGAGATCCATGGAAATATACTTGACGCCTGACGCCGTATAGTCCCCGGCCCACTGGGCCAGGTTGATAGCAGCCAGTTTGCTTCCCGGCCCGTTGCCTCCCAGGGCGGTCAGGAGCAGGTAGTTGTCGTCCACCCCGGCAGGGCCTCCGGTGGGGATATTCACAGGCGGCGCGGGACTGGGCGCGCCCAGCAGGCCAACCAGCCAGCCCTGGGTCGTGCCGTCCTCGAAAGTATCCACCTGGCCTGAAGTGATCGCCGACGCTGGCAGGGAGCAGAGCAGCCCGACGGCAAGCAGGACCAGAACGCTCCAGCTTCTCATGCCTCTCATAAAGTTCTCCTTTCCGATGGATCGATCTCTTTGGGGCCTTTCGCTCGTATGCAGTCTGCGAGGGCGAAGCCCGAAGCCATCTCCAGGATAGCGCCAACAGGCAGAGCCTTCTCGTTTATTTGCGACGCCGGAGATGGCCGCCAAGCTAAAGCTCCTCGCAGACTGCATCGGTGTGGCGTTTTCCTGGATATGGGGCGAAAGTCCTATATTGATAGGTATCCGCCGGATGAGCTTGGTAAGCTATTATTCCCCATTATACCCGAAACCATACCGATTGTTATGAAGTCAGGAGGTTAAAACTTGATGGTTTCTTCTTTCCGGACAAAGAGGGAGAGGAGCAGCATGATGACGGCCAGGACACCGTTCGCGATGGGGAAGCCGTACGAGGGATGCCAGAGGTAGCGAGTGTGGTAATACTGGACGGTCGCGCTAGCGGCCAAAGGGATGACCGCCAGGAAAAGGATCGATTTCAGGGCAAAGCGGGAGATCAGCCTGCGGACCAGCCAGAGGCCCAGGAGCATGGGGCAGGTTCCCCAACCCCACTGGAGCGCGTGGAATCGCCATTCGACAGGGCGCTCGATCTGGAAGGACATCTCCTCCAGGGCCACCATGCACCAGATGAGGCTGACCCAGAAGCCCGCCGCATACGGACCGATCCTTAGCCCCACCCGCCTGAAGCGCCGCTTGCGCCGCCGCTTCTCTTCCGGGGTATCGGGCATCCTTACTTCCTTTCAAGCGGATCGAATAAAGATTGCCGAGAGCCAGGCAAACATGGAACATCCTCTATAGAGCGATTACAGCTTTACGCCAGCCGGGAGGATGACCATGACAGAAGTGATGTTTCTCATCGGGCTGAGCATGATCGGGGCCGGGATCTTTCTGGTCTACCGTGATGTTCACGACGCCCGGATCAAGAGCCGCGACGGCCGGAACGACTAAGCTTTGCGCCGGATCATACTGATACCCACGAAAGCGAGAAACATGCCGAAGATGAGCTTGAGAGTTTCGGCCTGAATCTGACCGACAATATTGGATGCGAACAGAGCGCCCGTCACGCCGGACGCACCGAGCCAGACCGCCAGTTTCCAATCGACATTCCCTTTGGTATGGTGGATCCAGGCTCCTGAGATGGACACCGGAATGATAACCGCCAGGGAGATACCCTGAGCCAGCTTCTGCCCCAATCCGAGAATATAGACCATCGCCGGAATCATGACGATTCCGCCCCCGACCCCCAGCAGGCCGCTGATAATGCCTGACACCAGCCCGACCGAAAAAGTGATCAGGGCTACTGTCAGGACGCTGTTCTCGATGAGGGCAGTGCTGCCGTGGGCGTTCTGGTGGAAGAAGGCGTGATGAATGCCGGTGACGATGACAAACAGGCCGAACATCCTTTTCAGGGTCTTCCCTGAAAGCCGGTTGGCCCATTTCGCCCCGAATGTCGCCCCGATAACCCCTCCGAGAGCCATAAACGCAGCCACCTGAAAATTCATGTTGCCGTGCTGCGTGTAACTGATGGCCCCGGAGAGTGCGAAAGCCAGCATAGTCGCCAGCGATGTGCCGTGGGCCGTGTGCTGCTTTACTCCGAGCCAGAGTACCATCGCAGGAATCATGATCAGCCCGCCGCCCACTCCGAGCAGACCACTAAAAAAGCCTGCCACCAGGCCGATGACCACCATATGAAAAACACTGTATGTCGCCGCCCGTTCGGGCAATTCAGTCGGCATAGGGACTCCTTATCCTGCTGCGAATTGATCTGTCTCTCAGATTATACGATATTTCGGGCGGACTATCCCTTGATTCCGGTCAAAGTGATCCCCTGAATAAAATACTTTTGGGTAAAGAAAAAGACTGCCAGCACCGGCAGCGTCCACAAGGTGGCAGCGGCCATCAGCATGCTCCACTCTCCGGTATGGGCGGACTGGAAAAGCTGGAGAGCGTAGGAGCCGGTCATCTTCTCGATGGAGGAGATATAGATCAAGGGGCCCATAAAATCGTTCCACGAACCCATGAACTGCATGATGGTGAGGGCGGCCAGGGCGGGCTTGATCAGAGGGAGCATGATGCGCCAGTAGATGGTGAAGAAGCCGCACCCGTCAATTTTGGCGGCGTCCTCCAGCTCGGTCGGGATGGTGAGGAAAAACTGCCGGAGGAGAAAGACATTGAACGCTCCGGCAAAGAGATTGCCCACCCACAGCGGCTGGAGGGTATCCACCCAGCCCAGGCCCTTGAAGATCAGAAAGACCGGAATCATGGTGACTTCGCCGGGGAGCATCATGGTGGCAAGGAGTACCACAAACAGAAAATCGCGGCCCGGCCAGCGCAGGCGCGCAAAGGAATAGGCCACCAGGGAACTGGAAAAGAGCATCGCCGCAATTCCCAGGGCCGTCACTTTGATCGTATTCCAGAGGAACACCAGCCCGTGCAGGCTGCTTTCCGGCAGGAAATCCAGAGCCTTGGTGTAGTTGTCCCACTTCACCGGGTCCGGCAAAAACTGCGTGACCTTAAAAATCTGGTCATCGGGCTTGAGGGAGGTGGAGACCAGAAAAGCGAAAGGGGCCATGAAGATGGCCGCGCCGGCCAGCAGGACGAGATGAAGGACTCCCTGGCGGACAAAATCCCTGCGTTGTCTGGCAACGGTTGTCATGCTAACGCTTCTCCCCCTCGTAATGCACCCACCGCGGAGCGAGATTCAACTGGATCAGAGCGGGGATCAGGACGATGATAAAAAGAATCCAGGCCCAGGCGGAGGCGTAGCCCATTTTGAAATACTGGAAGGCGTTGTTGAAGAGATAGAGGACGGGCATCTGGGTGGAATCGACCGGGCCGCCTGCGGTCATGATATAGACATCGGTGAAGCGGCGCAGGGAGCCGATAGTCCCCATGATGAGGTTGAAAAAGATATAGGGCGTCAGTTGGGGGATGGTGACATGGCGGAACTTCTGCCAGACGTTCGCCCCGTCGATATCGGCGGCCTCATAGAGATGCTGGGGGATTCCCTGGAGTCCGGCCAGCCAGAGGATCATGCCTCCACCGGCCCCCCAGAGGCCCATCAGGATCAGGGAAGGCTTGGACCAGGCTTCACCGGCCAGCCAGGGCGGGGCGGGCCACCCGAACCAGTTCCCCACCGTGGACCGCCAGACGCCGTTCAGGAGGCCGTTATCCGGGTTAAGGATCCAAGGCCAGAGGAGCGCGGCGGCCACCACAGGGGTGATGGAGGGCAGGTAATAAACCGTGCGATACCAGGTCATGCCGCGCACCTTCGTATTGAGCAGCATGGCGATCCCCAGGCTGACCGCCATCCCGAGCGGGATGCCGATGAGGGAAAGGTAGAGCGCGTTATATACGGATTTCCAGGCCAGAGGGTCGGAGGCGCTGTAGGTGATATCGATATAGCGCGAGGGCTGAAGCCAGTGGCCGATATGCCGGGCCTCCTTCAGCCCCTCCAGGAAATGGAACCGGATGCTGTCGATCTTCAGCAGTTCGGCATAGTTCTTCAGGCCCAGGTAGCGGGCCGGGTGCAGCACATTGTAATCGCAGAAGCTGAAAATGATGGAGGCGATGATCGGGCCGATGGTAAAGACCAGGAAGCCGACGATCCACGGGGAGGCGAAAAGATAGCCTGCGAACGCCTCTCCGCGCAGGAGCCTCGCCACCGGCCCGGCCTGGCGCGCCTTGCGCCAGACGAACCCGGCCCCCGCAAGCGCCAGGGCGGCCACGATGAGGTAAGGGTACTTCCAATTGAGCAGAGGGTAGCGGTAACGCTCCACCAGCACCTTGTCGATCTCTTTCCGGACAACCTCCTGTCCTCTTTGAAGGGCTTCTTCCGGGGACAGTTTGTGATGGATCGCCAGGTCGAAGGCCCGGACATGCTCGTCCCAGAGCCTCTGGCCGACGAATGTGACCGGGCGGTAGCGGCTGACATCCATCAAATCGATGAAAAGGCGCAGGGGCTTGCGGAATTTGCTGTCCGAAGGGGCGAACTCCCGGAAAACGGCCTCATTGACCTTGATATTGGCCGACATAGAGGGCACGAAGGGGCGGCCCTTGCTCCGGTTGTACGCCTGCTGCGCCCGGTTCAGCACGCGGGCGGCGTCCACCGAAACCATCCATTGGATGAACCGCCAGGCTTCCTCCACATGCCGCGCCCCCCGGGGGATGACATAGGAGAAGCCCCCGCTCCAGGTGATGAATTTCGGCTGCCCCTGGAAAGGCGGCCTGCCGTGGAAGCGGTCCGCCGGGACGGGCGCGGGAGCCACACCGAAATCGAGATGGGGGCCGTAGCGGGCGATGTTGTTCAGGAACCAGTTCCCGTCGATCTTCATGGCGACCTTATCGGTCAGGAACGGGTCCATCTCGTTGGCCTGAAAGGTGAGGGAAAACGCGCCGATCTTCTCGGCTCCCTCCAGGCTGTCGTAGACCGACACCATCCATTTCAGGGCTTGTGCGCTGCGGGGATTGTTCAGGGTGCAGGTGCGCCCGTCCCGGCTCATGAACTCTCCACCGTTCTGCCAGGAATAGAGGTAAAGCCAGGAGTTGCCGAAGTTCGGGATAAAGCCGATGGTCTTGAAATTGCGCTGGGCGTCGTAAGCGGTCAGTTTCCGGGCTACGGTCAGCAGTTCGTCCCATGTCCGGGGCGGGCGTTCCGGATCGAGGCCCGCATTTTTGAAAAGCGTTTTGTTCCAGTAGAGGGCGCGGTCATCGGTACTCCAGGGGATCGCATACACACGGCCCCGGTAGATCGTTTCGTTCCAGCAGGCCGGATAGAAATCTCCGGCGCGGATGGACTGCCGGTCGCGCTTCAGAAAGCGGTCCAGGGGCAGGAAGGCGTCCCTCACGGCCCAATCGCCGATGGTGAACCTGTCCTGGTTGACCACATCGGGCGGAACGTTTCCGGCGATGGAGGTCATCAATTTCTGCGGGTTCATCCCGCCGGCCCCCATGGAAAACATCTCCACATCGATATCGGGGTTGCGGCGCTCGAACTCCGCCACCGCCGCATCCAACCCCTTCGATTCCTCGCTGGACTGGATGCCCCAGACCACCAGCTTGACCCGTCTTCCCTCCTGCCGCCCGGCCTGAAGGGAAACCGCAAGAACCGCCAGCATCACCGATAGGTATAAACGGAAGCGCATGCCAGTTCCTCGCATGGAATGATTTTTCTTTTCCACATCATTCGCGATATATGCGGCAATTCCCCCTGACCCTTCTCCAACAGAGGGGCGGCAGGATCGATCAGTGGGCAGTTTCTCAGAGGTGCATGGGTAGGGGCGAACCTTGTGTTCACCCTGAAAAACGGCCCTCAGAAGGTCAGGGTGAACACAAGGTTCGCATCTACGAATGAAGCCACATTTTGACGCTATGGTAGCGATTGCCCTTCATTGTTCTCCGCGTGAGGAGGCGGCCATGCCAGTCACGATTGAACCGGACGCCCCGGAAGCAGCTTCGCTCGCCGACCTGCGGCCCAGAGGCAGCGTCTTTCCCAGTCCCCTCGAATGGCGGGATCAGATGCTCTATTTTTTGCTCCCCGACCGGTTCAGCGACGGGCGGGAGGACGAACGGACTATCTTCGCCCGGGCGAACCCGGGCCGGCATCGCACCGCCGACACCGCCCGGTGGAGGGAGGGAGGCGATTCCAGGGTGGCACGCTCAAAGGGATCGAAAGCAAGCTCGATTACCTGAAGGATTTAGGGATCACTGCGCTCTGGATCGGCCCGGTATGGAAGCAGAGAAAAGACCTGGACACCTACCACGGATACGGCATCCAGAACTTTCTGGAGATCGATTCGCGCTTCAGAACCCGGCAGGATTTGAGAGACCCGGTCGATGCGGCGCACGACCGGGGCATATATATTTTGCTCGATATCATCTACCGCCACACCGGAAACAACTGGTTTTATGATGACGGCGGACAGCCGAAATCGACGCTTCCCTACTGCTATCATCCTCCCTACCCTTTCCACAGGTGGCGGGATGGAAGCGGCCAACCGGTGGCGACCATTGCCACTTGAAGGACACGAACCTGGAGCGCGGGGGCACTCTGGGCGCTCTCATGCAGGTTTACCTTTACTGGATCGCCCTCAGCGATTGCGACGGGTTCTGCATCGATACGGTGAAACATATCTCCTGAGACGCCTCTCGGCACTTCTGCGGGGCGATCCGGGAGTATGCGGAATCCATCGGGAAGGAGAATTTCCTGCTGCTGGGCGAGGTGATCAGCGGCGGGGAGATGGCCCGGAACTACCTGGATATCTTCGGCAAGAACATCGATGCCGTTCTGGATATCGGGCAGCCGTGCGTCCGCTTGGCCGGGATGGTCAAGGGATTCACGGAACCGGCGGATTGCTTCAGCCAATACGGAGGGCACGACATTTTGGGCAGCCACCGGGAGACCGGGCGATACCATGTCTCCATTCTAGATGACCACGATATGGTCGGACGGGACAAACGGCGCTTCGCAGCCGGGATCCCCCGGCGGTTCGCGCTATGCAGACGGCCCATGCGGTCGGGGCGCAGCTCACCACCCTGGGCATTCCCTGCGTTTACTACGGCACGGAGCAGGCTTTCGACGGCTCTGCGGAAAGGCATGATTACCGTATCGAGCCGTCTCTAAGTCAAGGTTAAGAAATAACCTCCTGTCAGGAACGGCAACCCACCCGTCATTGCGCGGCGAAGCCGAAGCCATCTCATGGCGGGAGGGGGCCAGGGGATGGCTTCGTCGCTGTCGCGCCTCGCATTGGCGAAGCGTTCATCGGGAAGT
>JADLDR010000064.1 GCA_020846535.1 Armatimonadota bacterium | reverse complement strand
TTGATAGATTGTTCCCTAACCCCCCGGCCCCCTTCCCGAAACGGGCAGGGGGAGAGATGATCCATCAAGCACCGCACCCTCTGTCCCCCTCTCCCAGGATGCGCTCCGGCGCATCCCTTCGGTTTCGGGGAGAGGGGTTAGGGGAGAGAGGTAACCCGGGCCAGGGGAGAGCAGTCACCCCTCCCCCAGGACCCGAGGATCTTTTACCTTATCTGGATCGCTAGGGGGCGCGATGCATCGCGCTCCTACCGCGAAACTTGGGTTATATAGCAAGCCAAAGTCCTGTCAACGGCTTTGTTTGCCCGCCATCGCCCGTTCCAGCAGCCGGGCGATGGCGTTCTGGCCTCTGGAGGCTGCCCAGGCGTGGGCCGTTTTGCCCTGGCGGTCACGGGCCTGGAGATTTGCGCCGCGGGCGAGCAGGGCTTCCACGATGTCGGTATGCCCCAGCATGGCAGCCCAGATGAGGGGCGTGCGGCGAAAGATTCTATCGGCGACTTCCGGGTCGGCATGACGGGCCAGGAGGAGCCGGACCGATCCGGTCGGGCCGTAGCGGGAGGCGAGGATGAGGGCGGTCTGGCCGCGCCCGTCGCGCAGGTCGGACTCCGCCCCGCTGTCCAGAAGGAGATTGAGGATGGCCGGATGGCCGCTTTCGGCGGCCCGGATGAGGGCGGTTCTGCCCCGCCAGTCCCTGGCGTTGATATCCGATCCGCTGCCGAGGAGGGATTGCACGGTATCGCGGTCTCCCCGGGCCGCAGCCAGCGCCAGGGGGCTGCCGTGGCCGCTCAGGAGCCAGCCCCCCAGCCCTCCGCCGAGGATGGCCGCATAGACGGTCATGGCAGGGATCGTGTCGATATGGGGATTCAGCAGATAGGGCAGGAAGCCGGCCACTCCGCCGACGCCGAATCCGATAGCGCCTTTTTTGGCCCCTTCCGGCCCCCTCACGGCCCATCCCACCATCGCCCCGGCCAGGGACCACCCGATGCCGAAGGCCACCATCAAGCCCGGCCCCATCATGCTGCCCAGCATCAGCAGGGCGGACAGGCAGGCCCCCAGGGCGCTTCCGGCGCACAGCGCAATGGCGGACCTCAAGGCCCAGCCTCTGCCCCCGGCGATATATCCCCCGACCGCGCCTCCCACAAAGCCGCTCAAGCCGAAAAACACCAGATAATTTGTCAGGAAAAGGGCTTCCGGGGTGCGGTCCAGCGGGCCGGAGCCGAAAAAGAGCCACCCCAGGCGCAGGGCGATTCCCCCTGCGAGCGCATACCCGGCGGCCCCGGCCAGCGCAGACCTCGATGACATGAGATGCTCCGTGATCTGAAAATAAAGGCAGTCGTGGGGCGCGGCTGGCCGCGCCTCTACATCCTGGGTACGGCTGGCCGCGCCCTCATGGCCTTAAACGACCGGCAACGGTTCGACGCGCTCTTTGAGTTTGGCGGCGCATCCCTCGGCCAGCTCGCAGTGGATTTCCATATCGAGCGTCTTGCCGGACGGGGTTTTCAGATAGAAACGGGTTCCCTGGAGGTCGATTTCCAGGACGCAACCCAGATCGGCCATTTCCTTCCGGATGGCCTCCACTTTCATTCGATCCATGATCTTTCCTTTCTGATAAGGGCGGCGGCGGGACGGCGGCATCTCCGCAGGGTAAGAAATGGCGTGACGATTTCCTCTCAGGACTTGTATAAGCATGCATCGTGAGGAGCTTTTCTATACGGAAAGCAGCCCCTTTGCTTGAAAAGCACCCCCCTAACCAGAGACAGCTTTACTATGTCAAACTTTATTTGACATAGTAAAGCTGCTCTCATTCCCCTTGCTAAGGGGGGGCTGAGATCGTGCGTTCTCTTGGTAAATTGAGCAAAGCACCCCGAAATCCACTCCTCCCGCCGGGCTTCGGCGGGGGGCTGGGGAAGCGGTTATATAGCATGTCCCATAGGCAAAGGGGCCTTGGCCTTTTATGAGACTGGAGATTGCTTCGCCGCTTCGCTTATCTATAACCTTAGCGGCCTTTCAGCCCTTTTCCTCCTCAGCGAACACCTTGCAGGCGGCCTCGACGCCGGAGCCGGGGCGGATGGGGATGCCGAACTCCCGGAGGCCCATTTCCAGAGCGTGGATGGTGGGCAGGACGTACTGCGGGCTGGCGACAAAGCCCATATTACCGATCCTGTCCCCGCCGATGGCGACCCCGTAGGTTTCCTGCATCCACAGGGCCAGCTTGCCCACATCCAGGCCCTCCGGCCAGACAATCTTGGTGCAGACCGGGGCCGACACCGCCTCGCTCTTCATCTTGAGGCCCAGCCCCAGAGCGGTTACGGCGGCGCGAACGGCCTTGGATGCGGTCCGGTGCCTGCGGAATACGTTCTCCAGGCCTTCCTCGAATATCTCGTCCAGAGAGGCCTTCAGGGCTTTCATCATCACATAGGAAGGGGACGGACCGTGTGCGGCTTTGGCCTTGCGCCCGGCGGCGAAGGCCACATCCCGGACGCCCTCGCCCTTCGATGCCTCGTAGGTGGCCTGAATTCCGTGGTGGAACTGCCGCCAGACGGTGATATCCAGGCACAAGGACAGGATAGGGGTCTTGCGGGCCTCGATTTTCTGCCAGACCTTCTCGCTGACCGAAAGGAGCGCCAGCCCCTGCGGGGCATTGATGCACTTTTGCGGGCTGGAGACGCAGAGGTCGATCCCCCACCCGTCCACATCGACTGGCATGGCTCCCAGGGAGGAAACAGCGTCCACCATATAGATCACGTCCGGGAAAGCCCGCATCACCTCCCCGATTTCGGCCACAGGGTTCACGGTTCCCATGCTGGTTTCCACCTGAACGACGCAGACCAGCTTGATGGAGGGATCGGCTTTCAAGGCAGCCTCCACCTGATCCGGCTTCACGGCATCGCCCGGCTCCACTTCGAGGGACACGGCCCCGGCCCCCACGCAGAGCGCCACATCGTACCACACCTGCCCGAACACGCCGGTGATGACGAACAACCCCTTTTCGCCCGGCTCCAGGGCGCTGATCAGGGCGGCCTCTCCGCCGTAGGTGGCGCAGCCGTCCATCACCAGCACATCGCTTTTCGTGCCGTAAAGCTCTTGCAGCATCCGTATGGTTTGCGTTTCCACTTCCCAATACGGCGGATAGTAGATCGGGGTTCCCAACTGCCGGCCCATCTCTTCCAGGCAGCCTGCGTAAAGATCGGTTTGCCCGCAGCTCATGTTAATCTTGGCTCGATGCATTTTTCTGGCTCCTTTGTATGTCGTGGGGGCGCACCTGTATGCGCCCTTTCTATCGGGGCAGACACGCAGGCCCGCCCCTACGGATTGACCCGGACGCCGCCCAACATGACCATGGCGGCGCGCCGGAGGGATGTGATGTCCTCCAGGGGGTTGCCGGGAACGGCGATCAGGTCGGCGTATTTGCCGATATCGAGGGTTCCCAGGTCGCGCTCCCAGCCGAGCATCCGGGCAGGGGTTTTGGTGGCGGCGCGGATGGCTTCCAGAGGGGAAAGGTTCATGAGTTTGACCGCCACCTCCAGGCTCCTGGGGTACTCCTCAAACCGGGTGCGTGGGATGCCCGCATCGCTGGCGATGACCAGGCTGGCCCCTCGGTCGAGGGCCTGACGGTAGAATCGGTAAGGGATGCCCGGGCCCTCGGATCGGGTTTTCTGCCAGTCGGCATCCGGGACGACCCGCTCAAAGGCGATGGTGTGGGAGATATAAATACCCCTGCGGACGATCTCATCCTCAAGCGATTCATCGTATTCGTAGCCATCCTGAGGCCCCAGCCAGGTGCAGTGTTCTACCGAATGCACTCCGGCCCGGACGCTGTTGCGGATACCTTCGGTGCCGTGGGCGTGAACGGCGACCTTCTTTTCCAGGCGGGCGGCCTCCCGGACGGCGGCCTCCATCTCTTCAAGGGAATACTGGGCGCGGCGGACGTTGGAGCCGGGGGTCAGGCCGCCGCCGGTGGCGATCACCTTGACGAAATCCGCCCCGCCTGCGGCCACCTGCCGGACCGCTTTTTGAAGACCGGGCGCATCATCGGCGGCCATGCCCATATCGGCCAGGTGACCTGCGGTGGTGGTGATGGGCGGGCCGGACAACTGGATGCGGGGAAGCGCGATCTGTCCTGCCGCGGACGCCTCCTTCAGCCAGCGCGGGATGAAGCCCCGGCTGCCGCAGTCGCGCAGGGAGGTGATTCCTGCCCGCAGGGCGGCCTGCGCGTTGGCGAGCGCGCGCAGGAGCAGGGCTTCCACAGGAAGCCGGTGGGCGCTGGAAAGGTCCGGCTCATCGGGGGAGCAAACCAGGTGGACATGGGCATCGATCAGACCCGGCATCAGGGTAAAGCCGTTCAGGACTATCTTGTTTTCGACGGCCTCGATATCGCCGGCAAAGGATACGATCCTTCCACCCTCGATAAAGATCGGCGTTTGCGGCAGGTAGTCTTTGCCGTCCGCCAGGATCAGGCCGTCCGCTATCAACGCTTGCAGCATATCGGCTCCTTTGAAGAAAGCGCCTCATCCTTTCAGAAAATCGCACACCCTTTCCAGGCCTTCCCGCAGGATGGAGTCTGCCGTCGCCAGGGAGATGCGGATGAACGGCTCTCCCTGGGGGCCGAAGGTGCGGCCCGGGGCGACCGCGACCCGCTTCGTTTCGAGCAGGCGGGTGGCAAAGGTGTAGGAATCGAGGCCGGAGGCGGAAATACCGACCATCAGATAGAACGCGCCCCGGGGCGTATAGCGGTAGAGGCCCTTTCGCCTCAGGATGTCCAGGGCGAGGTCGCGCCGCCGGCGGTAGGCGGCCCGCATTTCAGCCACGCAGTCCTGCGGGCCGGTCAGGGCGGCTTCGGCGGCTTTCTGGGAGACGGCGGGGGCGCAGGCGACGAACGGCTCCTGCAATTTGGCGATAGCCTCCGCCACCGGGCCGGAGGAAACCGTATAGGCCACCCGCCAGCCGGTCATGGCATAGGACTTGGAGAAGCTGTAGAGGCTGACGACCCGGCCCTCCGCATCCATGTTCCCCAGGCCGATATGCTCGCCTTCGAAGATCAAGTCCTCGTAGACTTCATCGGAGAGAAGGTAGAGGTCGCATTCGGAGGCCAGGGAGACCAGGCTTTCCGCCTCGGCCCGGGCCGTCACGGAGCCGGTCGGGTTGGCGGGGCTGTTGGCGACCAGCAGCTTTGTCCGGGGGGTGATGCGGCTGCGGACGGCCTCGATATCCAGCGAAAAGCCCCCCTCGCACCGCAGAGGATAATTCACCGGGACGAAGCCCAGGGTGATCGCCATCATCTCATAATTGGGCCAGCCCGGGTCAGGGAGGAGTACCTCATCCCCGGGGTCGCAGAGGGCCATCATGGCCGCGGCCCCGCCCCAGATGGCTCCAGGGGTCACCACCACATTCTGCGCGGAAGCCTCCAGGCCGTTGCGCTTTCGAACCTTCTCCGCTATCACCTGTCTCAAAGAGAGAAGCCCGGCGTTCGGGGTATAGCCGGTGAAGCCGTCCCGGAGCGCCCGGCTGGCCGCCTCGATGATATGGCCGGGCGTGGTGAAATCGGGCTGGCCGATCTCCAGATGAAGCGCGTCCGGGTACTGTTGGGCCATATCAAGGATCACCCGGATTCCGGAGCGCGGCATTCGCTGCGGGTTTTCGGCGAGAGGCTTCACGGCGTCTCCTCTCCGGGAACCACCTCCGGCAAATCCCGCCAGGCCGGGCGCTTTTCCCCCTTTTCGACAGCCTCATCGATATGAATCATCACTACCTCGCCCATGAAGAGGTCGTGGCTGCCAACATTGAGGATATGCCTGACAACGCATTCCAGATTGACGGAGCATTCTGCGATCAGAGGAGCGGAAACGACCCGGGCGGGAAGGGGCGTCAGCCCGGCATGGGCGAACTTGTCTTTGACCCTGTGGCCGGAAACCGCGCCCGTGGCATTCACCTTATCGGCGATATCCGCGGACGGGATATTGCAGACGAACTCCAGCGATTCCATCGCCAGGTGGTAGGTGAACCGCTCCCAGTAATCCTCGTTGTAGGAACGGCGACAGATGCCCACCCCGATGGTCAGGGGCGAACGGCTGAGGGCGCATTCGGCGATGGCGGGCAGAATGCCGGTCGTCCCGTCCCTGCCCCGGAAGCTCAGCATCGCCGGGGAAAACGGGAAAAAGAGAGGCCAGGAGGCCCCGGCTTCCGGCCCCCGCGGGGGCCGAGAGATTTTAGGCATATCCATCTCCTGAAACTGTCCGTGCCAGAAAGCCCGGCCAATATCGATATCATCGCAAGCGAAGGACAGGCATCCTTGTGAAAAGCCCTATCGATGCAGTCTGCGAGGAGCGCAGCGATGCGGCCATCTCCAGCGTCACAAATATACGAGACGGCTCTGCTTGCTATCGCTACCCTGGAGATTGCTTCATCGCTTTCGCTCCTCGCAGACTGCATCGATGGGGGCCTTGATCACTACACCCGGATGAATCACTGCCGACGCAGACTGCATCGACTGCGGCGACTACGAGCTACCCTTCCTCCCATCCCATATAAGAAGCCCACCGGATATTGTGGTTTTCGGCGTTGAATACAGGATCGGTGTGGGTCATCAGGACTTCCCCCAGGATGAAATCGTATTCGCCGAGGGCGATGGAGTGGCGAAGCTCGCACTCCAGGTTGACGATGCATTCCTCGACGATGGGCGCTCTGACGGCCAGGCCGGGCGAGGGGGTGAAGCCTGCGAGCCGCATGAGGTCGCGGCGGCCCGCCTCTCTCTGGCAGAGCCGGACGGCGGCCTCGTGGCGCGTGTCCGGAACGTTCATGGTGAAGCTGATCGCCTCGTGGATGCCGCGGTAGAGATCGAGAAAGCGGCGGGCCACCGAGAAGCCCACGATGGTGGGATACCGCCCGTAGTAGGCGTGGTCCGATGTGGGGAGAAGGAGCGATTCCCCCTCCCCGTTCGTGAAAGCGATCAGGATGGTGGCCTCCGGCAAAAAGAGGCCGCTTTCGTCGGGAGCGGGCGGGCGGGACGCTTTCTCAGCCATTTACGGGGTCTCCAGCAGGGCCGTGGCCCCCTGGAAAATAAGGCCCTGGTGACCGATCTCTTCGGCGCGGCGGATGAGCCGGCGCACGGTTTCGACGGGCCATATCCCGGCCTGGAGGACGGGATAGGAGGGAACCGGCGAATCGGGTATGAAGCCCCGCTCCAGTTCCAGGGCGACCAGGTTGTAGAGGAAGGGGCAATGCTTCGGCCCGTCCACATCCGTGACATGCAGGTCGGCGATGGTGTCGGACAGGCCGACCGCCTGCCAGCCGATGAGCTGGCAGGCAAGGCGGAGGGCTTCCGCCTCCGTCAGGCCCGGCGTCCATTGGAGGAAGAGGGATGCCCAGGCTGCGGGCACACAGAGGAGATGCCATCCGATATGGGGCAGAAGCGGCTGGGTATAGCCCAGGGTGCGGGCGATAGCCGGGTAATCGTGGCCGACCAGAAGGGCGATGCCGGGGACATGGGTATCGCTTCCGAGCCGCACCTTGCCCCCGCTGGCCTGCCGGACGGCCTCGCTCCACTGCCTGAAGTTTCCGGTGATGACCCCTGCGCGGAAGGCGAACCAGTCTCTCAGGCCGCCCTCCACCCCGAGCCTCTCGAAGAGGCCGAAGAAATCGTCCCCGTCCGCGAGAGCGCCCCGGGCGGTGGCGGCATCCATCTTCTGAATGGCCTCCAGCCCCTTCCGGGCGCGGGCGGCCAGCTTTTCGAAGTCATAGCCCATCTCCTCGGCGCGGTGGGCGCAGCGTGGGCAGGCGCAGCCGAACATATCGAAAAAGAGGGAGGGCGAGGAATAGCGGGCATGGGTGAGGTTGATGGAATCGGGCGCGTACCGCCGGGCGACATCGGCGTACCACTCGGCATGAAAGCTGTTGTAATCCTCCAGGCTGGGGCAGAACATCTTCTGGGCGTACTCCATGCCGAAGGGAACCTGGGGCATGTCCTTCAGCAGGCGGCCCTGCACATCCCGGATGGAGCGATCTTCCTGCCCTGCGAAAGTCTCCGCAGGCTGGCCCTGCCACCCGCCGAAGAGGAGCCAGACTTCCAGGCCCATCTCGTGCGCCTTCTCGATGCCCTGGCGGAGCCGGGTATCGTCCGCCTCAGCCTCCCGGTGGAGCGGATCCCGGGCGCGAAGACCGAAGAGGATATGCGTCCCTCCTCCCAGGATCACCATATTCAGCCCGGCCTTTTCCTGAAGCTCCCGGATGCGTTCCGGATGGTCGAGTAGATCGTCCGGCCCGCTGTAGAGCCCTGTCAGTTGCCTTGCCATAATGCATCCCCCTTGAAAAAAGCGTTGGGGGATTGTTTCGAGGGAAGGGCAAGGATTCCTCTTTCCGGCGGAGCGAAGTGAAGCTATTTTGGCATGTTATCCTTTATTTTGCACAGCGTTCTGCGGGCCGTACGAGTGAAGGAGCGAAGCCAAGTGAAGCTAGGGGCTATTCTTTTGTTTGTTTTAGAGGCGTTTTTTGTACTATAACCCAAGTTGCTACCTACCCGAGTTGAAAGGGGTAGGGGCGCGATGCATCGCGCCCCTACCCCTCATAGACCTTGATTCGGGTAGGTAGCAACTTGGGTTATATAGATTTGGGGGACGTTAAAGGGCGACCCGATGGGTTGCCTTTCAAAAGTCCTGGTCTATTCTCTATCGGGATCGAGGAAAGTTCCCCGGTCGAGGTCTTCAAAAGCCCGCCGGAGCTGCTCTTGTGTGTTCATGACGATGGGGCCGTACCACGCCACAGGCTCTTTAAGCGGCTTTCCGGAAACCAGCAGAAATCGTATTCCCTCTTCCCCGGCCTGCACGGTCACATCATCCCCGCTGTCGAAAAGAACGAGGGAGCGGTTGTCCGCCGCGGTCGGAGGGGACGTGTCCGCCCATCCCACCCCTTCGGTCGGTACGGCGAGCGGCCCGGAGGCGTTGCAGAACTTCCCTGACCCGGCGAACACATAGGCAAAGGCATGCCGCGTCGTCTCGACCGGAAGCGTTTTGCGCTTGCCCGGAGGCACGGACACATCCAGATAGACCGGATCCGCCGCGACCCCTTCCACCGGGCCTGTCGTTCCCCAGAAGCTACCGCAGACAATGCGGGCCCGTGCGCCGTCGTCATCGGTCACTTCGGGGATGCCGTCTGCCCGCACCTCCTGGTAGCGGGGGGGCGTCATTTTCAGCGATGGCGGCAGGTTCGCCCAGAGTTGAAAGCCGTGCATCCGGCCTGCCGCATCGCCTTTGGGCATTTCCTGGTGGATGATTCCGCGTCCCGCCGTCATCCACTGGATATCGCCTGCTCCGATAGCGCCCCGGTTGCCCAGGCTGTCGCCATGTTCCACCGTTCCCGCCAGGACGTAGGTGATGGTTTCGATGCCCCGGTGCGGATGCCACGGAAAGCCTGCCAGGTAATCCTCCGGCACGTCGTTCCGAAAATCGTCGAGAAGCAGAAACGGGTCGAAATCCGATGTGCTGCCGAAACCGAAGGCGCGGCGCAGATGCACCCCTGCGCCTTCCAGAGTCGGCTTGGCCCGGATAAGCCGCTTGATCGGTCGAATGGACATACTCACCTCCCATGCTGAAGTCGCCCCATCAAACCTCGATTCGGAGGGGCGCAGGCATATCTTCTTGCGGAGCAGGCCCGGTTGCCTGCGTTTGTTCGAGAACTCCCATCAAAGCGCCCCGGCGGGCCGGTCGCTCTTCTTCTTTATCTCCACTATCGATTTCTTTAAATAGGCCGGGGTCAGGCGCAGGGGATCGTCCCGGCGGCCCTGGCGATAGGCGGCATCGGCCAGCAGGCCGACCCATTCGGCGCGGGGGGAATGAAAGGGTTCGGGCGCGAAACCGGCCCTGTCGCCGACCGCTTCGCGGATGGCCGATTCCAGGCGCAGAGCGCCGTCTCCCAGGCAGAGGATTGGCGCATCGGTTTGCCTTAAAAGGTTCAGAAAGGCTTCGTCTTCCAGGGCCGCCGGGGGGTGGAGAGGAGAAAGGACGGGAATGTCCCCGGCCCCGGCGCTGCCCTGCCGGTAGCAGGCGGCGTAGACCTCGCCCCGGCGAGCATGGAGGGCCGGGCAGATCAGGGCGGGGAAGGCGCTTTCGCGGCAGGCGGGGGCGGCCACCGCCTCCAGGGTGGAAACCCCCACGACGGGTTTCTCCAGCGTCCAGGCAAGGGTTTTCGCCATCACGACCCCGATTCGAAGCCCGGTAAAGCTCCCCGGCCCGAGCGAGACGGCCAGCAGGCCGACATCCTGCAAGGCCCATCCGGCGTCATGCAGTAGGAACTCGATGTGAGGGGCCAGCCGCTGAGACAGAGACATCCGGTGCCGGAATCTTATCTCCGCCGCCAGCCGTCCCTCCTCCAGCAGCGCCAGGCTGCACAGGTCGGTGGCCGTCTCAATCGCCAGAACCAGCACTCTTCATGAATCCTTTCCGGACGCCCTCGAAAGCCTCCCCGACCGCCTCCAGCCGTGCCTGCCTGCCATCCTCGCCGGTGAGGTGGATCTCCAGGCGGGGGGAGGGCAGGACGGCCATCTTATCGGGCCATTCGATGCAGGCGATACCCTCGTTTTCCAGATATTCGTCCAGCCCCAGGTCATCCAACTCCGCCTCCTCCAGACGGTAGAGATCGATATGGTAGAGAGGCGGCGTACTCTGGTATTCGTGGACGAGGGTAAAGGTCGGGCTGGCGACCGGCTCCCGGATGCCCAGCCCTCTCGCGATGCCCTGCACCAGAGTCGTTTTCCCGGCTCCCATTTCTCCGAAGAGGCAGATCGCCGCGCCCGGGGGCAGGATCGCCGCCAGTCGCTCCCCGAACGAACGGGTGGCCTCGGGATCGGGCAGGGTGATTTCCAGCAAAACCACAGCGCGCCCCCGGATCGTTCAAAAGCCGATATTGCGTAAAAAGCTGCGGTCCAGCCCTACGAGTTCCAGAGGGGTCTGGTCGCCGAGGAGCGATTCCTCGTCCACCACCGCCCATCCGTCGTAGCCGTTATCCTCCAGGTGACGCATGATCCAGCTGAAATCGCAGAGGCCGAAGCCGAGGGGAGTCCAGGCCCCGTTCGCCAGAATATCCTTCAGGTGAACGTGGCGGATGCGGGGAAAGTAGGTAGTCAGCACTTCCTTGTAGCCGCATCCCATCCGCACCAGGTGGCCGATATCGGGGGCGAGGAAGACGGTTTCGGCATCGGTTTCGTCCATGAATCGGCCCAACTGCTGCCGGTCTCCCAGGAGGGAACCGTGGTAGGGATGGAAGGCCAGCGAAACCCCGATCCGCTGGCAGCGGGAGCCGATCTCATTGAGCGTTTCGGTCATGGTGCGAAAATCGAGGACGAAGTTACGGCCCGGCTGCGGCAGCCCCCCTCCGACCACCAGCGCCCTCGCCCCGGCGCTGCGGGCGAACTCGGCGATGCGGGTGGCTTCCTCCACCTCCAGGGCGGAGCGGGCCGGGTCACACAGGGGCGTGGCGAAAAAGATCGCGGCCAGCGACAGGCCCCGGGCGGCCAGCATCACCTCGAACTCTTCGGTCATATGCTCATAGCTGCGGGCCACCTCCGGGCCGGTTTCCACCCCTGCATACTGCGCCACAGCCACCTGATCCAGCAAATCCTGAACGTCCTCCTGCCAGCGAGGGTCGCTCAGCCAGGTAATCGTCTGACACCCGATACGAATTCCTGCCATCTCGATACGGCCTCCTTTAAAGGTTGTAAGAAAACGACAGCCTCTTCGCTCCGGCTGATATCATCTGTTCTTTCGCCTGCCGAAGCGGAGCCACTGCACAGCGATCATGGACAGCATGAAGACCAGCATGCACCGGTAAGGGGCGCGGATGTGGCTGAACTTGACGATAGCGCCCCCGATGGCGGGACCGAGAAGCGAGCCTGCGCCGAGGAAGGCTTCATGGAAGCCGACGTTGCGGCTGGGGTGGGCGGAGGCGTTCAGGCTGGCGTGGATGCTGATGAGATAGGTCATCCCGGAGGCGATCCCCAGGCCGACCATCCCGAAGACGAGCCAGGAGACCTGGTGGGCTTCTGCCACGAACAGAAGGCCGACCGCAAGGATCCCCTGGGCCAGCAGAAGGGAAACCAGCCGCGTCTGCCATCCGGTGCGCCACTGAAGGGAGAGGAGGATGCCCACCCGGGCGGCGCAGGCGATGAAGAGGAGAACGCCCGCCAGCGCCGGGCCGATTCGGAGCAGTTTCGCCAGTTCCGGGAAAAGGCCCGACACCATCCCCACGGCGGCCCAGGCCAGGAAGTTGGCGAACCAGGCCAGGTAGAGAAACCAGAGCGCCACCTCCTCGCGCCCGGAGGAGGCTTCCTCATGGCGCTGGCGGGCGAAGGGGCCGAGAGGGGCAATCGGGACCAGAAGCCAGCCCACCGATACAAAGATCGCGGCCCCGACCGCGAACGGCAGCCATCCCGCCCATTCGAAGAGATTGCCGGAAAAGAGGAGGCCGAGCATGGCCCCCGCGTTCCAGGACATGCTGAACCGGCTCATCAGCGGCCCCATCCGATCCGGTTCCACGAACCCGGACAGCCAGGAGATCACCGGCGTCCAGAACATGGCGAAACAGGCCCCCATCCCCATCGCCTCCGCGATGAGAAGGTAGAGGTTGCCGGTGATAGGAACCAGGCAGCAGAGGGAAACCATGATCCCCAGGGCCAGCAGCGGCAGCCGCTTGTAACCCCACCTTTCTGCCGAGTGGCCGAAAAAGACGCTCAGGGAGGTATAGGTGACCGACCACGCGGCAGCAGCGATGCCCAGTTCCAGAGGGTTGGCCCCCAGCTTGTCCGCGATCCAGGGGATCGGGAAGGAGACCGCCAGCCCGGCCATATCCATCAGAAAAGCCACAAACAGAAAGCGCGTTTGGATGCCGCGGTTCAGGCGCACCGTCCCTTCCGCCGGAACCGCTTGCTCGATAGACACATTGTTCTCCGCGGCCATGAATGAGAGATAAGAAATCCTAGTGGCTTTTCGCGAAAAGCGGGGGAAAGTCCTGCATGGGAGCAGGGTAAGGAGGTTGAGAAACTATACCAACAACTCATCGAGGGCAAGAATATCGATAATATCCACCTGGCTCAGTCGCCGGTCGTTGGTCAAAAAAGCATCCCATCCGATCAAATATATTATATGGAGGATGGGCTTCGACATAATTCGGGCTTTCGCTCTTATCGGGGCGAACCGATGTGTTCGCCCCAGGCCCGGGGCAGACACGCAGGTCTGCCCCTACAGGCCGCCCCATCCGGGCGACAAAGCGAAAGTCCTGAATAACCCAAGTTGCCCCCTCGCCCGGGGCCAGTCCCGTTTTCCGCTGTAGGGGCGCGATGCATCGCGCCCCATATGCATCAAGATAAGGAGAAATATCCTCCGCTCCTGGGGGAGGGGTGACCGCTCTCCCCTGGCCCGGGTTACCTCTCTCCCCTAACCCCTCTCCCCGAAACCGAAGGGATGCGCC
>JADLDR010000063.1 GCA_020846535.1 Armatimonadota bacterium | reverse complement strand
GGCTGACCTTCCCGGCCCGCCCAACACCCCCCGCCACCTGGAGCGTCTATATCCATGCCCCGCCGCTCCCGAAGCCGCCGGGACGCGCGGACCTGACGATGGCGCTATCGTCCTGAAGACCTATCAGCGCGTTCCTTACCTACCCTTGTAAGGGGGTTATGTGGGTGCAACCGCCCCCCGGCCCCCCGCCAGACTTCGGCGGGGAGAGCGGACTGTGGGGGACTTTGAGAGATGCCCCAAAAACCGTACAGTCTCAGCCCCCCGAAGCCCGGGGGCTGGGGAGGTGCTTTCCGCCTCATAGGAGCTTTCATATGGAACTGGTCAGTCCGCTTCTGGCGAATACAATGGTTCTCCTTGCGATTATCGCGGGGCTGGCAGGTGCGGCCTGGTGGATCATCGCGCTCTACTGGGTCCACAGCCGCGAGAAAGAAGCCAAATTGAGATTCATCAAGCTGCCCGAGGGCTTACAGGAAACGATTTCCGGCATTCCCTGGGGGCTCATCCTCTTTTACATTTTCATCGCAGTTTCCCTGATCGGGTATGTGATCTACGTCTGCGTGGAAGGAGTCACCTATTGAGCCAGGAAAACTCCGACATAAAGCACCCCGGGCAGCCCGAAGTGGAGGCCCTGGTTACGGAGCCGGTCGATTCGCATGAGTTCGGCACGGCCTGGATCGGCGGATGGACCGCGCCGATCATCGTGACTTTGTTTACCCTTATTTGGCTGCTGGGCCAGTATCTCCTCATCCCCGAAAGGCCCAGAGACTGGCAGTACAGCACGGTCTACTACGTGCCGGCGCAGTCTGTCGTTTCCACGAGGCACTTCTCTCCGAAAGCGGCTCACGGGCCGCAGGTGGAATATCCTTCGACAACCAGGAGATTGACCGATGGGCAGTAGGATAAAACTCCTCTGCAAACTATGGGCCGGGCTGGCAGCCCTCTGCGCCCTGACCGTCCTGTGCGCTTCCTGCGGCCCGCGGATGCGCGATCAGGCGTCCATCCTGCCCTTCGAGCAGGCGATGCCGCCCATGCCCGCCGGGACCGTCTCGACAAAGGGCCGCATGGCGACCTTCACCCAGACCCAGGCCGCCCTCGCATCGGCACCGGTTGCCCCGACCGCCCGGAGCATCGGAGACGGAAAAATCTTCTACCGCTACTATTGCCTGATGTGCCATGGCGAGAAGGGCGACGGTAACGGCCCGGTCGGGGAAAGCTATGTCCCCAAGCCCGCGGACCTCGCCTCCCCGAAGATCGCCGCCATGACGGACGGGCAGCTTTACCGGGCGATGCTGCGCGGCAAGGGACACGATCCGGTCATGAATCAGACCGTCCGCCTGGAGTACCGCTGGCCTCTGGTGGCCTATGTGCGGACATTCGCGAAGTAGACGGGCGCAAGGAGTATCCCTGCCATGCTGACTGCGTTTCTGACAGGCTTGATCGCCGGTCTGCTGAACACCCCGCACTGCCTGGGGATGTGCGGAGGATTTCCCCTCCACCTGGCAAAATCCTCTCGTCAGGGGAAGGCCGTGTTGCGCCAGCTTTTGTTCGTCACCGGCAAAACCTTTACTTACATCTTTTTGGGCGCGCTTGCAGGCGCTCTCGGGGTGGTGCTGCTCAAGGATAGTGCCGTCGCGCCCCTCGCTCCTGTGCTGAGGACGGCGGCAGGGGTGGTCACCATCCTCTTTGGCCTGCTGATGATGGGATTCCGGCTTCCCTCCATCAAGGCGCTCCAGCGCATCTCCGAGGCCGGTTTCGTCCGCTCCCTGTTCGGCGGCCTCTTCACGAACGTGCATCCCACTGCAGCCCTCACTCTGGGGGTCGGAGTGGGATTTCTCCCCTGCCCCCTGCCCATGGGGATGCTGGCAGTGGCGGCGGTGTCCCATAATGTGCTGCAAGGGATGGCTCTGATGGCCGGAGTCGGCGTCGGCACTGCGCCGGGACTGCTGGGCGCGGGCCTCTTCGGGGTTAGCCTGGACCGCCGGTTCGCGAAGGTCGGGATGCGGGCCGCGGGTGTGGCGCTCCTGGTTATCGGGCTGATGACCCTGGGCAAGGTGGCAGGCATCATCCCTGCCGCGCATCCCGGCTCGGGTGAAATGTGCCATTGATCTCCGGAAGCTGCTCCTGCGATTACTGCGGGCTATCCTACAGCGGCGGAGGCTTCACCCCGGATAACCGGCATCACTATTGCTGCTACGGATGCTACCTCGTCTCCGAGATCGTACAGGCCCGGCAGGAAGAAGGCATTGCGGCCTGGCTTCTCCTCCGGCTGGGCATCGGCGCATTCCTGTCGATGGATGTGATGATGCTCAGCCTGGTTCTCTACACCACCTCGGAACAGGAATTGGGCCTCCCCGTCGTGCGCAGCATAAACTGGGTGATGCTGGCCCTCTCCACCCCGGCAATAGTCATTCTCGGCCTCCCGTTCCTGACCGGCAGCCTCCGCAGCCTGCGACATGGCCGGATCGGGACGGATATCCTTATCCTGACCGGAGCGGTCTCCGCCTTCCTCGCCAGCGCCCGCCATACCTTCCTGGGAAGCGGCCCCGTCTACTACGATACCGCCACCATGCTCCTCCTGATCGTCACCCTGGGAAAACTGCTCGAAGCGAATGCCAAGAGCAGGACATCCGAAGCTCTCCGCGATGTGATGCAACTGCTCCCCCGGACGGCCCGGGTGCTGCGTGATGGCGTGGAAACCGAGGTCCCCACTGGAGAGCTTCGCCCGGGCGACAAAGTGGCGGTCCGGCCCGGCGAGAATATCCCGGCGGATGGGCACATCCTTTTCGGCGAATGCAGCATCATGGAATCCGCCTTCACCGGAGAGGCCCGGCCCCGCCCGGTCAGCCCGGGAGACAGCATCTACGGCGGCAGTGCCAACCTGGACGGGCTGATCACCGTGGGAGTGACCGCCGTGGGCGACCTGTCGCTTCTCGGCCAGGTGCGCCGGCTAGTCCAGCAGGCCCAGCAGCAAAAAGCCCCTGTCGAGCGGCTGGCGGAGCGCGTGGCCGCCACATTCGTACCCATCGTCTGGGCATCCGCCCTGGGCGCGGCGCTCTACTGGGGCATCGGTCGGGGCGACCTGGAACGCGCCACGCTCTCCGGGCTGGCCGTGCTGGTGGTCGCCTGCCCCTGCGCCCTCGGGTTCGCCACCCCGATAGCCGCCTCCCTCGCTGTCGGCAAATCGGCCCGCGCTGGCGTGCTGATCCGCTCCGGCGAAATCCTGGAACGGCTCCCCGGCATCCGGCTCATCTATTTCGACAAAACGGGCACACTCACCGCCGGAACCCTGCGCGTATCGGAAATCCTGACAGCTTCGGAGGATGTAAATGCCGAGGAACTGCTGGCCTGGGCCGCCGCGGTCGAATCGGGCAGCGAACATGCCGCGGCCCGGGCCGTTGTCAGCGAAGCCTCCGCCCGGGGCATCGAGCCGGGCGAACTGCTGAGCTTCGCCGCGTTTCCCGGTCGAGGCGCAGCAGGTGAGGTCCGCCGGGAAAGGGTTGTCCGGAAGGTCGCCGTCGGCTCCCTGCGTTTTTTGACCGAACGATACGAACTGCCGGAGAAGCTCGCCTGCCCTCACAGCGGAGATTCGCTGACATCGATCTATATCGGATGGGGCAGCCGGATCCAGGGCCGCATCGCGCTCGAAGACAGCATCCGCCCCGAGGCCGGGCCGGCCATCTCTTCACTGAAAATGGCCGGCATCACAACGGCCCTGATCTCTGGAGACCAAAAGCAACCGGCTGAGCGGGTCGCCCGGGAACTGGGCATCGATGAAATCCACGCGGAGCGAGGCCCGGCTGGAAAGGCCGAGATCATCCGCGCCTCCGCCCTGGAGAACCCGGACCGTGTGGCGATGGTGGGAGACGGCATTAACGACGCTCCGGCCCTGGCGGAGGCGCATGTCGGGATCGCCATCGGGGGAGGCACCGACCTTGCCCGGCAGTCCAGCGATGTCGTCTTAATAGGAGACGATCTCTCCCGCATCCCGGAAACGCTGGCCCTCTCCCATTTCACCTATAGAGTGATCCGTCAGAACCTCCTCTGGGCGTTCGGCTACAACGGCATCGCTGTCATCTCCGCATTCCTCGGTTATGTCCATCCTCTGGTCGCCGCCCTCGCCATGCTGATCAGCAGCCTTACCGTTATCGCCAACTCGATGCGTATTCAACGCTGGGGGCAAACGACTGTAAAATAACGCTCCGGGCAGGGATTTCGGTTTCGCCCGGCGAATAGGTGGATCAATTCATCCAGGAGGCAATCGCATTATGTCTTTCCTGACCCTCCGGGCAGCCATCCTGCTGGGCGCGCTTGCCCTGATTTCTGCCGTCCGTGCGGCCCAGGCGGCCCGGCCTGCAAAGGATGCGCCCGTCCGGACATACCTGCGCGTCCCCGGCAAACCCTGGATCAAAACCGATATGGCCCCCCAGAACGGCGTTCTCACTTTCCACATCGACCCGAGAAAGCTCCGTTCCGACAAAGTGATGCTGCTCGTTAACCCCCCTTCTTCCCTGGATCTCAATGATTCCCGATCCCCCGAATTGGCGGCGGCATCCGCGGACGGAAAAGCCCTCAAGCCGGGCAGTATTATCGACCTCGGCGTTATGAGAGGAGGCCCTCGAAAGCTCACGTTTCGCTTCCGGGATGTCGCCAATGCGCTCGACCCGGCCTCTCTTTCGATTCGCATGGACGGTCGCTCTCTTCCCCGGGACAGGAGCTTGAAAGCGTCCGGGAAAATACTCGCTGTATCCGTTTCCCTGCCCCGGGTGGAATGGGGGCCGCATCGCGTCGAATATCGAATCGCGGATATGTCGCCACAGGCGAACCTGCTGCACGGGACGATCCGATTCTCGGCCCAAGACCCCTCCAACAAGGCGCTTGCCGCGCAAGGGGCTAAAGTTACTGTGGATAGTTGCTTTCCGAATTACGAATCTTTGGCCGCCGTCAACGACGGCTTCTCTCGACTGTCGGGCGAAAGCTGCGGTTCGGATGTGACATGGGCCTCTGCTGAAACGCCGGAGGAGCACTGGGTTGCCGTCACCTTCCCCGCCCCGCAGCGCATTCGAAAGGTGACCGTGACCTGGGCCTACCATACCCACCAAGCGCACAGCAGCCGTCGGATAGAGATTCAAATTCCCAAAGAGGGCGGCTGGCAGTCGGTCTACCGCTCGCCCGGTGGCGGCGAAGGGGAGTCTCGCACGATGACCTTCACATTCCCCGAGGCAACGACCCGGGCCATCCGCCTCTGGCAGCCCGCCGGCGGAGGCTCCAAAGACCGCCCGAATCTTCTCTGGATCGCGGAAATCGAGGCCCGCTAACTTGTCTGTCATTGCGAGGAGCTTTAGCTTTGCGGCAATCTCCAACGTCCCAAAGGACAGAGAAGGCTCTGCTCGTGGGTGTGTCCCTGAAGATGGCTTCGTCGCTGCGCTCCTCGCAGACTGCATAGATAAGAAGAAAGGAAATACGGCATGACAGGATGCGGAGGATTGCGAAGCGCCCTGATGGTCTTGCTGACAGCGGCGCTGGCGAGCGCGGCTTTCGGCGCGGGCGAAGAGGCGAAGGGTGATCCCGCTACCCGGGACTGGCTGGAACGCTGGGAGAAATCCATCCTCAGCAGCGCCGGTCAGCGGTACTGCGACCGGGAGATGGGCGAGGAGATCGGCTGGCTGGTCAGCCCGTTCCTGAACGGCTTCTATTACGGCTATCTGGCGACCCGGGATACGGCCTGGCTGGACCGGCTTGTGGACTGGTCGGATGCCTGGATCCGGCGCGGCGTCCGCGAGCCGGACGGGTTTATCGGATGGCCCAAGCCGGGAGGGGCCAGCACCGCCTCCGTTCCCGATTACTACACCGACAATATGCTGGGAGAGGCCATGGCCCTCAAGCCCCTGGTGCTGATGGCCGGGACCGTCCGCAAGACGCCCTCCCTGAAAGCCAGATATGGCGAGAAAGTCGCAAGCTATCTCAAGCTCAGCGAAGAGATGTTCCGGAAATGGGATCAGCGCGGCTGCTGGCGGGAGGTGAAAGGCGGCGGACTCTGGGTCGTTCCGCCCTTCGGCATCGACCGGGAGACAAACCGGTGGACAGAAGGCTATGCCCGGAGGCATACCGACGGCTTCTCCATGCCTGCCAATAAGCAGAACCTGATCGCCCTCTGGATGATCGCCATGTACGATGTGACGCAAAAGCCGATCTACCGGGACCGGGCCGCCAGGTGGTGGCGGCTGATGAAAGCACGAATGCGCCCTCACGAGGAAAACTATCTGGTCTGGAACTACTGGGACCCCGCCGGGCCGTGGGACATGAAGCCTGACGGCACTCCGAAGCACTGGGTGGGAGTGCATCCGAACGGCGGCTACTACGGAGTCGATCTGGAGGGCATCGTAGCGGCTTATCAACATCGCCTGGTCTTCACCCGGGCGGACATCGACCGCCTGATCGCCACGAACCGGGATTATATGTGGAACGGCCAGGTGGAGGGAGCCGCCTTCCGGCGTATCGACGGCGGCGAGCCGGACCCGCGCTGGCAGGGATCGCCCGGCGTTCTCTGGTCTGCCCTGATCCCTTACGACCCTTCTCTCAAAAAGGTCTTTCTGGCCCGCCACCAGCCCGACGGCTGGGGCGGCCTGAGCGCCACGCCGCACTACCTGGCAAGCCTGAAGAAGCCTTCTGCCCCAAAGCGGTAAGGTGAACTTCATTTGAAGGCAGGGCGTTTAGCTATGAATAGATACGCCTATAGATAGGCGTATCTATCAGATGCCAGCATCCGGGCCTTCCTTTTCCCTATGCGGATAGCGTTGGGCGCACGGCTGTGCGCCCTGCGATCTTTGTTTTCCTACTGCCGTCAGAATGCTTGCCTCCTCGCCTCCTTGCGCTCGCTTGACAGGCCGATTTCTTTATGGTATCATAATTACACTTGTATGATCTTTATCAACACTCGACTGACGAAACCTACAAAGAAAGAGAGCGCTTTCGATGTTGGATCAAGCTCCGCGCAGCGAATCCTCGGCAGAAGAGGACTTAAAAATCCCCGCCCCGTTCGCTTCTCTGATCGTTCCCGAAGAAACCCCAAGAGCCTTCGCCGAATCGGACATGACCCCCGAAGGCTCCTTCCAGAAAAGCTTCCTCCTGGTCACCGACCGCCGGATCCTGAGCTTCACCGAAAACGGACACGGCCCTGAGATCATTTCCGAACTTCCCCTATCGCTCGTCACCTCCCTGAACAAGCGAGACCTGGGGCCGCAGGTGGTTCTGGAGGCCCACACCGAAGACCGAGCCGTCCTCTTCGCCCGATACACCCGCTTCCAGGAAGAGGGCATGAAAAAGGCCGCCGCCGCGATCCAGGAGGCCCTGGGCAGCGCGAAAACCCTGCCGGTTCACGATAGCCACCAGCGTTCCCGCGACCTCTGCGAGAAATGCGGAAAACCGATCCCGCACTGGATGGGCGTCTGCTACGACTGCCTGGAGAAACGCCAGCTCTTCATGCGACTTCTGGTCCGGATCAAGCCCTACTGGGGCTATGCCGTGGCCTCCTTCCTGCTGATGCTGGCTCTCGCCGCCCTCGATCTGGTGCAGCCGATTTTTCAGAAAATCCTGATCGACCGGGTGATCGGGGACAAGCAGCTCTGGCTCCTCTGGTGGATCATGGGGGCTATCCTGGGGATTCATGCGGCCAACGCCCTCCTGTCCGGGGTGAGGGCCTATGTGATGGCCTGGTTCGGAGAGAAGCTGATCTTCGATCTGAGGACCGAAATCTACCAGCATCTTCAAGACCTCTCTTTAAGCTATTACGACCGGAAGGAGAGCGGCTGGATACTGGACCGCGTGACATCCGATACCGGCAACCTCCAGGACTTCCTCTCCGAAGGCTTTCAGGATATCCTGCGGGATATGATCACCCTGCTGGTGATCGGGATCATCATGTTCACCATGAACTGGAAGCTGGCCCTGCTGACTCTGGCCCCCTCACCGCTTCTGGCCGTGCTGACCTACCGGTTCATGCACAGGAGCCGGAAGCTCTGGCACTGGGTCTGGCGCAAGCGCGCCCGCATCACCACCCTGCTCAGCGACGTGATCCCCGGCGTGCGGGTGGTGAAAGCCTTTGCCCAGGAGGACACGGAGCAGAACCGATTCATCCAGCGCAGCCAGGAATACATGGACGCCAGCGTGCAGGCCGCCCGCGTCTTCGCCACCTTTTGGCCGACCACGGGCTTCATCACCTCGTTGGGGTTCATCTCCATCTGGGGATACGGGGGCTATCTGGTCATCACCGGGCAGGGCGGGGTGACTCTGGGAGTGCTGGTCGCCTTCATCAACTATTTGTGGCGCTTTTACGGCCCCTTGCAGAACCTGAGCCGGATGAGCCAGCGCATCCAGCGGGCCGCTACCGCCGCCCAGCGCGTCTTCGAAGTGCTGGACAGCCGCCCCGACGTGCCGGACAATCCCGAAGCCCGCGCCATGCCCGCCATCCGCGGCGAGGTGGAGTTCAGAGATGTGACATTCGGCTATGAGCCGAACAAGCCGGTTCTCAAGGATGTGTCCTTCAAGATCGCGCCCGGCGAGATGATCGGGCTGGTCGGCCCCAGCGGGGCGGGGAAAAGCACCACGATCAATGTCCTCTGCCGCTTCTACGATGTGGAGCAGGGAGCCGTCCTCATCGATGGGATCGATATCCGGGATGTGACCCTGCAAAGCCTCAGAAGCCAGATCGGGGTCGTTCTTCAGGAACCGTACCTCTTTCACGGGACGATAGCCGACAACATCGCTTACGGAAAGGCAGATGCCACCCGAGACGAGATCATCCGGGCGGCCAAAGCCGCGAACGCCCATGACTTCATCACCCGGATGCCCGACGCTTACGATACCATGGTGGGCGAGCGCGGCACCAAGCTTTCCGGCGGGGAGCGCCAGCGCATCTCCATCGCCCGCGCCATCCTGAAAGACCCGGCCATCCTGATTCTGGATGAGGCCACCTCCTCCGTGGATACGGAAGCCGAAGCCCAGATCCGGCAGGCCCTGGACCGCCTGGTGGAAGGGCGGACCACCTTTGCCATCGCCCACCGGTTCTCGACTCTAAGGAATGCGGACCGCCTGGTGGTATTGGATGACGGCAAAATCGCCGAGATCGGCACGCATGAGGAGCTGATGAACAAGGAAGGCGGCCTCTTCCGCCGCCTGACCGATGTCCAGAACGAGCTGGCCCGCATCATCGCGGTGGGAGGGTAGGATGAACGAAGCGCAGAAATCCACGGAGGACACTTTCGAGCCGCATTATTTCGATGCGAAGGCCCTTCGCCTGAGCCGCGATTCATTCGGCAAGCTGCACCTGACAGTAAATGATGAACGCCATGAGGGCGTCCGGCCCGCTCGCCTCTTCCCCATTTCCCTGCCCGACAAGGAAATCGCCTTCCAGAACGCGGAAGGCAAGGAAATCGGAATCCTGAAGGAGGTCAAGGCATTGGACGGGGCCTCCCGGGGGTGTCTGGAGGATGAGCTGGCCCTGATCTATTTTACGCCCATCATCACCGGCATTAAGGTGGTGAACGCCCGTTTCGGGGTCACCTCCTGGGAGGTGGACACCGACCACGGCCCCCGAACCATCCATGTCAAAGATCGCAGCGATATCCGCAGGCTCCCCGGCAGGCGTGTCATTCTGATCGATGTCTATGGCCTCAAGCACGAGATTCCGGATTACAACCGCCTCGACGACCGCAGCCGGAGCCTGCTGGAAGCGGAGATATGAACAAAAGGGCGACCCGATGGGTTGCCCTTTTCTACGCTCATTAAGGAGCCGACGCCATTGGCAAACCGTGTGGACTGGCATACCTATTTTATGAACATCGCCCGGGAGGTGGCTTCCCGGTCGACCTGCACCCGGAAGCATGTGGGGGCGGTGATCGTGAAAGACCGGACAATCCTTTCGACCGGCTACAACGGGAGTATCCGGGGGATGCCGCACTGTGATGAGGTGGGCTGCGAGATGGAGGGCGGGCACTGTGTCGCCACCATCCACGCGGAAGCCAATGCCATCATCCACGCTGCCCGCATGGGCGTCGCCATCGCCGATGCGGAACTCTACACCACCGCCAGCCCGTGCTGGAACTGCTTCAAAATGATTGCCAACGCCGGGATCGTCCGTATCTACTACGGTGAGTTCTATCGCGACGAGCGAAGCCTGCGCGTCGCCCGCCAAATCGGAATCGATCTGGTCAGCCTCGAAGGCACCTCGCTTCCGTAGGGGCAGACCTGCGTGTCTGCCTATAGGGATCCAGATCAGGGGAAAGACCCTCTATCCCTGGGGGATGAATTACCTCTCTCCCCTGGCCCGGGTTACCTCTCTCCCCTAACCCCTCTCCCCGAAGCGGGGAGAGGGGGACAGAGGGTGCGGTGCTTGATGGATAATCTCTCCCCCTGCCCGTTTCGGGAAGGGGGCCGGGGGG
>JADLDR010000062.1 GCA_020846535.1 Armatimonadota bacterium | reverse complement strand
TCAGCGTTCTGGAGCCGTATGGGTCAAGTCCCGCCATCGCCGCTGTCCGCCGCCTGCCGCTTAGGACGGCGGAAGGGCAGGCGTTCCCCGATTCGTTTGCGGCGGCGGAGCTTTGCCTGAGCGATGGCCGCTTCGATCTCTTCATCGCCGCCGATGCCGAAAATCCGCTTTCCCTGACGCCCTCTCTGGCCGCGAGCAAAACCATCGTGCAAAAAGAATGGGGGGCCGCCCTGACAGGCGAATTGGCCTGGGTGCGGCGCAGCGGCGCGGGCGAGATCGAGCGGGCCGTCCTCTGCCGGGCCGAGGCGCTCCGCGTTGGGGATCTGGCGGTCCGCCTCGACGGTCAGCCTGAATTCGTGGAAATCACGATCCGAAACGGGAAAGCGGTTCTGGTTTCCGGCAAGCCGGATGCCGTCAGGGAAATCACCCTGAAAGGCCAGCCGATCTGGGATAGGTAGACGCCGAGCCCTTACCTTATCAGCTGGAATACGCAACATCGAGGAGGCGCATGCAAATCATCACCCTTCCGGCCAGTTACTACCGGCAGTTCGACGCCGATTATACCCGTGACATTCCCGGAGAAGGCTACGGCGGCTGGCAAAAGCAACGGATCGAGATATCCAGGGAGCATACGGGCGTGGTCGTCATGCATGCCTGGGATGTGGGAACCCTTGAGGAATACCCGGGCTGGTATCGCGCAGTCGAATACATCCCCCGCTCCTACGAGATATGCCGATCGGTCCTCCCGCCCCTGCTGTCGGCGGTCCGGGCGTCGGGCCTCAAGCTCTTTCACGTGGTCGGGGGCGGGGATTATTACGAAGGCTATGCCGGTTACCGGCGGGCCGTGGAACTGGCGGGGCCGGAGCCGGAGAGCGGCTTCCCGCAGGCCGAGAGCGATCCGGCGCTTCAGAATCTATACAGGCTGAAAGCGGAGTGCAGCTTCCCGGGCAAGCACAACCAGCCAGACATCAGCTGGGGAGCGCCCGGCGTCGTCTTCCCCCTGGAGGCCCGGCCTGAAGGCGAGGAAGGCATCGCCGAGAACGGGCAGCAGTTGTTCGCCCTCTGCCGGGAGACGGGAATCAACCATCTGATCTACGCTGGGTTCGCCATCAACTGGTGCCTGCTCCTTTCGCCGGGCGGGATGGCCGATATGCAGAAGCGGGGCGTGATGTGTTCAGCTTTTCGCCAGGCGGTCACGGCGGTCGAGAACCGGGAGACGGCCCGGCGGGAGCTGTGCAAGGAACTCGGCCTCTGGCGGGTGGCCCTGGCGTTCGGATTCGTCTTCGATGTCGATGACTTTATCGGGGCAATCAGCTCCTGACGGGAGTGGCGATGCGTCTGGAAGGGAAAACCGCCCTCATCACCGGGGCGGCAAGCGGAATCGGAAGGGCCACGGCTCTTCTTTTCGCCCGTGAGGGCGCTACAGTGGTGATAGCGGATATTGACGACACCGGCGGCCCGGAGACGGCGGAAGCTATTCGCCAGGGTGGGGGAGAATCGCTCTTTATCCATACCGATATCACCGCTTCCGCCGACGTGCAGGTGATGGCGGCTCAGGCGCTGGAGGCGTTCGGCAGGGTGGATATCCTGATGAACAATGCCGCCGTCTGGCAGGGCGACGGCCCCATCCTCCGGCTGGAGGAACCGGCCTGGGATGCGGTGGTGGACGGAACCCTGAAAAGCGCCTATCTCTGCTCCAAACACGTCCTGCCCCACATGATCGAGGCCGGGGGCGGCTCGATCATTAATATTTCCTCCATCAACGGGCTTGTCGGGATGCACCTGACGGCCTATTCGGCGGCCAAAGGAGGCGTGATCGCGCTGACCCGCATACTCGCCAGCGACTACGGAAGCGAAGGCGTCCGGGTGAATGTGATCTGCCCCGGCACGATAGCCACCGAACGGGCCAGGCGCGGCTATGAGAAGCGTCCCCAGATCCGCGAAGCCTTCGCCCGGATCACGCAACTTGGCCGGGTCGGCGATCCGGAGGATATCGCCCGGTGCGCCCTCTATCTCGCCTCCGACGAATCGGCGTTCGTGACCGGCGCGGTCTTTACGGTGGACGGCGGGGCGACGGCAGGCATCAAGGTGGACTGGTAGCGACTGGAAAGGGGTAAAAGGCCATCCATGAACGAGAAACCGCATGTGACAGATCGGGATATCCTGAGCGGCCTGCAAAGGCTGGGCGTCCGGCCCGGCATGAGCCTCATGATCCACAGCTCCCTGAGCGCCTTCGGGCATGTGGAGGGCGGTGCGGAAACGGTCGCCCGCGCTCTGATGGAAGCGGTCGGGCCGGAAGGGACGCTGATCATGCCCACCTTCAACCACGGTGCCCCTTTTTTCGAGGGCGGTGAGGGTGTCTTCGATCCCCTGACGACCCGCACCTCCAACGGAAAAATTCCCGACACCTTCTGGCGGATGCCCGGCGTCTGCCGGAGCCTCGACCCCACGCACGCCTATGCCGCCTGGGGAAAAAACGCCCGGCGCTATACCGAACGCCACCACCTGACCCTGACGATGGGCGAGGGCTCCCCGCTGGGCCTGCTGGCCCGCGAGGGCGGCTACCAGTTGAACCTGGGGACCACCCACGCCTCCAGCACCGCCAAGCATGTGGCCGAGATGATGAACCGCTCCCCCTGCCTGGGCCTCCGCACCGAGGAGTATCCCGTCCTGGTTCCCGGAGTCGGCAAGCGGTATCACCGCACCTGGGGCTGGCGGGCGCAGAACTGCCCGATCACCGAAAGCGGAAGATCCATCGAAATCGAGATGGAAAGGCGGGGCGTCCAGCGCAAGGAGTGCATCGGCCCGGCTACCGTGACTTTCTTCAAGCTCTGGAGCTTCCTGGAGACCGTCTGGCAGATGCTCGATCACGGCTACGAGGGTTTTCCTCCCTGCCGCCTCTGCCCCATCCGGCCCCGCCAGGAAGAAACCACCGTCGAGTCCGACTGGGACGAGAGCCGTAAATCTCCGGTTCGGGTCTAACGGCTTCGGCGCAGGGGCGAATACAGGCCGGCGAGAGCGAGACCACTTGCTCTTTTTTGAAATTAGAGCTATAATAAAATACTGGACGAAATTGATTCAAGAAAGAGGTGAACAGGATGGCTCTGGTAGCGGTAGAAGGCGTATACCGGGACGGCAGAATCGAGCTGAGCGAGACGCCTGAAGGGGTGGACGAGTCGCAGGTGTTGGTGGTGTTCATCGGGAACGGCGCTGCGCTTGAGAGCGATGCGGATCAGTATGGAGCGATAGCCCGTAACAAGGCTGTGGCGCTGGCTCTGGAGGATATGCGGAAAGGCGTCGATCTGGGGGGGCCTCCTTACCCGAAAAGAGAGGATCTCTATGATCGCTTTGACCGGAAGCCCGCTAGCGATGGCGGGCACTAATATTCTGGTGTATGCATATGATAAGAGGGAACCTGTCAAGCACCGGCAAGCCAACGCTTTGCTTGAGTCTCTTTTGCTTGACCGGAGGCTAGCGCTGAGCGTTCAGGTCATCAACGAATTCTATTCGGTGTCGACTCGTCAGAATAGGCCGAACGCTTTGTCTCATGATGAGGCTGCTCGCATATTGCGCCACATCGCTTCGGCCTGCACGGTTTTTCCGGTCACCTTGATGACCGCTTCCGCGCCCTGGAAGCCATGCCTCGCTACAGCCTATCCTTCTGGGATGCCCTCATCTGGGCGTCGGCGAGAGCCAGCGGAATCCAGACCATTTATATCGAGGATTTTCAGGATGGCCGCCTGGTCGAAGGCGTATTGTTTCGTAACCCATTCGAGACGGGGTGAAGGATGAATTCCAGAGAGCGGGTGCTGGCTGCGGTCGGCCACCGCCAGCCTGACCGGACGCCGTACAGCTTTGCGGCCATGCCGGAACTCTACGAACGGCTCAAAAATGATCTTCTGCTCGACGACGCCGGGATGCAGCGCATGCTCGGGGGCGATCTGGCCGGCGTCGGCCCATCTCCCGGGCGGCAGGCCAGCCAGACGGCCTATGCCGACCCCACCATCGAGGTGACGCCGGAGGGCTACTTCCGCGACATCTGGGGCGTGGATTTTCGGGCCGTCACCAACAGCGTGGGAACCTATATCGACCTGACCCGCAATCCGTTGCGCGATTACGACACCCCGGAATCCCTGGAGGATTACGCCTACTGGCCTTCGCCCGATCTGTGGGATTATTCGGGCCTCTACCGGCAATGCCTGGAGCAGAGCGAGCGGGCGGCGATAGGGCACAGCCGGGGCTTTTTCGAGATCAGCTGGTTCCTGCGCGGGATGGACAACTTCCTGAGCGACCTCCTCTCCGACCCGGCGATGGCCTGCGGGGTGATGGATCGGGTGCTGGACTACCTGATGGAACGGATGCGGCGGGTTCTGGAGGCCGCGGGCGGCTACCTGCCCTTATTCGAGATCAACGATGACGTGGGCAGCCAGAAAGGCTTGCTGGTCGGGCCGGATCTGTGGCGGCGCACGATCAAGCCGCGCCTGAAAGAGCAGGTGGCCCTGTGCAAGCGGTACGGGGCCAGGGTGCAGTACCACTCCTGCGGCAGCGTGCGGGAGATCCTGCCCGATTTGATCGAGATCGGAATCGATATTTTGAATCCGGTGCAGCCGCTGGCCGCCGGGATGGATCCTTTTGCATTGAAGCGTGAATTCGGAAGGGATATTGCCTTTCATGGTGGAATAGATGAGCAGGAGCTTCTCCCGCGAGCGAGGGCCGCGCAGGTGAGAGATCATGTCCGGCGCTATGTGGAGGCCGTAGGCCGGGACGGCGGCCTGATCGCCGCCCCCTGCCACGTTCTCCAGCCGGACACGCCCACGGAAAATGTGGTCGCTCTGTACGAAGCCATCCGGTCATAAAGTTCAAAAGAACTCTTTGAGAGGAGACAGATATGCAAGACCATATCGAAGCGTACTGCCATGTGGGGCTGGTCCATCCCGCCGCATTCCCGGAGGCGGTGCCCGGCGAAGGGCTGGTTCTGGAAACCCTGACCAAGATCATTGAGGACGATTATTTCGGCGCGGTGGAGATCGGGAAGATCAAGGATGCCGGGATCCGCAGGCAGGCCCGTCAGTTGCTGGAGTCGGCCCGGATGGATATCATCTACGCCGGGTCCGGGCAGTGCTTCGCCGGCCATGCGTCGCTCTCCTCCCCCGACAGCGCGATGCGCGCCCAGGCGCTCGCCGCGGGAAAGGAATGTATCGATTACGCCTACGAGATGGGCGCGCAGATCATGACTCTTGCCAGCGGGGGCGACCCGGGCGAGGCGCAGCGGGAGGAAGCCACCCGCTGCCTGATCGATTCCCTCCAGCAGCTCTGCGATTACGCCCAGGAGCAGGGGGAGAGCTACATCCTCGCCCTCTCCCTGGAGAACTTCGACCGGGACATCGCCCGCAAGCAGTTGATCGGCCCCACCCGCGAGGCCGCCGCCATCGCCCAGGCGGTCAAGGAGCACTACTCCAATTTCGGCCTGACCCTCGACCTAGCCCACCAGCCGCTTCTGGGGGAAAGCATCCCCGATATGCTGATCGACGGCACGGATGACATTATCCACGCCCATCTGGGGAACTGCGTTCTCCAGGACGGCCACCCCCTCTACGGCGACTTCCACCCCCGCTTCGATATCGCCGGCGGGGAAAACGGCGTGGAGGAAGTGCGTACTTTCCTGGAAAGCCTGGTCTACATCGGCTACTTCAAGAAGACCCTCCCCACCCGGATGCCGGTCATCAGCCTGGCGGTCAAACCGGCGGAAGGCGAGACGAGCGGGGCCGTGATCGCCAGCGCCAAGCGGGTACTCAGGGAAGCCTGGGCCAAGCTCGGATCGGAGATATGGGCCTGAAACCGGCAGACCGAATCCTGGTCTTCGATGTGGGCACCACGGCCTGCAAGGCCGCCCTTTTTGCCTCCGATGGCCGGGTGTTCGCCTCCGCCGAGGAACCTTACCCCACCTACCGCCCCCTGCCGACCTGGGCCGAGCAGTCCGTGGACGACTGGATGGGGGCGATCTGTCGCTGTGCGGCGGCCCTATTCAGCCAGCCCGGCGTCTCTTGTGAAGGGATTGCCGGGCTGTCCCTTTCCTCCCAGCGGGAAGGCGTCGTTCCGCTCGATCCCGTATCCGCCCGGCTCGGCCCCTGCCTGCCCTGGATCGACCAGCGGGCGACCGCAGAGGCCCGCGCCTGGGAAGCCGAATTCGGCAGGGATGCGATCCACCAAAAGACCGGCATGCTGCCCGACGCGGGCTTCACCGCCGCCAAGATCCCCTGGCTCCGCCGCCACCACCCCGAATGGGCCGGCAAAGAGACGATCTACCTCCAGCCGAAGGATGCCGTCTATTACCGCCTGACCGGCTGCGCCGCCACGGACCCTTCGATAGCCTCCCGCTCCATGCTCTACGATATCCGCGGGCAGTGCTGGTGGCAGGAGGGGCTGGCCTATCTCGGCCTGGAGCCGCAGCAGTTACCGTCGATCTTTTCTTCCGACACCCCTGCGGCGGGCCTGGTCCCCGGTATCGCCGGGCGGCTCGGGCTGTCGGCAGGCTTGCCGGTCGTAGTCGGGGCCGGGGACCGGCAGTGCGAGGCCTTGGGGGCCGGCATCTTCGGCAGCCGGGCGATGGAATCCACCGGCACGGCCACCAATGTCTCCGTCTCCACAGGCAGCGTGCCCGATCCCCTGGACGCCCGCGTTCTCTGCTCCCACCACGCCCTGCCCGGTCGCTTCCTGATCGAGCAGGGGATGAGTACCACAGGCTCTGTTCTGAAGTGGCTCTGCGACACCTTCCGCATGGAGGTGGAGGAGGCCAGCCGCCTGGCGCAGTCCAGCCCTGCCGGAGCTAACGGCGTGGCCCTTTTGCCCTTTTTTGTCGGGGCGCGGGCTACGAGGTGGAACCCGAAGGCCAGAGGCGTCTTCGGCGGGGTCAGTCTGGGAACCTCGGCGGGCGACCTCGCCCGCGCCGTCCTGGAAGGCGTGGCTTTCGAGATCAGAGCTTGCCTAGACATCATCGCTTCTCTGGGGATCGATCCTGAGGAAGTGGTGGTCATGGGCGGAGGGGCTAGAAGCGCCTGCTGGAACCGCATCAAGGCCGATGTCACAGGTCGCCCGCTCCACCGCCCGCGCCTGACCGATGCCGCCACCCTGGGCGCGATGCTGCTGGGGGCCTCCGGCCTGGGCCTCATCCCCGACATCGCCGCCTGCGCCCGCGCCATGAATCCGATAGAGGAAACCATCGAGCCGGACCGCGAGCAGTCCGAATCTTACCGGCTTTTCTACGCCCGCCACAACCGCCTCTATGCGGCCCTGGAGGGGTGGTTCGCGGAGTTTTATGGGTGAAATTAGGCAAACGCCCCTTTCGCTACTTATTTCCCCCTGCCATCCCCCCGGCCTTGAGGCGCTGCAAAAAGTCCTCCCATCGGATCCCCTGCTGCTGAAGCGCTGCCTTCAAGGGAGAGACGATATCGATTTTCCAGGCTCCTCCTTCTTTGTGGAGGGTAAGCTGCTGCGATATGGACTTGCCCATGATGGTTACCGAAATGCCGACCGTCGCCTGGTCGCCCTGGGCCTGGCTGCTTTCGATTTTGTAGGTGAAATCCTTGAACGGGTTGGCGCTCTGGATCATCTGTTCGGGCAATTGCCTGCTTTCTGAAGTGACCATATCCATGATCGACTTGCTGTCTCCGCGTTTGACCGCCTCCATGAACGCCTGGACCGTGCTGTCAGGGGAGGAACGGTGCGTCCACCACCAGCCCCCTCCGCCCAGGACAAGAACCGCCAGAACCACCGCCAGCAGCACATTGGCCGGGCTGGCTCCCCTGCGATCCAGGAGGAGCCGGAAAAGCCGGACAGATAGTGAGGTCATTTCATCCATCTCCTTCGCCGATAATAAGTCGGATATCCGCAATATCAAACGAGCAGACAGCAAAAAAGTTACGCCTGCCGCCTTTTGGGAAGAAGGCGATTTGGGGCGAGTGGCGAATAGGTGCTGTGAGATAAGGTTCAAAGAAGAAAGGGGCTTCTATCTGGATGATATGTCCGTCAGCGATGCAGTCTACGAGGGCGAAGCCCGAAGCCATCTCCAGGCCAGCGCCCACTATGAAAGCCTTGAAGAGAGAAAGGGTGTGCGAAAAATGCTTTTTCGCTGTTGGGCGGCGCTACTGGTTTTGTGGATAGCCCTGCCGGCTGCCGCCGAGCCGGGCAACCTTCTGGCAGGGGGAGATTTCGAGCAGGGGATCGGCCCCTGGACGACCGGGCATGCGTGGTATGAGGCGGGCGGGCCGGGAAAGGGTGGGGGACTCAGCGCGTGGAGCATCGACAGCGGGGCGGCCCGCTCGGGCAAGCAGTCCCTCAAGGTGGCCGGACAGAAGAACCGCGGCATCGCCATGCAGATACTCGCGCTTCCTCCCGATATCTACCGCATCAGCGGATGGGTCAAAACGGAGAACATGGGAGACGCCCGCGCTCAAATCCTGGCCGAATTCCTGGATAAAAGCGGCAAGTGGCTCTCCGGAGTCCCGGCAGGCGAGGCCAGCGGGACGCAGGACTGGACGCTCGTTTCCAAAGAGATCACGGTTCCGGTCAACGCCCGCCAGATCCATCTCGATCTGCTCACCGACCGGCCCAACGAGGGAACCGCCTGGTTCGACGATATCCGCATCGCGCCGCTGGCGGGCCGCGCCCAGCCGCCCGCGCCGGTGCGCTTCGAGATCAACCGCAAGCCCATGAACCGGGGCCAGCTTCATATCTCCTGGCAGGCGCATCGGGCGGAGCCGGGGGTAGCCCGGTACGACATCTACGCCGAGAGCAAACCCTTCTCTTCCCTGAAAAACCTGAAACCCAAAGCTTCGGTTCCCTGGGATGAAAGAGAGGCGGCCATCGCCTCCCTGAAGGAAGGCGCTCGCTATTGGGTCGTTGTGGCGGCGGTCGGAACCGGCGGGCGCACCCGGCAGCAGGTGAAGCCGCTTCAGGCGACTGTGCGCGACCGGCGCGCCCCGGATGCGGTCAGGATCGGGGAGGCTGTCCTCCTGTCCGGCTCGCGGGGAATGCAGCGGTTGCGGTTCCGGTGGCAGCCCAACCCGATGGATGACGATATCGAGCGGTTCCAAGGGTGGCTGCTGCCTCAACCCGTCTCCAGGCCCCCTTTGCGCCTCGCGAAGACCTTTCCGGCGGGTTTCCGGAGCCATTCGCTGGCGATAAAAAAGCCTGCCCGCTTCGCCTATCTCGGCCTGGCGGCGATGGACAAGTCCGGCAATCGAGGGCGCGTCGCCTGGCAGCGCCTCGATGATCCGGAAGCCATCCCTGTCATCGCTTCCGGCCCGGATTCGCCTCAAGCAGTCCGGGTCTGGGTCACGTCGCCTTTGAGCAATGTATTCAAGGATACGCCGGCCCCGGGGCGTATCGAGAACCGCATCGATCTGGTGATCGGGCGCAACGAAACCGAATGCGCCCAGATCGTGGTGTCCTCCGGCAGCCCCATCCGCCGTCTGAGCGCCGTCGCAGGGGAACTGCGCCATACGGACGGCTCATCGCTATCGGCCCTGCCCGAGATGTGGTTCATCGGCTATATCCATGTGGCGAAAAACTCCACGGCCACCCCGCCGGAGGAATTGCTGCGTGCGGCTCCCGCCGACTTTCCCGATCCGTTTCTGGAGCAGCGGCAGGTGGCGGTCAAGGCGGGAGCAAACCAGCCGATTTTTTACAGCATCCGCGTTCCGAAAAAGGCGAAGCCGGGCCTCTACACGGGCCGGGTATGGTTGCTGACCGACCGGGGCCGCCTCCAGGTGCCGGTCCGCCTGGAAGTGCTGCCTGTCGATTTGCCCGACCGGATGCCTCTGTATGTGACCAACTGGTTTAATGTCAACAACCTCGCCGTCCACCACCGGGTTCCCCTCTGGTCGGAGGATTTCTGGAAACTGCTTCGCCTTTACGCCCGCGAGATGAACCGGGGCCACCAGAATGTCGTCCTGACCCCTCTCGATCTGGTCAAAATATACCGGGAGGCCAATGGCCGCCTGTCTTTCGATTTCAGGGATTTCGACCGCTGGGTGCGGCTCTTCGAAGGGGAGGGCGTCGCCCGCCGGATCGAGCTCTCGCACCTGGGAGGCCGGACCACCGGCGAATGGGACTGCCCGACCTTCACCATCTATCCCCGGCCCGCCATAGACCGGAAATCCGGGCAGAATATCACCGTGGAGATCGAGCCGTTTCTGCCCGCCCTCGAAAAGCACCTGGCGGAGCGCGGCTGGCTGGCGAAGACGCTCCTCCACATCGGCGATGAGCCGATCATGGGCAATGTGGCCTCCTGGCGAGAGCAGTCCGCCCGGGCGCACCGGGCCGCGCCGCGCCTGAAGCGGATCGATGCCATCCATGTGCCGTTTGCGGAGGTGAAGGGCTATATCGAGGTCACCGTTCCCCAGCTCAATTATTACGACCAGTGGCATGATTCGTTCCGTCAGGCCAAAGAGCGGGGAGAGGCGGAATCGTGGTTCTACATCGCCTGGGTCCCGCAGGGCAAATATATGAACCGCCTGATCGACTACCCGGCCATCAAGACCCGCCTGATACACTGGGTCAATTTCCTCCGAGGGGCTACCGGCTACCTGCACTGGGGCCTGAACTTCTGGACGGATTTCAAGGAAATGGGCTTCGCCCCGGGCGACAACTGGATTCTCTATCCGGGCGCGGACGGCCCGCGCTCCTGCCTCCGCTGGGAAGCCATGCGTGACGGCCTGGAGGACTACGCCCACCTGCGCCTGCTGGCTTCCCTGGGCGCGTCCGGCAGAGCCAGGGCCGGCGCGTTGGGCCGTAGTATCGTTCGTGCGGCCACCGATTACGACCGAGACCCCGAACGGCTCGAAACGGTGCGCCGCCGAATCCTGAGGGAGATCGCACGGCTCCAACGCTGATTGCCGGAAGCGGCCACCCTGATAAAATCGCTGCATCTTCCGATAATGAAGGAAATCCTGCCCCTTGACGCGAACGGTTGTGTGAAACTGCCAGACATCTGCGGAGGCTCGAAATGCCATTCAGGATGCTGAGGCGCGGGAAAGCGGTTCCCTCTTCCCTGGCACTGTCATCCGACATCTATCAGCAGGTCTTCGAAAGCAGCAGCGAGAGCCTTCTCATCACCGATGCGGACGGCACGATCCTTGCGGCTAACCCCGAAGCTGTCGCCCTCCTCGGCTATCCTGCGGAACAGATGCAGGCGCGGGCGATCCACGACCTGATGACCGAAGCCTCCCGGCCATCCTTTGCCGTGCAGCCGGAAATTCCGGAAGGTGAGGAGGCGTCATCACACGATGTCGAGATGATACGCCTCGATGAGTCGCCTCTGCCTGTCACGCTTACCTTGAAACCTGTGCAGAGCCGCTTCTTCCTGGTGGCTGTACGGAAGCGCCCGGATCCCTCTGCGGCGGAAGCCGCCCCGCCGCCGCCGCCCGTGCTGCCGGAACATGCAGCAGCCTCGCCGGAGGAGGCTATGATCCTCCAGGCCGTCCTCTCCCATATCGATATCGGCATCTGCGTGATGGATCGTGAATACAATATCGTTTTTATGGGAGGGCGCCTTCACGAGGGCTACGGCAGCCGGGTGGGGACGAAGTGCTACGATCTGTTCGCCTATGGGGACAAAGATAAGTGCCAGCATTGCGGCGTCCGGCAGGTTCTGGAGAGGGGAGAGGAGCGTTACGTTTTCCGCCATTCGATCCTGGAGGACTGGGAGCAGGGTCTCAATATCGGTTCCGAGACGGTTCCGAGCCTGAATGAAGTCTACGAGGTCACCTGCACCCCCATCTACATTCGGGGAGAGCGATGCGTTCTAGAGGCGACCCGCAATATCACGGCCCAGGAGCGGTGGCGTCAGGCCCAGAAGATGGAGGCGGTCTGGACGCTGGCTGCTGGGATCGCCCATGATTTCAACAATCTCTTGACCGGCATTGTGGGCTACGCCTCCCTGATGCGCGGCAGCTTTGCTCCGGACGATCCCAACCTGAACCGGGCCGACCTGATCCTGCAATCGGCCCAGCAGGCCGCCGACCTGACCGGCCACCTGATGGCCTTCAGCCGGTCCTCCGCCATCCTGTCGGGGCCGGTAACCCTCAATGATATCATCGTCGAAACCGTACCTTTGCTCAGGCGTTCGGTCGGGGCTGGCATCGATTTACAGGTGCGGGTCCAGCCCGGCATCCCGGCCATCCAGGCCGACGCCACCCAGGTCCAGAATATCCTGATGAACCTGTGCGGCAACGCCCGGGACGCCATGCCGGATGGCGGCGCGCTCCTTCTGGAGACGCGGAGCGTGACCCTGACGGAACGGGACTGCGATAACTATCCCGAGGCCCGCCCCGGGGAGTTCGTGCAGTTGTCCGTCACGGACACCGGGTCCGGAATTCCCCCCGCGCACCTGGCGCGCATCTTCGAGCCGTTCTTTACGACCAGAGCGCCCGGCCAGGGAACGGGACTGGGCCTGGCGAACGTCTACAGCACGGTGAAGGCAATGAGCGGGTTCATTCAGGTGGCAAGCGTTCCGGGCCGCACCCGCTTCGATATCTTTTTTCAGGCCCTCCAGGAAAAGGCTGCCGCCCTCACCAATGTTCCCGCAAGGCCGCTCATCCGGCAGGGCAGTGTCACGATCCTGGTCGTTGACGACGAGCCGATTGTTCTGGAATTCATCGAGGAAGCCCTGCGACGCCTCGATTACCGGATCCTCTCAGCCGCCCGCGCCCCGGAGGCGGTCGAATTGTTCAGAGCGCGCCACCGGGAGATCGATCTGGTGATTCTCGATATGGCCATGCCCCAGATGAGCGGCCCGAAGTGCTATGCGGCCCTGTCCTCCATCTCCCCGGATGTCAAAGTCATCTTTTCGACAGGCCACGACGAAGCCGACCTGCCGGACGAACTGACGGCCCTGCCGAATATCGGCTTCCTCCACAAACCCTATCGGATTGAAACCCTGGAAGCTAAAGTCAGCGAATTTCTGGCCCGCTGACGCGCTATCGGCTGGCGGAGAGGGCCGAAGGCATCCCCGCCGACCGTACCGGGGGATGCGCCAGGATCCTATCCGCCATATCGGAGCCGCTCAGCCGGGCCGCCGTTTCCGCCGATACCGGGATCAGCAATTTCTGGCCGGGCCGGAGCGTTTGCCCTTCTAGCCGGTTCAGCGATTTCACCCGTGCGATCTGCTCCAGGATATTCTCGCCCGGCTCGGACCAGGCTTTCACGATCTTCCAGAGCGATTCTCCTTCCTGCACGCGCACCCGGGCGTACGTGAAAAGCTCCTCCTGCCCGGCCCGGAGATCGGACACATACAAGCCCGCCATCGCGCAAAGCAGGCAAACCGCAAGCATCCACAGCCCGCATTCGATTTGAACCAGCCGTTTCCCCGTGTATCCCATGCCTGTGTCTCCGTTTTCCTGTTCAGTAAACATAAGTTTGCCATCTCGAAGAAAGTATACCACAATCCGCCGTCATTGTCAATAGGACAAGAGATTATTTTGGGGAAAAATATGGGATGCCTGGCGAAGAGCGAAGCGACGAAGCCATCTCCAGGGGAGCGCCCGCGCACTGAGCCTTCGCGTGCCTTTGCCACAGTGGAGATCGCCGCGTCGCTCGCGCTCCTCGCAGGCGGCATCGACTTTAGCCGCGTTATGCGGGCGTTCTCTTCAGCTTGGTCAGCCGCCCGTCGGAGATCCATTCCGCCACATAGATGTCGCCCCTCGAATCCACGCAGAGGGCGTGAGGCGAGTTAAATTTGTCGGCCCGGCGCATTTCGGCGGGAAGGTTGGGCCATCCGGGGGTCTCCCATACGCCCGGGTTATCGCCGAGGTGGGTGATGAGCTTGTTATCGCTATCGAGGATCGTGACCCTTGCGAAAAGATCGGGGATATAAAGCGCGTCCTCGAACTGGTAGAAGCAGCACGGCATCCTCAGTTCGTCGGTCACGAAGCCGCGGTGTTCGCCGTCCAGGGAAAATATCTGAATCCGGTTGTTGCCCCGGTCCGCCGCCAGCAGGAACGGCTCCTCGCCGCGCGTGTCCACCCAGACGCCGTGAGGGCAGTTCATCTTGCCCGGTTCCGCGCCCTTGCCGCCCCACGACTGGAGCCATATACCGGTGGCGTCGTAACGATGTATCCAGCTCTCCCCGTAGCCGTCGCAGATGTAGACATCGCCGTTCGGGGCGACCGCGACATCGGTAGGCCGGTACATGGCCTCGTCGGGATAGACATCGGGAAGGGGGGGAACCGTCAGCCGGTATATCTCCCTGCCGTCCAGGGTCGTTTTGACCATCATCCGCCGGGCGTTATCGACCAGGTAAAGGAATGCCTCGTCGCCTTCCCGGTTCAGGAACATGCCGTGCGCCCCGCCCGCGTGTTCCTCGCCCCAGGAACCCAGGAAGTTGCCGTCCCGGTCCAGGGCGATCACCGCATCCTCGCTCTGGTTGTAAATATAGATATTGTCCCGGCAATCCGCCACGATCCCGTGCGTGTAGCCGAGCCGGACGCCTTCCGGCAGCTTCGCCCAGCCTTCGACGACCTCATATGTATGCGAACCTTGCCCTAATTTCATCCCTTCCTCCTCTGGTGGTTGTGCGACCCGCCGTCCATCCGACGGTAATCACCAGACGCCATTATGACACAAGTTTGCATGGTTGTCAAGCGTTGCGATTCGGAACACTGTCATTTTGTGGAGGAGCGATAGACGAGGATGGAAGGGGGGACAAGTGGCCTGGGATCGACGGAATTCCATTCCGAAGCTTACGGACGCTACGCGCTGCGCGTTCCTCCGGGGCGCAGATGGGGAGAGGCTCGGGCTGGGTCTGGCTTCATCAGAGAAATTCCCAAGAGACACGGAAGCGCCGCGTCCTGAAGGGACGTATAGCTTCAGTCTAATAAGCTTCGGTATTCCATGCCATTGATCCTCAAAGGGGCGCTCCCCCATCGAAGCCCGGTGTGGGGCCGAGGGGTCGTCAGCGCAAACGCCCCTCAGTCCGCCAGCCATGCCAGCGATTGCCGGGCCGCTTCCAGGGGATGGCCGGGAGCGGTCACGCAGACCGCATAAGGCCGCTTGCTCACAGCGGCCCTGACCTCATCGGAGGCCAGGGAGCCTTCGCCCAGCGGCAGATGCCGGTCCAGGCGGGGAACCCCGGGGCGGAGGTCCACATCTCTGACCTGGACATAACAGAGGCGAGGGCCGAGCGCCTGTGCCGCATCGCTCGGGCTTTCGCCGCTGAGCAGGGTATGACCTACGTCCAGGGCGGCCCCCAGGTTGGGAAGGCCCGCCTCATCGATGATAGCGGCGATCTCGGAGGATCGGGTGAACAGGCGGGAGGGAACCGACTCCAGGAGGATATGGCTGTCTCCCTGGGAGGCCAGCTCTTTCAGGCTTTCGATCAGCAGCCTCCTCGCCTGCTCGACGGACTGGTAGTTCTCGGCCAGACGGCTCGGGGCGACGACAAGGTAGGGAACGCTTTCCCGGCGCATCCACAAGAGCGCCCCTTTCAGGCGCTTCAGGGTGTCCTGCCGTCGCCACACCACGGCATCGCTCAGGCTGCCGGTCAGGTAGGGGCGCAGTTCGGGAAGGGCATTGACGCAGACAGGCCGCAGGCCGGACTTCTCCGCGACAGGCTGCCAGAGAGGGGCCGCGTCCAGACAGGCAGGCGTGACCTCCAGGCCGCGAAAGCCCATGCCCGCCAGCGCCTCCAGAGGCCAATGATCGAGCGTTCCGGTCAGATAGGCGGGATTGATCGCAGGAAACATAGGGGACGCTCCTTTCATCGCCTCTCCGGGCGGGCAGCGAACGCCTCGCCGTCCAGCAGCAATTCGATGACGGCCACATCCAGCGGCGGAACCCTCACGCGCAGGCTGTCCCCGCCGTCCATCGCTTCATCGCTCATCCAGTGGATCGCTTTGAGGATCCGCCTCCGCTTCGGCCTGACCATTCCTTCCCACGGCTGTGGGGAATTGTTGCATAGAGTGACCACCAGGCGGTCGGCCCGTCCGGTCACATTGACCAGGAACTGCACGGAAGGCCCTTCCACGGCCACCAGGCTGAAAGAGCGAAGGTAGGGCAGCAGAATCGCTTTGACGTGCTCCAGCAGCGCGTAAGGGGAAGGCAAGGGCTGGTCTTCTTCGTTGTGGATCAGCTCTGGCTTCAGGGTGGGATTGCCCAGCATGAAGTCTGCGGCAAACAGAAGGGTGTCGCCTCCGCCGCTGGCCTGGCGCCGGACAGCCAGAGGCCATCCCTGCCGGGTGCGGGCCAGAACAGTCGCATCCGTTCCGGCCTCCAGACGGCGCATCCTGAAGAACGACTCGTTGACCGTCCAGGGGTGTTCCGGAATGATGGCATGATAGGCTTCGATCTCTTCGCCGCATCTCACGCCGAAGAGCGGTTCCGCTTCCGCGCCAAGCTGGTTGGCGCAGGCCACCACCTGCCCGCCATTTTCGACATACCGGGCCAATTTCGCCAGAAGATCGCCGTCCAGCCGCGTTTCGCCGAGGAGAACGATGCATTCATAGCGGTTCAATACCTCCTCGGGGGCATCGGAGAGCAGCACATCGAAGATATCGCCGCAGGGGGTGGCGGTCAGGAAGCCCTGCTCGCTGTGGTAATAACCGGCGTCCAGGTAGTCCGGGTAGAGTTCGCGGAACAGCAGATCGATCTGGTAGTCGCCTTTTTCGTAGGGCATGTTGCCCCAGACCAGGTAGGGATCTTTCGTATAAAGATGCCGGGGCGGCGACCATCCGGCGTAGAAGTCCCACAGGAAGGCCACCGGCGTATGCTGCTCTCCCCGGTCGGGATGTTTTTGGCACCATTCGGCAGCCTTCCGGTGTTCTTGACCGATCTCTGTCAGGGCGGGTATCTTTTGAATCTGCCCGTTGGCTTCGCGTTCCTCGATAGCGTTTTCTAGGTGGCCCGCCTCGTAGCCCATAATCACGCAGCCGTACATGGTCAGCACATACCAGAGGCGGCGCAGCAGGCTCATGCTTGTTCCGGCGGTGGGGCCGCTCCAGAAGCCGGGCGTGTTGGTGTCCTCCGCGTCCGGGTCGGCAAGCGATTTCGCGCCCCAGCGGTTCCACACGCTGGCATTGCCGAACCAGAGCAGGCCGTACTGCTTGCCTGCCCCGCGTACGAAGGCGTACCACATCGGCACGCTCGGGAGGGCCTGGGCGCTCTCGGTGCCGATCAGCCGGTGGTTGTCCATCCTCGCGAAATAATGCGGGAAGGTCAGGCTGTTGAGCGAGACAAGGTAATTCTGAAGGTCGTTGCCCAGCTCGCAGAAGTACTGGCGGAACGCCTCATAGCCTTCCTGCCGGGTGGCGGGGGCCGGACAGACCATCCGGGCATAGGCTCCGATGTAGCGTCCGTCCTGCTCTCCGTTGTCATAACCCAGGAAGCGCGGCCCCAGCTTCTCCAGGATGTAGCGGTGCATCTCATCACTGACCCGATATTCCGACCACTCGAACCGCTCAAACGGCCCCGACGGGCAGTAGGCCCAGATATCGAACAGGTAGAGATTGCGGGCCGCCATTTCGTCGATGGCCTCTTTCCAGTTTTCGGCAAAGAGAAACGGCCACATCGGCCAGATCACCCGCCCGAAATCGTAATCCCGGGTCCAGAGATCGAGCGTTTCCCCGATGTTGATGAGCCTGTACCGGTGTGGCGGCTCGGAGGGGGAGCGGTCATAGCTAAAGCCCCGGAGCGCCACAGTATGATACTGGTTGTCCAGATCGCCCCGCGTGACAGGCCGCGCCCTCCTGCGGGTAAAATCCGGGTATTCCTCCGGCGTCACCGGCCTGACCCAGACCTGAGGCAGCGGATCGGGATCGTTGATCAAGTCTGCCTCCTCATCCAAGACTCGCCCAATCGAACACCACGCCGTAATAGCGTTCGTCTCTCTCCCGGAGCCGGTGATAGACTTCCCCGGCTTCGGACGGCGGGACGATATGGGAAATCAACTCCCTCACATGCAGCCTGCCTTCGGCGGCATAGCCGAAAAGGAGCCGGACATTGCGCTCCAGGGAATGCTTGATGAAACCGCCCGGGTCGTGATACATCGGATAGCGCCACTCGTGCGCCCCTTTGAGGGTGACGCAGTTGCCCCAGAGGTGGACGGCATTCAGTAGGTTCATGGCGTTTCCGGTGAATTCGCCCCGAGGAGAGCCGAGCAGGATCACCTCCCCGGCTTTCCCGGCCAGGCTGGCTGCCGTTTCGACCATCGCCGGGATGCCGGTCGCCTCCACCACCGCCGCGCACATCGCGCCTCCGGTCAGTTCGCGGACTCGCGCCGCAGCATCGGCTTCCCGGGCGTGGACGGTATGGGCGATCCCGCACCGCCGCGCGATTTCCAGCCTGCTTTCCAGGACATCGATCCCGATGACGGTGCAGCCCGCCAGGGTCAGCAGTTGGGCGGCGAGGTTGCCGACCAGACCCAGGCCGTTGATCGCCACCATGTCCCCGAGTTCCGCCCCGCTGACCCGCACGGCGGTGAAGGCTACCTGGCCCATCCGCCCGGCTACCACCGCCAGAGCGGGATCGAGGCCGCCGGGAACCGGCAGGATCAGCCCGCGGGCCTTTGCAACCGACTGGTGCGGGCTGTAGCTGAAAATGCGGTCTCCGGGTTTCCATTTTTCGACTGCCTGCCCGACCGCCCGCACAATCCCCACCGAGCCGTAGCCGGGCACGAATGGCAGAGCCGCCCACGGCTCTTTTCCGCTCAAAATCGCCATCTCCGTGCCCGCGCTGACAACGGTATATTCGGTATCGACGAGGATATCCTGCGGCCCCAGAACTTCCGCTCCCTGGCAGTCCGTAAAATCCACCTGCCAGGGAGCGGAAAAAACAATCGTCTTCGCCTGCATGTGAGCCTCCTTCGGTTATTCCTGCCAGACCTTCGAATCCTGGCGGATATGCCAGGTCTGCGTCTTGTCGTCCGGCGATTTGAGAACGGCTGTGGCCTCGAAGGCGCTGGTCGTGGTTTCGAGGCGAATGGGCCGGGCGGTGACGCCTTTCCCCAGGCCCGGCAATCCCAGCTCTTTGAGCGTTTTGGCCCAGCGCCCGTTCTTTTCGCGGTAGTCGCGCTGATGATAATAGATTTCGAAGAGAAGGTCGCGCGAAGGCCCGGCGGGATCGGGGCGGTAGGCCGCCGTGCCGGGAGCGGCGGTGGAAAACTGCAAATAGCCCCACTTCTCGGGGCGGTGCATGTCGATCACGCCCGGCGGGGACCAGATCCAGTTATCCTCCCGCTTGCCCGGCACGCGCCGGTACTGGCCTCCCACCACCTCATGCGCCCACTCCACCCGCGAAAAATCGATCCGCCACTGCTCGCTGTCGGCAGGCAGGCCGGGCCGGCCCGCGCATTCGAGGAGCGCCTTCCAGGGCAAGGCGAACTCCACCGACCAGCCGCGGTCGGTATCCGAGGGGTTGTTCAGGGTTCCGTCCACATGCACGGCGGTCTTGAGACCCGGTATCTCCCACCCGTTGACCGGCGGGCCGCCGTCCTTGTAGGGACGCGCCAGAAAAAGGTCCCACTCGGTGTTGAGGGCATTGATCTCGATTTCGTAGTATTCGTGGGTGTCCCCGTTGGGGTCGATGAAGATCTCGAAATCGTTGTCATTGAAGATCACGGCGTCATGCTCGGTCAGAGTGCCCCAGACATGCGGCTCCTCCAACACCGCCCCGATATAGAGATAGCGGTCGTCCCAGAGCATCCTGGCGCGGGTGCGGAAGCGGGGTTTGGGCTTGATGCTCCCCTCGATATCCTGAAAGTCATCTGTCCAGGGGGCGTTCTGCCAGGCATCGTCATCGAGCTTGCCGTCGATGACGACCGGGCCGCTCGCCCGGTAGCAGACATAGCCCTTCGGGGTGATCTGCTTCATTTTGCGCCAGTCGTCGGCCCAACCTGCGCGGGCCGGAGAGGGGCACAAAAGGGCCAGGAGAGCCAGCAAGAGAGAGCCGTAGAGCCACATCAGAATGCCTCCTTTTCGCGTGCGACTTCCAGGAGGGCGAGGATATTTTCGACCGGCACATCGCTCTGGATGGACTGGGCGGGGGAGAAGATATAGCCCCCGTTGTCGGACATCAGGCGCTTCACCCGCCGGGCCTCCTCGCGCACCTCCTCCGGGGAGCCGTAAGGCAGGGTCTGCTGGGTGCTGATCGCGCCCCAGAAGGTGAGTTTGTGGCCGTAATCGCGCTTGAGCCGGGCGATATCCATCGCCTCCGGCTGGACGGGATTCAGCACATCCAGCCCGATGCCGATCAGGGACGGGATGATGCTTTCGACATTCCCGCAGGAATGGACCCACACATCTTTGCCGTAAGCGTGGATCAGCGCATATTCGCGTTCCTCGCCCGGGCGGATCATCTCCTCCCAGACCTGCGGGGACATGAGCAGGCCCCTCTGCGAGCCCCAGTCGCTTCCCAGGAGAATCCCATCGATTTCCGGGGCGGAGAGGATATTCTCCAGCATCACCATGTTCTTATCGATGACGGAGGCAAGGAGCTTGCGGGCGAACTCCGGCTCCCCGGCCATATCCGCCAGAAAGTTTTCGATGCCGCGGGAAAAATACGCCTTCTCGAAATGGCTGCCGTAGATTCGCACCAGGCAGTATTTGTCGGAGCGGTCTTTGGCGGCTTTCAGGGAATCGAAAAAGTCGCCATAGCTGCCGGTCCCGATCACTTTCGCCGGGGAAGCCGGAGCCGCGCTCCCGGCCCAGTCCGGTCCGAGGCCGCGCCACGCCCACCAGGGAACCGCAAAGTCCTCGATATCGTTGTCGATGAACTCGGCGCAGCTCTTTCCCCCGGCCAGAGGCTGAAGCGTCTCCCAGGCATCGGGGCAGACGTCGATGATATAGGGAACCCGCTCCGCCCTGCGGTGTTCGATAGCGGCCTTCATATACTCGCGTCGGGTCATGGGAACTCCTTTGGCAGAAGAGGATGCAACGCTGTCATTGCGAGGAGCTTGAGCTTTGCGGCCATCCCCAGCGTCACAAAGGCACGAGAAGGCTCTGCGCGCGGGCGCTGCCCTGGAGATTGCCATGTCGCTGTCGCTCCTCGCAATGACAGCGTTATGTTCAAAACGACTATCTATGCGCCAGTTCAGCCGACAGGTCGAGGTAGCGTTTGATGCCCTGAGGGGTGACGTTCCAGGGGATGTGGTTGCCGACGCACATCATGTAGCCGCCCGTCATGTGGGCGGTATCGACCATACTCTTGACCATCGCCTCGATCTCGTCAGGGTCGTTGCGGGTGAGGATACGGTTATCGCCCTCGCCGGCGGCGAAGCAGTTCTCGTATGTGCGGGCCAGGCGTTTGTAGTCGGTGTACGGCTCGCTGATGATGCCCCTGGCCCCGCAGGCCATCACATCATCGGCGAAGGCGTTCATGCACCCGTCGGACATGAAGATGACCTCGATGCCTTTGGCCTGGAGCATCCCCCAGAACTCCTCGTAGCGCGGGAAGATATATTTCCGCATCCACTCCGGGGAGCAGACCGGCCCGCGGGAGGTGACGATATCGTCGTGGCAGACCACGAAATTGATGGGCAGCCGGGCGAAGGTGCGGAAGACCCGCCGGTTGATCTCGGCAAACTCTTCCATGATCCGCTCGAACCGGGGATCCAGGCATGTTTCCAGGAAAAGCTCCCACCCGAAAGTCAGCAGCGGCCACATGAACATCGTATTGTAAAAGCCCGACGAGGAGGTGGAGCCTTCGGGCGCTTGGTCGCCCCACTCATCGGGATAGCCCTTGCGGTACAGTTGATAGAGTTTCTCTTCGTCGGAGTAGTCCCGCGATTCGACCACCGGAATGTCGGAGAAATCGCCCTGCTCCAGCGGGGAGAAGGCGAAGACATCCTCCGCGGTGCGAAATCGCTTGCCCCAGTCCCAGTGTCCGCTCGTCCCGTCGCCCCAGCGCACGTAGCGCCGCCCGGCATCATCCACGCAGGAGGTCTCGTTCTGCAGATCGAGCCTGGGCCGCTGTTTCGGCTCGTCGCTTTCCGGGACGCCCAGACCGAGCTGGGGATAGATCTCCTTGAGTTTGAGACGGCACTCCCGGGGATGCTCGTAATAATCGATGCCGGTCAGATAGGTTTCGGCGTCCGGGCAGGACCAGTGTTCCCAGTGGGGAATCTTTTTCGGTCCCATACCCATAAAGGCCATGTAAGTATCGTCCAGTTCCATAGGTTCCTCCGCATTGGTCGGGATGAAGGGGTGGTGGGATCTGCGTTATCGATCATGGGACAATCAGGCGATCTTGCTATTCTGCGACAATCTTCGCGTTCCGCGCCTGTTCGGAATCGACGCGATAGACGACTTCCTGGCCGGGGGCCAGCCAGTGCCATGCCTGGATGCCGCTATCGGTGCGCTCCAGGCCGCCGGAGGCGTAGGCCCCGCCTTCGTATTCCTTGCCCTGCCAGTTCCAGGAATAGATTTTCACATCCTTGCCGGGAAAGGCCATCATGGCCCGGACGCTTTCGGCGGCGCTGTTATTGACCAGCATCGCATAGCGCCGTCCTTCCTTGTCCGCGAACTCGCCGATAAGCAGCGGGTGGCCTTCTCTATCCGGGCGTACGGCGGAGACCACTTCATTGGGGGCGAAGGCTTTTCCCCTTCCGAATGGCTCCGGGTAAAAGGTGACGCGAGTAGGGGCCAGGCGCAGGAAGAGGTCGCCGTAGTGCCGGTGGAAGGCTTTCTGGAAGCGGCGGATATCGTAATAGGTTTGAGTCCTGTCCCAGTTTTCATCGACCGGTGAGAGGCGATAGTTGTCGTGCGGCTGGCGCATATAGTAGAAGAACCACAGTATCCCGCTGGCCCCGGAACAGATGGCCGAATTGAACTGCCATCGGAGTTCGTCATAGTTCGGGGTGCGGTATCGGAAATGGCCGACGCTCAGGATGGTCGTCCAGAACGGCACCCCGCCCCGCCGGGCGGCCTCCCGGTTCAGGCGGAGGTTTTCGAAATACATATTCCATCCGCTCGTTCCGGGGTTCATCTGGGCGTAGCAGTCCCAGCAGAGGAACTCGAAATGGCCTTTCTGGACGGCGGCGTCCAGGTATTCGGGCCAGCCCGGATACCCGACATGCTGCTCTGCGCCCGGCCAGTAGGGAAGCAGGTTGGCGAAGGGGTGAAGCTCCGGGGCCATCTTTCGGGTCATCCGGTACGCCTCGAAGAAATCGTTGCTGTTGGCTCCCGGCTCGTCGCCGATATGGAAACCGAACAGGCCCGGTGTGCCTTTGAAATCCGCCAGGGCTGCGGCGATGTTTTTGCGGTACTCCTCCGTGACCTTGCCCGGAGGGGCATAGGCGCGCGGGTCGCAGAGGATCAGCTTCATGCCGCGCCTGTCGGCCCACCGGAGCATCTTCTTCATGTGGCGGATCTGTTCGGGTTTGGCGGGATCGAAGCTGGAACTCATCGTCACCGTAAAGCCCGCATCGGCCCATTCCTCCACCTCGGCCTCGTCCATGTATTTGGCGTGGTCGTTCAGGTTGGTATAATTCCAGAACCCTATCGGGAACTTGCCCAGGCCCAGGGAGGCATTGCCTTCGAGTATTTTCTGGATGTTCACGGGAACCTCCGCTCCCTCCGCGGCCAGGGCCATCATCAAAACGGCGCTGACGGCAAAGCAGGTGATGAATTTCATAAGCGGTCTATCTCCTGTAGATTGCGGACATGGCTTCAAAGGGTAGGCCGGCCCGGGGCCGGATCAGTCTTTCCGCCTGGGATCCAGGTAAAGCCCGAAGGTGCGGATCAAGGGGCCGGATCGGGACTTTTCGATGACCAGGCGCACTTTCCGGGCGGTCAGGGTGGGGAAGCGGTCCAGTTTGCGGTAGCCGACAGTGGTTCCCCGATTGATTTCCTTCCAGGCCGCGCCGTCCCAGGCTTCGATCCGATAGGCTTGCACCCGTTGGCCTAAAGAGACCGGCTCTTCGAGCCGGGCGACATTGAAGGAAGCCTCTTTGCCCAGATCGACCTCCAGCCAGGCGGAGGTTACACCGTCATCGACGGCCCAGTAGGTGTCGGGATGGCCGTCCATCGCCCTGCCTGCGGCGTATTCCGCCGATCCGCCCCGCACCTGGCTGGCCTCGCCTTTCGCGCGGCGGGCCAGGTCGGTCTTGAAGATGGCCTCCACCGCCTCACGAAACTCGATTAACCTACGGGCGTCGTTTTCGTGGAGAAGCCCTCTCCGGTCGGGAGGGATGTTCAGCAGCAGGACGGAATTTCTGCCGATGGATTTGAAATAGACGTCCAGCAGGTGATCCAGGGATTTTATCTGGCCGTCCTCCCGGGCGTGATAGAACCAGCCGGGCCGGATCGAGACATCGCATTCCGCCGGGAACCATTGGGCTTGAGGATCCTCGCTCCCTTCCGGGGGAGGCAGCACGCTCCATTCGGTCTCGCGGGCGACCCCGTCCTCGTTGCCAACCCACCGGATATCGGGTCCGCCGAAGATCACGGCCTCCGGCTGCAAGCGGCGCACGGTGGCATAAAAGCCTTCCCAGTCGTATTCCTGCCGCTTGCCGTTCGGCCCTTCCCCGCAGGCCCCGTCGAACCAGACTTCGGTGATGGGGCCGTACCGGGTCAGGATTTCGCCGAGCTGGTTTTTGAAGTATTCGTTATAAGCGAGGGAATTGCCGTAGGTCGGCTCGTGCCGGTCCCAGGGGGAAAGGTAGAGGCCCAGCTTCAGGCCCGCTTCGCAGCAGGCGTCGGCGACTTCCTTGACCACATCCCCTTTCCCGCCGCGCCACGGGCTGTTTTGGATCGAATGCTCCGTGAAGCGGCTGGGAAAGAGGCAGAAGCCGTCGTGGTGTTTGGCGGTCAGGATCAGCATTTTGATCCCGGCTTCCTTGAGGACGCTTGCCCACTGCCGGGCGTCCAGTTGGCCGGGATTGAATATCGTCGGGTCTTCGTCGCCCTCTCCCCATTCCCGGTCGGTGAAGGTGTTGACTCCGAAATGGGCGAAAGCGATATACTCCATCTCCTGCCAGGCTTTCTGCCGCGGGTTGGGAACCGGCAGCAGAGGAGCCGGGGCGGTCACGCTCCGGGATGACATCATTTGACTTCCTCCTTCAATCCGCCTGAGCCGGATGCTTTTCAGATCGCTGGCGGCCTGCTTTGCCATTCTCAGGCAGCGCAGCCGGACGGCGGTTTCCTTTGCGGCAAGCCGCGCCCGCCCGGCGATCACAGGTCGGTAGGCGAACCAGGACTCAAATCCCGGCCCGGCAGACTGTGCGATCAGTTTGAACGCCTTTTTCCGACCTCGATTGCCAGTACGCTTCCGGCCTGGTCTTCCAGGACGCTCTATTCGATGGCGATCTCCTGTTCCCCTGCCTGCTCGATTTGGATCGGCCACTCGCACCAGTCATCGGCAGGGACCCAGTAGCCCAGGTCGTCGTACTGGGGCTGATAGGTCAAAGTTTTCCCATGCAGGGCAGCGTCCGACGCCTTGGGCAAGAGATGCCCCTGCACATCGGCGCGGATGGCGGTATCGACTTTCAGCGGCCCGACAAGCTTCAGGGCGGCCACCGTGACGGAGGGATCGGAAACCTTCGCGTCCAGGTGAAGGCGGACGCCATATTTCCGCTTTTTTACCCGCGCCGGCCGGTCGCTTCCCCGCGTCCGGGCGCTGACCGCCGGCGTTTCGAGGCGATCCAGGACAACCTCTTTCGGGCCGCTTGCGGGAACATGAGTGGATTTGTATTGAACGGCTTTCGGGTTGTAGCCTCAGGATTCGCTGATGATCAGGCAGGGTTTCCAGGGATCGGGGGAGGGGTTTGCCGGGATGAACTGCTCCGGGGTGGCGCAATCGGGCAGGCCCCCGGCAGGCGGTCGTTCATGATGATCTGCGGCTGGAGCGAGCGAATCATGGCGGCCATCTCCGCGGCCCGCCAGTCGCATAAAGAGCAATAGAAACCGACCCGCAGGTTTCTCTTCCGGCATGTCTCAGCGATTTCCCGGATCAAATCACGTTTCAAGGGGCCGTACATGATCGAGTAATCGGTCAGCCTCGTATCCCACATACAGAAACCGTCGTGGCGCTTGGTGGTGATCACCAGGTGCTTCATGCCGGATTCTCTTGCCAGCCGGGCCAGCCAACCGGCATCGAAATCGGACGGATCGAACCGGAGAGCCTGGCCCTCATACTGCGCTTCTGCCTGGGGCCAGAGAAGATGGACGGCTAACGCCGCCCAAAGTAGGCGTTTCCAAAACATGGAGAGCATGAAACTGTCTCCATTGAGAAGGCCACCGTCCCCCTTGTCAACCCGATGGGTCGGCCCATAGCTACCCAGATCAGGTCTCCTGTCCCGCGGGGGCGGGGCTTTGATAGACCGTTACCTAACCCCCCGGCCCCCTTCCCGTTTCGGGAAGGGGGCGTGGATGGTGTCGTCAAGCACTGCACGATCTATGCCCCTCTTCTCGAAACGGGGAGAGGAGCCAGGGGAGAGCGGTAGCCCAGCCCCCAGAACCGGGGGGGCTGATCCCTATGGGGCGGCCCGATGAGCCGTCCTCACCGCCTCGAATTGCCAGGAGTTCGGAGTCATTGTCCCCCATCGGATGTCCTTCTCTACCGCTCCTCCACCAGCACCAGCCAGCCTTTTCCCGGCTGGACCGGGATCGGGTCAGCGATGCCGAAGAAGCGTTCTTCCTGGTAGTCCTCGATGGCAGGGGCATGGAGGCGGGCTTTGGCCGGGGCGATGCCGGTGGCCTTCCAGTCGATGGTCAGGCGGACGGGAGTTTCCTCTTTGGCCCAGCTTGCCAGGGCGACGAGTACGCGGCCCTTGCGGACGTATGCGGTGGCCGGGACGGCCTGGGAGTCGGTGCGGACGGGGCAGGCGGGATCCCAGTAGCCCGCCATCTGCGCCCGGTCGATGCCGAACTCGTCCCAGAGCTTCCAGAGCGGGCTGGGGTCGCCGGAGTAGGGGAGGCGGGTGGTGATGCCGTAGACCATGCCGCGCCACCGGTTGCCCCCGTTCTGAAGCATCTCGCCCATCAGGCCGTAGGGGATGCCCGAGATTTCGGTCAGCCAGTAGTCGGGCGATTCGTCATAGTCGAAGCTTTCCCCGAACCAGAGCCGGTCGATGTAGGGGAAGTATTCCATATATTGGTTGGCCGGGCCGTGGGAGAAAGCGGTGTTGGAGTGCAGGTCGATCATGCAGCCCGGGCGGATGCGGTTCATGATCTTTCGGACCCGCTTCATGATCTGGCGGTCGTAGGTGACATCGTCGTTGTAAAGCCCGTCGATCTGCACGTTCTTGAGGAGCCAGGCCAGCCCTTCCAGGTAATAATTGTACCACCGGCTGATGCCGCTGGTGACGACCGCGATATCGATCTCCCCGCTTTCGAGGGGCTGATACCATGCCTGGGTATAGTTTTCGGCCAGATGCTCCTGGAGGGGCGGATAGCCCCCTGCGGGACCGGGGGCCAGCACCTCCGTGCCCAGGCTCCGCAGCGCCCATAGCTCCGCCACCCGGACGGTCAACTCGCGAACGGTGTAATAGATTTTGACCTTCATGTCCCGTTCGTGCGCTTCCCGGACGTAATCGCTCATCTCCTTGACGGCGATGAAGGGGTAGTTGATAAAGGGATTGATCCGGGTGGCGTGGTGGATATTGATGACATTGGCCCCGGTCGCCTTGATCTTGTCGACCGGCTCGTAGGAATGGTAATAGCGGTTGTCGAAGTGGGAGGCCGTGTCGAGCGGCTTCACGGGCGTCACCAGGAAGGCGAACTCGAAGCGGATCGTTTCCCCGGCCTTCAGGGTTCTCTCCCCGCTGTAGGCTCTTGCCACCACCCGGTCGCCCTCTTCGGTAACGGTGCAGCCGCCTTTGCCGTCGTTATGCCAGGCGGGTGGGGGAGCGAGCTGCCCGATCTTCCAGTAGAGGTTCACCAGCGGTCCGGAGTAGGAGGCTCCCCGCAGCTCGCACTGGAGGCCCGCCTGCGCGTCTCCGATCCAGAAGCTGTCGTAGTAGATTTTTCCGCCCCATTTCCAGGTCCATTCCTGCGGGCGGAAGCCGCCCTTGCGCCCGATGCCCATGAGGTAGGAGGCCGCCTCCTTGCGGAAGGGGATTTCGAGGCGGATATCCCTGACCGGCGTCTCCCGGTCGGCTTTCATCTCCACAGCAAAGAGGAGATGGCCGTCGAATTCCATCTGGGTCCGGCAGCTCATCCGGAGGCCCTCCGCCCGGGCGCTCGATTCCCAGGTCGCCTGCCCCGGCGTCTTCTTGATGCGCCTGAACCGGGCTTCGCGCCAGACGAGGGAGCCGCTTCCGGCGTCCACCACCATCGCGACCGGGGCCGCCAGCACCTCCCGGCCCTTCGCGCCCGTTCCGCTCCGGATGCTTTCCGGAAGCCCGGACGGGGCCAGCTTGACCTGCCGGCCCAGGCACTTCACCGTGCGCCCGCGGACGGCAAGCGGGGTGTAAGGGGCGACGATCTCGTCATCGATGGCGATGGTGGAATCGAGCCAGCGCAGCCGCGAGTGCCGCCAGGGTTCGTCATCGCCGTGGTCTTTGCGGGCCTCCGGCAGCACGGTCAGGGCGATATCCAGCGTTTTCGCCGGAGCGTTCTCCGGCTTGACGGTCAGGGAAGCTCGGTACGGCCCGGCGGCGGCGTCCTCGGGAATCTGCACCCCGCACCAGAGCGTTCCGACCCGGCCCGCCTCTACGGAGATAGACTTGGCGAAGGGCCGCCCCTCCCAGTCGATGCCGCCCAGGTTGACGCATCGGAAGGCGGCAGCCGGGATCGCTTGGCCGCCCCTTTCCGGCCTCATATCGCCGAACTCGATCCGCACGTTCCGGACGGGCTGGCGGGCCGCATAGACGCCGATTTGGAAGGCGTAGAACTCGTTGCGGCAGGCTTCGCCTTGAAAGCGGTCGGACGGCCCTTTTTCGATCCACCGCAGAGGCAAGTCGCGCGTCATGCGGATCGGGAAGCGGCGGTCTTCGGGGAAGAGGAGCCAGCCTTCGCCCGCATGTGCGGAGAGGAGCGATTCGGTTTCGGCCCGGGTGGCGATGACCTCCATCGGATCGAAGCGGTCGAAATCGGTGCGGGCCTGGATCTCCAGATCTTTCGCCTCCGGCAGGGACTGCCACCCTCCGGCGGCGATGCCTTCCGGCGTCAGGCGGTGCTTTTGAAGCCATTCCGGGGAGGCGGCGTCCTTGGCAGGAAGGTATCCCTTGTAATAGTAGCCGCCGTCCGGCTGGACCTGGTAGGGCATATAGTAGATATCATACTCGCCCGCCCCTGAAACCGGCTCGAAGGCCAGGTCGCCCGATTCGCGCTCCACGCGGATGCGGGCGATATTGCTCACCTCTTTGCCGGTGGCGGCGTCCACCACCTGGATATGCCGTTTCTCCGGCTCCAGGTCGCGCCGCCGCCAGGGAATCCGCACCCGAACCGCCTCCGCTTTCTCTGACACCTGAACCCGCGCCCGATGGTTTCCGTATCCCTCCTCCCACGGCCGGGCCGGAACGCCGAAAGGCGCTTCAGCCCCTGGTACTCCTGTCAGGGCAGTCATCCAGCTCATCACCCCCAGCGTCGTATAGAACATCTTTGGAATGCCCATCAAACCCTGATCCTTTCCCCATGATAGCCATTGAAGAGATGCATGCTGCCGTTATTTGACGCCCGGGCGATTATCCCTTCCCTTTTTCGGAAGAACCCTTCAGGATAGCCGGGAAATAGAGCGAGAAAGGGAGTAAACGGATGTCACCACCATCGTTGAGGATGCGCCGGTCCCTGACGGGCGATTTGCCCGCCCTGGCGCTGCCGGCGGGGTTTGGCCGGCGGGCGATGAGGTCGGGCGAGGGAAGCGCCTGGGCCGGCCTTTTGAACGGCGCAGGCGACCTCGGGGAATGGGCAGAGGAGCGGGTGCCAGGGAGACGCGGGAGACGATCCCGCCGGAGCATATCCTCTTTGTGGTCGAGGATGATACGCCTGTGGCGACTGCCTGTGTAATGCTTTTTCTGAAAGAGGCGGGCACGGAGGCTGTGCTGGGATGGGTGTCCGTGCCTTCTTTGGGTACTCTCTCAAAGCCCCCCGAGGCCATTTCCCCCGCCGAAGTCTGGCGGGGGGCTGGGGGGCGGTTGCCTTTCCCGTTGCTCTAACACAACCCGAAACTCTCCGGCCCCTACACCTCCACCCACCGTCCCCCTGCCTGAACGCTCTCATGTTCGGCCAGGATCGTCCGGATGGTCGCCAGATTGTTCTGGCCGCTCACGGTGGAGGGACATCCTTCTTCGAGGGAGCGCAGGAAATCACCCATGCTGCCTGCGAAGGAATCCGGGTAGGTTGCGCCGGCCATGTCCAGGGCACAGACATCCGGACCGAGGCGTCGGGATTGCAGTCGCAGGGAAGACCCCCAGAAATCGAAGAGGATGGAGCCTTCGCTGCCGTCGCACCGGCACTGCACCCCTCCCATATCGCTTCGCAGAAGCTCGCTGTGGAGGATGTGGCCGGTCAGCCCTTCTCCGAAATCGTGCAGGCTGACGAGCAGGTTGTCGCTGACGAAGTTTTGGCCGTTCATCCGGCCCGTCCGGGCCAATACGCGCCGGGTGTCCCGGCCCGTCCAGTAGCGCAGCAGATCGGCTAGGTGGTTGTTCCACTGGATGGTGAGGAAATTGTCGCACCGGGCGTAGAAGGGGTGGTTCGCCAGGCCGACATCCTGCTGTCCGTAGATTTCGATGCTGGCGAAAAAGACCTCCCCGATCCACCCCTGGCGGATCAGGTGGTGCGCCAGGTAATTGGCCTTCATCCAGCGGTAGTTCTGGTGGACGGAAAGCGATATCCCCGCCCGCGCCGCCGTCTCCACCATCCGGCGGCATTCCTCCAGCGACTGGCCGAAGGGTTTTTCGGAGATCAGGGGCTTTCCCGCCTGCGCCGCCGCCTGAACCGCTTCCGTACGGAAGGTCGGGTGGGTCAGCAGGTCGATCACCTCTACCGACTCATCGGCTAAAAGATCGCGGTAATCGTCGTAGACCCGCTCGATGCCAAACTGGCTGCGGGCGGCTTCCCGGGCCGCCGGGTCCGGGTCGGCGATGGCGGCGATATTCCACCCCATGCTCCGGTAGGCCGGGGCGTGCGCCCCCCGGGCGATGCCGCCGAAGCCGATCATCCCGATCCCCCAATCGGAGCGGCGAGGCATCGGCAGGCTTTCGGGCAGCGACAGCTCCTTTAAGGTGATGCGGCGTTCCTGGCTCATGGCGCTTCCTTTCGGTCCCGGTGGAGGTGGCCGGGACGCTTCCGGCCTCTGAGCCGCGTGCAGGCCCAGAAGTAAACGGTATCCTCCAGAATTTCCAGCAGTTCGTGTTCATCGCCCATGCGGGTCACCAGCACATCCCCTTTTTCCAGCGTGTAGAGTATCCCTTCCGAGCGCATGAGGCACCGCCCCTCCACCATGAAGACGAACTCGTCGCAGTCGTGGTGGTGAAGTTCGGTGATGTTTTTTTGCCCGGCCTGGAAACGAACCAGGCCCCAGGCCGTGAACTCATCGGACGGCGCATTTGCTCCCGGCCCCTGAATGATCGGCATCGCAATCCCTCCCTGTAGTCAGCTTTGGAGGCTTTTTCGACAGCCGCAGAAGGAATCCTTGCGCCGCGCTGCATAAAAAACTCCCTGGCCCGCGCAAGGGAGTGGGAGGCGGCTGTCGCTTCAGGCAGGCGGGATATCGCCGCCTGCATTTTGCGGCAGGGGGCGCGCCACATGACCAGGATGTCGGGCGATTTCATATTGTAGGGGCAGACCTACGTGTCTGCCCGGGATCCGGCTTGTAAGGCAGGGCGAACCTGTGTACTCGCCCCTACCCCAGCGAAAGCCCAAAATATCTTCCCCGGTTTCCTCGGCTTCGATGCCCTCATTGGCGGTATACTGGTGAACAGGGATCTCTTGGCTGGGCTGTCCCATCGGAGTCTCCTTTTGTTGGAGGGTTTCCAGTGTAAATATGCC
>JADLDR010000061.1 GCA_020846535.1 Armatimonadota bacterium | reverse complement strand
CTTGGCCGTCCAGAACCTGGCGCACGGCTTCATCCTGGAACTCCGGTGTATACTGCGGACGCTTCATCGGACACCTCCAGGATTATGATCCGGCCTTGACAGACCTATGTCCGTGTGTCCGTTTTTTCGAGGGAAGTCCAGGCTATCGAAAGCCGTCGGCAACGCCCACGCGATCTCCAGCTGGTCCCCCCGAGCCCGGGCCAATTTAACTTGGCGCAGATTATACCGTAACAGATGCAAAGGATGCTCTGGCCCAGGACGCTCCTGGGCCAATCGGAGGGGCGCGTTTTAGACCCCCCTAGGCGACGCTTCGAGGGTTGCTCTTCCCTCTTTCCTCCCTCAAACGACATCGCTGGCGGCAGATCCCTCCGGGTAGACAGCCGATGGATTTTGTGGTATCATCTTAGTTATAAAAGCGTGAAAGATCATATCCATAAAGCAAAGGACTATGCATATAGTTTGAAAGAGGTGAGTGGTGGGTGGAGATGATGTAAGAAGCGGCCTCCAGGGGCCGCACGGCAGGGAGGACGGATCATTGAAGCGACTGGAGGCGGAAGAGGCTCTGCGGCAGAGCGAGGAAAGAACCCGGGCCATTGTCAATACCGCTCTCGATGGGATTATCGTTATCGATGAACGGGGTATAATAGAATCGATCAATCCGTCGGCGGCCCGTATCTTTGGTTTCGGGGTAGAAGAGATCATCGGTCAGAGTATCAGCATCCTCATGTCAGAGCCGGACAGAAGCAGGCACGACGGATACATTCAGCGATATATGGCGACCGGGGAAAAGAAAATCATCGGGATCGGGCGCGAGGTGGTCGGGCAGCGGAAGGACGGTTCTCTCTTTCCGATGGATCTGGCGATCAGCGAGATGCGCCTGGGAAGCCGGAGGATGTTCACCGGTATCATCCGGGATATCACCGAGCGCAAAGCGGCTGAGGAGGCGGCTGCGCAGATCGCGCGGCAGCAGGCCGCCGTCGCCCGGCTGGGCCAGCGCGCCCTGGCAGGCAAAGACCTGGAGAGCCTTCTGGACGAAACCGTGCGGCAGGTGGCCGACATCCTGGAAGTGGAATACTGTAAGGTCCTGGAACTTCTGCCAGACGGGGAATCGCTGCTGCTCAAGGCCGGGGTGGGCTGGGAGAAAGGGCTGGTGGGCAGCGCCACCGTAGGGGCGGATAGCGACTCCCAGGCGGGCTATACCCTCCTCTCCAGAACACCGGTGGTGGTGGAGGATTTGCTTACCGAACTGAGATTCACCGGCCCGGCGCTCCTGCACAACCACAAGGTGATCAGCGGGATGAGCGTCCTCATTCAGGGGTTGAATGACCCTTACGGCGTCCTGGGAGCGCACACCACGCAGAAACGCACGTTCTCGAAGGATGATGTCAATTTCCTTCAGGCGGTCGCCAATATGCTAGGGACGGCCATCGAGCGGAAGAAATCCGAAGAGGCCCTTCGACAGAGCGAGGAACGGCTGCGGCTCGCCCTGGAGGTGGGCCGGATGGGAACCTGGGAGTGGAATATGGCGGCAGGAGAGGTGAAATGGTCTCCGAGCCTGGAGGCCATTCACGGCCTCGCTCCCGGAACCTTCGACGGCACTTTCGAGGCATACCAGTCCGATATTTACCCCGAAGACCGGGATGCGGTTTTTGCCTCGATCCGGCGCTCGCTGCTTGAGGGCGTAGATCAAGGCATAGAGTACCGGATCGTCAGGCCGGACGGGTCGGTCCGCTGGCTGGGAGCCAAAGGGCGCATCTTTTCCGATGAAACCGGGCGGCCTGCGCGGATGATCGGCGTCTGTTCGGATATCACCGAACGAAAGGGGTCCGAAGAGGCGCTCCAGGAGAGCCACCGGATTCTCGATGCCTTGATGGAATACGTTCCCGAGGGCATCACCATCGCCGACGAGCCGGAAAACGTCATTCGCCTCATCAGCCAGCACGGGGCCGATCTGGTCGGCTATCCTCGCTTCGCCTTCGAGGGCGTCAGCGGGGAAGAGTATCATCGGATATGGAGGCTCTACCATCCGGACTCCGATATCCCGGCAGGCCATGACGAAATTCCCATCGCCCGCGCCGTGAAGAAAGGCGAGACGATCACCAACGAAGAGTGGCTTCTGGCACAGGCGGGCGGAGAACGTATCCCCATCCTCTGCAACGCCGGGCCGATCCGGGACCGGCTGGGGCAGATCATCGGGGGCGTCCTGGCATGGCGGGACATCCGTTCCATCAAGGAAACTCGTCTGGCCCTGGAAGAAGCCTACCGGCGCGAGCATCGCATTGCGGAGGTGCTTCAGAGAGCGATCCTCCCGAGGCTTGCAGACCACCTGCCGGGCTGTGCAATCGCCACCCAGTATCAGCCCGCCTGGAAGGAGGCGGAGGTCGGCGGCGATTTCTACGATCTCTTCGACCTGGGCCACGGGAGGCTGGGCGTTTTGATCGGCGATGTGGCCGGAAAAGGGCTGCTTGCCGCCGTTCGCGCCGCCGCGGCCCGCTATGCCATCCGCAGCTATGCATATCTGGACCCCGGCCCCTCCCGGGTGCTAACCTTCGCCAATGAAGTTCTTTGCAAGGACTGCCCGGACGGGGGCAGCCTGATGATCACGGCCTTTTTTGCCGTTCTGGACACCGCCAACGGCATCCTGACCTACGCCAACGGTGGGCACGAACCGCCTTTCCTCCGGGCCGAGGGGGGCGGGGTGGGGGAGATGCGGCTGCATGGAAGGGCGCTCGGTATTTTCAGCGGCTATTCATACCCGGAGGCCAGCCAGAGGCTAGAACCGGGCGATATGATCGTCCTATTTACCGACGGCATTACCGAGGCCCGGCGCGGCACGGATCTCTTCGGGCGTGAGGGCATATCGGACTATCTCAACCAAAGCCGCCATGCCGATCCGGAGTCGGTAGCGAAAGGGCTTCTGGAAGCCGCCCAGAGCTTCGCCGAAGGCGCGCTGAGAGACGATGCCGCTATCGTTGCCTTCCGGTTCGATGCTCGCACCGATGAACGCGAGCATTCATCGGCGGGATGCAGCCCGGAAGCACCCCGGGTGTCTCAGCCGCTGGCGGAGATCGGTATGTCTGCCTGATTAATAAGCTATTACAGGAAAAATTATAAAAATAACCCAAGTTGCCCCCTAGCCCGGGGCCAGTCCCGTTTGCCGCTGTAGGGGCGCGATGCATCGCGCCCAACGGCTTGGCAGGGCGCGATGCATCGCGCCCCTACCCCGCATAGGCTCAATTCGGGTAGGTAGCAGCTTGGGTTAAAAATAAGGAACTTACAGGCAGGTGGATGAGTCATTTGAAATGGAGAGGAACCATTTCAAGGAACTGATGTAACATGGCGTTCGTTCCCTGCTGCCCCCAGCCTTATACCGAATAAGGAATCGGAGAATAATATGACCAATACATGCGCTCTCGATGTGAATCATCGGGAGTTCGAGAATCTAGCGATACCGTTGATGGACTCACTGTATCGCACCGCCCTGCGCCTGACCCGCAACCCCACCGACGCCGAAGACCTCGTCCAGGAAACCTTCCTCAAGGCCTACCAGGGCTTCCACCAGTTCGACCGGGGCACCTCCTTCAAGCCCTGGATCTTCAAGATCCTCATGAACAACTTCATCAACGCCTACCGCAAGCGGGTCAAGGAGCCGCCCCAGACCCGCTTCGAGGAGCTAGAGGAGT
>JADLDR010000060.1 GCA_020846535.1 Armatimonadota bacterium | reverse complement strand
GGTCGCGGCCAACCGGCTGGCGGGCAGTATCGAGGCGTTGACCGAGGTGGCCCGCCGTTTCTTTCGCGAAGAGATCGGGTTGCATCCGGTCCCGCTGCCGGAAGCCGCTTGATTTTGATGCCTTTCTTTTGATCATGTGCTTAGCCTGCGCGTTCTGTCCCGGCACCGGCCTGCGAACTGAAGCGCATTCCCGCCTTCGCGTAAGACATGAGCATCCGCCCCGCGTTTGAGGAGCAGGCGGATCGCATCAAGGCGACCGCTCGAAACGGCGTTGAGAAGCGGAGGGTAGCTGCGGCCTCTGATCGCATTGGCATCGGCCCCGTAATCGAGGAGCGCCTTCACGATAGCGATATCGGAGAGGGATGCCGCCGCCGCCAGGGGCACGAATTCGTAGTCACACTGGCCTGACGGATCGGCTCCCCGGCTCAGAAGGAAGCGCACCATGCGGGGGCTGTTTCCCGTCACGGCCCAGGCAAGGGGCGTCCGGCCCGGAGGAGCCTGTCGCCGCCGGATCAGGTGCCGACATCTGTAGTGGAGGGCCTGCCTGAGTTCCGGCGGAAGCGTGGTATGGATATCGGCCCCTTTCGCCAGTTGTCTGGCAGCGGCTGCGGTATCGCCATAGCGGGCCGCTTCCACCAGGGCCGTATCTACAGCCGTCTGCCGGTAAATCCAGTAAAGCGATCCTGCCAGTAGGAGGAGGAGCAGTTTCCAAAGACGTTTGAATCGAGGGGCGTTCATGGCTGTCCTTTGCATTCAGGGCTTTCGCCTGGTGTCAAGTATAGGTCGTCATCGCTGTCATTGCGAGGACGCCATCTGCATTTTCTCGAACCTCAGCGCGGCCTGTAGCACCAGGCTGATGATCCAGGCGGGGTTCCAGCGGTTCATGCCGCCGCGCCAGTCTTCGATGGTGAAGGGGCCTTGAAAATAGTTGGTGTGGTTGAACTGTTCGGCCTGCTCGCCTAGTGTGGGGAAGCCCCAGTGTCCCGGTCTTCGGGCAATGCCGTGCGTCCATGCCTGGAGGACGCCCTGGCCGACCTGCATCAGCAGACGGTCTGAGGAGTCGGCCCAGGTCGTAGACCTCGTAGGGCGGGAAGAAGACATCCAGGTGCATGTTCTGGACGCTCACCCCGGGCCAGAAGGTGGAGACGAAGCCGTTTTCGGCGCAGGCTGTGCCGGGGCGAAAGCCTACGTCCCAGAAATAGACAAAGGTGGTGATCCATTCGGCGGCCAGCCGGGCGTTTTCGCCGAACTCCATATCGCGGGTCATCCTGAAGGCGCGGCAGGCGGCCAGGAAGTAGTAGATGCCCGCCTCCTTGTCCTCGCAGGCGGCGTCCAGGGTGGCCCGGCTGAAAGGGCGTCCAGGGTGCGGGTGAAGAGGGCATCGTAGCGGCGGAGAAGCCTGAGGCCGTCTTTCAGGGCGGCCCTGTCGCCGGTGACCTCGGCGGCGGCCAGGATCGCCGTGACGCAGGCCACTCCCCCTGCGGCGATCATCCCGTCTGCGGGATGGCCGTCCGTATCGAAAAAGAGAGGATAGATGCCCTCTTTCGTCAGGCAGCCCGGAGAGCGGAGGAAGGCGATGCCTTCGCTCAGGGCGCTGAGCCATCGCGGCTCGACCGGAAGGCGGCGCTGTTTCAGGAGGAGGAGACAGTCCGCCAGGTTGGACAGGGCCTCCCCGAACATGCGGGCGCTGATCCGGTCGCGGTCTTGCCACTCCCCGAAATATCACTGGCCGTCTTTCAGGGCGTAGAAAAGGTGGCGAAGGCCGGGCGCTTGAGGGAGGGTTGGCGCTCCGGCGAAGGCGTCCAGGACGGCCCTGCCTTTCGCCAGCCAGGACTCATCCCGGGCGCGGACGCCGGTTTCGAGGGCGCACCAGGCCAGCCGGAGCGACTGCCCGACCCAGCCGAAAAGGAATCCGGGGCTGGCGCTGTAGGCGTTTCCCTCCTCCGACGTATCCGGGATCCAGGTGAAGCCTCCGATCTCCTTTCCCTCCCGCCAGCGGGAGAGAAGCGCGTTCTGTCTTGAGGGCGATGGTTTCCTTCCGCGTCAGCGCAGGCTTCGGAACGGGGCGTAAAAGCTCCCATCCCGCCCGCACCAGCCGCCGGAAGCCCCTCCCTTCCGCCGGGATGCGGCCATAATCGATGGCCAGCATCTTTTCGAGAGTATCCCCGGGCCGGAAGGTCAGGTAGCCCCCGCCGGGGTAGGGCATGGCCCGATTCTGCCCGCCGTAGACTTCATCCTTCCGGTTGGCGAAGGCAACCATCCCGCTCAGGTTCAGGATATCGAGCCGCCTGCCGGTGTGGGTTCCCCCCAGCGTCCAGGCATGGTCGGCCTGCGCTCCGGGGAGCGTGACGGTAGAAGGCATGGAGAAAACGGTCAGGCCGTAAAACCGGCCCTCCCTCTCCCATTCGATATTGACGCCGGGCACGGGCAGGCGGCAATTCATTCAAGTGGCTCCCGGTTTTTCAGGTTTTGGCTTGACGGCGTTTCGGCCCAGTTTCCGGAGGACTTTGAGGCGGGCGTCGAGAAGGATTTTCGGATCTCTGGAGTAGCGCGTCCGGTTGAGGGATACTTTTTCGATCACCTTGCGGCTCGCCCCCGCTCCGAGCTGCGCCCGGTACTCGCGCAGCAGCTCCGTATCCTCCAGGCCGTCCCGGATGGCCTCCATGCGGAGGCTGCCGAAGGGGCCGTTTTCGCCCGGATAGAGGAGCACGCCGTCGCCGTTCAGGGTGGGATAGCCGGAGGTGGTCAGCGACCAGTCCAGGCGCGGCCCGGCGCGGTCGGGGATCGGCCTGTCGTTACGCTCGCGCTCCCAGATGTTCAGGCCCCAGTAGAGGAAGCCCTCCACATCGTACGAAAACGCCTGCCACCAGATAAGCCGCGCCTCGATGAGCGGGTTCTCCATGAGCCAGTTGGCGTAAGGGTAGTTCGGCCCCATGCAGACGTACCACCACATCTCCCCGCCCTTGCTCCGGACCGTTTCGGCCAGCCGGGGATCGTACGAAGAGATGAGGGGCACATACCAGTCGATATGGAGCGCGAAGGGATCCGTGCCCTGCGGGGGCCAGCAGGTCGAAAGGGTATGCACCCGCGGGTAGCGCCGCTTGATCTCCCCGAACAGGTCCCGCATGACCGGGATATACTCCGGCCCCCGCTCGTCGAAGCCGTAGAGATAGGCCTTATCGAGCAGCCCGCGCCGCTCCAACTCCGGCACGACCGCATCGAGGCGTTGGAAGAATCTCTCCTTGAATTGAGGCGTATAGGCGTCCAGCGGCGCGAAACAGACCCAGGTGACCGGGCGCTCCGGCTCGGGGACGATGTTCAGGAGATTGAAGGCATTGAGGCCCTGGCTGCCGGCGTATTCCATTTCGTCCAGGTCGGGCAGGCGGGTGCGCGAGATGTCGTCCGGGTTCAGCCGGTGGGCCAGGAGATAATCGGTGTAGGCGCGGCGCAAGGGGCGGGAAACGCTGCCGTATACTTTTTCGAGATGCCCGTCCATCAGGGCGAAGGCGGTCTTCATATAGCCCTGAACCGGTATCGAGACCGGATGGACTTTCACGGAAACCGGCACATGCGCCGGCTCCATCCCTTCCGCCCGCAGCGTCACTCGCCCCCGATAGAGTCCCGGCGCGGCCTTCGGATCGGTATGCACCGTAAACCACAGCGGCTGCACGGTGTCGGCGTCCACAGAGACAGGTGCGGGCGGCAGCAGCGGGTCGGGCCACCAGGCGTCGGTTCTCCGGGCGGCATAGGGGTGCGCGAAAGGTTGCTCGATCCGGATATACCCCACCCGGAACCACTCGACCGCAGGGGCGGGGATGCGGTTCGGCCCTGAAACCAGATCGCTTACCTCCACCTGCGCCCGGCGGATGGGCGCTTGCAGGGGGCGGAGGCAGACCTGGAACGATTCCCTTTCCGCCCGGGCCATCTCCAGAAAAACCTTCCGGACAGGTTTGGCCGGGGGCAGGTCATCCTGAAAAACCCGCTCCACCGCCCTCGCCACCCACCAGTCGTAGGGCGCAGCACGGCCCCCGGGATCGGCCCGGACGGTCGTGTGGGCTTCTGCGCTGTTGCGCCGGGCTGTCAGGGTAACAGCGACCGGGCCGGTCCCGGGAGCCTCAAACTTTTCGGCGATCCGGGCGCTTTCCCCCTCACGGCCCCAGATTTCCCTGCCGTCCTGCTCGGCCCGGACGCGCCAGGGGACGGAATCGCTCAGAGAGGCCCGCACCTCACAGGACGGCCCGGCAGGGTAGACCCGGAACTCGCGGATCGCTACCGGCAGGTTGCCTATCCGCACATCGGAAAAGCGGATGCGCCCCTTCACGCGGCGCAGGAGGAGGAAAATCTGCACCTCGCTCACCGGATGGGTGGGCCTGACCTCGGCCCGCACCTACTGCCACCCCCTGCGGCCCCTGTCCGGCAGGCCCTGCTGCCCCCAGATCGGCGGCCCGCCCGCCTGGAGCGCATCGAGCCAGAGTGGGGCGTCTCCGCCCGCCCCCACCTCGTCGCAGCGCATCCAGGCCGTCACCACAAACGGCCCCTTCCGCGGAGGGTCGAAGCGCAGCGCCTGCCGCGCCCCGGACGCCTCCTCTCCTCCGGACGTCATTGCCAGGGCAGGCATCCCCTTGCGCCCGCCCTGGACGATCACGCGGTACTGCCCGACCGGATCCCATGCCTCAGCCCGTCCGTTCGACACCTGGCGGAAATCGCCGTTTTGCAGGCCGAAAGGAACCCCGCCCATGAAACAGATGGCTGCCAACAGATTCATCACTTCCGCGGTCTCCTGAATCGGTTATATGCTTGCGAACCAAGCCGACGCCTCATGCGATCCGCATCCCGGAGGGACACCCGGCGCGAGGCGTCCGTAAGCTTCGGGATTCCATGCCGTCGATCCCAAAAGTGTCGGGAGATCGGCAGAAGCCTGGCAAGGGTGGTTGCCTTTCTTTACTTCCCGTCCCCCGCCGGTTCGAGAGAGATGGTTTTGATTTCGGTGAAGAACTCGATGGCGGCGCGGCCCTGCTCTCGGGAATGGGAGCTGGAGGATTTCATCCCTCCGAACGGGGCCTGGAGTTCCACCCCGGCGGTCTCGCCGTTGACCCGTACCATCCCGGCCTCGATGCGGGCGATGTATTGCAGAGCGGCTCCCAGGTCGCGGGTGAAGAGGCTGGCCGAAAGCCCGTAGGGAACGCCGTTGGCGATATGGATGGCTTCATCGAGGTCGGCGGCGGGGAGTACGGCAAGGACAGGGCCGAAGATCTCCTCCCGGGCGATCTTCATGCGCGGGGAGACGCCGGCGAAAACCGTAGGCTGGACGTAGAAGCCGCGGTCGTAGAGACCGCCCTGGAGCCGGACCCCGCCGCAGAGCATCTCGGCCCCTTCGTCCGCCCCGGACTGGATGTAGTCCAGAACGCTCCGCATCTGCGGCTCGGAGGCCAGGGGGCCGAGATAGGCGGCTTCGTCGGTCCCGGGGCCGACAGGAAGGTTCTGTACCCTCCGGACCACCCGGTCGATGAACTCGTCCAGCGCCGGCTCGACCACAATCGCCCGGCTGGTGGCCGTACACTTCTGGCCTGCGGAGCGCATCGCCCCGCTCACGGTCAGATCCACCGCCTGATCCAGGTCGGCGTCGGCGGCCACGATCACCGGGTTCTTACCCCCCATCTCCAGTTGGAACTTGATCCCCTGCTGCACGGCCCAGGCCCCGATTTTCTGCCCCACCGCATTGGATCCGGTGAAGGAAACCCCTTTCACCGCCGGGTGACCGACCAGCGCCTGCCCGACCTCCCCCCCGCTACCGGTCAGGAGGTTGAAAACGCCTTTCGGCAGGCCCGCCGCCTCGAACACTTCTGCGATCTTCACCGCGACCGCAGGCGTCAGGGCCGCCGGTTTGAAAACCACCGTATTGCCGAAGGCCAGGGCGGGCGCGATTTTCCAGAGGGGAATCGCGACAGGGAAATTCCAGGGCGTGATGGCCGCCACCACGCCGAGCGGCTCCCTGCGGGTGAACATCAAGGCCCGGGGGCTGCTGGCCGGGATGACTTCTCCGCAGGCCCGCCAGCATTCCCCGGCGTAATAGCGCAGGAGCGCCACGCCCCGGGCGGTCTCTCCCCGGGATTCCATGAGGGTTTTCCCCTCTTCGCGGGTGAGCGTCCGGGCGATCTCCTCCAGGCGCGACTCCATGAGGGAGGCCGCCTGCTCCAGATATTTGGCCCGCTGCGGCCCGGCGAGCGCCCGCCAGCCGGGCAGGGCCGCCTCCGCCGCCTCTGCCGCCCGACGGGCATCCTCCGGGCCGGAGGCGGCGTAATAGCCGATCACATCCCGCGTGTCGGCAGGGTTGATGTTCGCGGTTGTCCTGCCCGATGCGGCGGGAACCCACTCGCCATTAATATAGTCGTGAAAGGTTTCGATCATAGGAAGCTCCTTGAAAGGGAATCAGGGCTGCTCAGAAGGAGGAGCCGGGGAGGGAGGCAGCGGGGCGCTGTCCAGGATGCCGACCGCGGAGCCGGAGTCATCGAGGGCTTCGACCGAGATACGGGCGGTTCCGGCAGGCGGGGAGGCGCTGGCGCTCACGGCGCGGGCCTGCATAGGGGTCACCGTGCCCAGGTCTTGCGTTCCGAGGCGGAAGCCTGCGTCGTTTTCGAAAACCAGCCGGGCCGACCCCGCATAAAAGGAGCCGAAGATGCCGGTCACCGTCACCCGGTGCGCGCTGGGCCAGACAGCCAGGGGCATATGGACGACCCCCGCAGGCCCGGCCCTGACAATATAGGAGGAACCCTTCGTCAGCCCCCAGACGACAGTGAAGGCCAGCGATTCCCCCGGGCCGAGGCCGGTATAGGGGCTGAATATCTCGGTTTCCAGATAAGGCGGGGTTCTGGCGAGGTCTTCATCTATCTCGATATCCTTCCCGCCCTCGGCAAAGCGACCCGCCCCGTTGACCCTTACTGTGGCAGAGGCTTTTCCCGGATACGCTCCCCGGGGGGAGGGCTCGAAAAGCTGGGTGAAGATAGCCTGGCGCTGCCGGTGGGCGACCGCCAGCCATCCGACCGCCGGGGCGAGCGCCCACTTGCCCGCCCGGTAGCCGAAGCGCAGGCGAAAGAGGCCTGCTCGTTTGAGGACGCGGGCCGCGCCGCTTCCGGCCTCGCCGTAGAGGAAGGCATAGCCTTTAGGAAAGGCATCCTCAGGGCTGGCCGGGGCATAAGCCAGCAGGACGTCGGAAAACCCTTGCGGGCCAGGGGCGGTGGCGTCGAATCGGGCCGATTCCTTCAGGCTCCATACGGCTCTCCGGCTGCCCCGGTTCGTGAGAACGCTGTGGGAAACGATCTTCGAGGATCCTCTGGTGACGGTGATAGTTCGGGTGAGTTGCAGGCCGGGAAGCGGGCTGCCCACAGGGCCGTCCATCCGTACGGAAGCCTTCTCCGGCCCTTTTTCGATAATCTCCCAGACAAAGCGCATATTGTCCGGGGCCGGGCCGGCCTGCGCCCTCTCATCCTGGGGCACGGCCCCGGCCCAGTCGCCTCCGAAATCGGTTTTCAGTTCCGTTTCCCGGCTTTCGCTATCTTTCGGTCCGTCACCGGCATGCAGGAAGGAATGTCCGGCCATCGCCGCCCGGATCACCCGCCCACCGAGTTCCGGGGCTACCAGCGCCTCCACCAGCCCGTTGGTCAGGCGGACGGCCCGGCCTCCCAGGTAGTCGGTCGACTCCGCAGCGCACGGCGGGGTATCAGTCCCGGCGGCAGCCGACAGGATCAGCAAGCCGAAAAGCAAGCCCGGCAGATAACGGAATGAGCGCAGCATGAACCTCTCCTGCGTTAGATTTCCCCGAAGATGCTCCATTATAACACAGGCTCCGGGGAGCGTCAAGGCGCACCGGGGAGGAGGTCTTGATCCTGCTTCCGAATAATTCATGGCAGGAATGAAGTATGCGGAAGGAGAACGCATTTATTCTGACAGGGAAAATCAACCACGCAAAAGAAGGGATAGCAGTTAAAACCGGATGGACGGTCTTACTATGGCTGTCGGTGTTGATGGGGATCGCCGGGATTGTGGCGGCGCAGACGCCAGTTCCGGAGGGTATTCCGGCGGAGGTGAGGCAGCAGATCGAAAAGCTCTTAGCGGGAGAGCCTGGCGTGAGGGGATATGCGGCCCAACGGTTGGGAATGATGGGAAAGGAATCGGCCCCTGCCGTTTCCTTTCTGATCCCTTTGATGGTCCAAACGACCGCGAACTTCGAGTGGCAGGCAGACCAGTGTCGCTATGAGACCGATGATTCACGATACTCTTCGACGGTGGCCCGGGAAGCGACTGAGGCGCTGATCCGCATCGGGGAACCTGCGGTGAAGCCGCTGGCTGCCGTCCTGAAAATCGGGATCCCGGCCATTCGCGCAGGGGCGGCGCAGGCGCTCGGCGATATCGGCGATCCTGAAGCGTTAAAGGCGCTTTGCGAGGCATTGAAAGTCAAGGAGGAAACGGTCCGGCAAAACGCCGCCAGCGCGCTGGGGAAACTCAAGGATAGCCGGGCCGTTCCCGTCCTGATCGTCGCCCTGTCTCAAGAGGGCCCCGGCCACACCGTCGGCATCGAGGAAGCCCTCTTCCAGATCGGCAAGCCTGCCTTATACTCTACTGATGAAGAAGCTGGATTCGCCGCTTGCATCCCTCCGCAGAAGCGCGCTGATAGCCGTCGCATTCATCGACGGGCCGGAGGGGGCGGAGCCGCTCATAGAGGCGCTACAGGATACGAACCAGAGAAACCGGGCAACGGCGGCCACAGGGCTGGGACGGATGAAAGACCCACGGGCCATTGAGCCGCTATTACAGGCATACCGGGAATCCGATATCAATTCCGCAGCCAGCATTATCGAGGCATTGGGAGAGATTCAGGTGAAAGAGGCTGTGGATATGCTTCTGGAGGATATCAATAACATCGATGAGCATATCCGCTTTTGTGCGGTGCAGGCATTGGGGAAGATCGGCGACCCGAGGGCGATAGAGCCTTGGATCCGCCGCTTTTCCAATGAAGATTTCCGCCCAGGCCGGGCGCTTGAGGAAGCGGTCGCCGCCATCGGCGCTCCTGCCCTGGAGACGCTGTCTGAAATTCTGCACAGAACGGAAGACGCGCGAATCGTCAACAAGGTGGCCTATGCGCTGAGAGCGATCAAAGACCCTCGTTCCGTCGGGCTGCTGGCAATCGCCATGGAAAACGAAAGCGAGGAGGCTGTCATCACGGCCATCGATGCCCTCTCCGAAATAGGCGGCGAGCAGGCGAAAGACCTTTTGATCCGCGCCTTGAGCGACCGCACGGCGCGGGTCCGCTTCCACGCGGCCCTGGGCTTGCGGGAGATCGGCGACAGCCGGGCGACGCTTCCCCTGATCACGACTTTTAGCGATAGGGACAGTCTTTCCCGTTCGGGGGCCGCGTCCGCTCTGGCCGTTATCGGAGACAGCCGGACCGTTCCGGCGCTGATCGAGTTTCTTCAAGGTAAATACAAGGTGACTGTTCCGCCGCCGGGAACCGAATCATCTTGGTTCGGTGAGTTGAGCGCCCGTAGGATGGGATCTTGGGCGTTGGGCGAGTTCGGGAATAGGCGGGACGTGGAGCCTATAAGCAGGGCGTTGGAGTCAGGGTGCAGATTCCCTTGGGACAAGGCCGTAGGGGCGAACCTATGCAGGCTGTCCCATAAGTGAAACGATCATTGCTATATTGGTAGGAGGGAGGGGCAGGGTCCCCGAATGGTATCCGGTAAGCCTGTAGGTGAGGAGGCGATGCCATGAAACGCTTCAAAGACCCCGTCTCTCCCTGGGAGCAGTTGTTCTGGCTGCCCCCTTCGGTGGAGGACTTCGTGCCCCCCGATGCTCCGGTGCGGATTCTGGGGGAAGTCATCGATAGCCTGGACTGTGACGAGTTGTATGCCAGCTATCCGGGTGGGGGTACTCCGGCCTATGACCCTCGAATGCTCTTGAAAGTGTGGGTGTTCGGGTATAGTCAAGGCATCCGCAGCAGTCGGAAACGGGCCGAGGCTCTGCGCTATGATCTGCGTTATCTGTATCTGGCCCAAATGAGCCAGCCGGACTTTCGAACGATAGCCCGGTTTCGCCAGACGCATCGGGCCGCGATTGCGGATCTGTTGGGCCAAGTGGTGCGGTTGGGCCAGGTGAGGGGGTTGGTCTTGCTGGAGCGCGTGGCCGTGGATGGGACGAAGTGGGAAGCCAATGTCTCTGGGAAAGAGCCCTATCAGGCGGATCGGCTGGAGAAAGTCTTGGCGCGGGTAGAAGAGAAGATCGGCCAGATTCTGGAGGAAGCGGAGGCGACCGATGCGGCGGAAGATGCCGCCTATGGGGAGCAGTCGGGCGAGGAAGTGCCCAAGGCACTGCGCGATCTGAAACGGCGGAAGGCACGCTTGGAGCAGGCGAAACGCACCTTGCACGAGACGGGTCGGGAGTCGGTAGGGGCGACAGACCTGGAGAGTCGGCTGATGAAGACGAAGGCGGGGAACCGTCCGGCCTACAATGCGCAAGCGGGGGTGGACAGCGCGCATCAGGGGATCGTGGCGGCGGCCATCACCCAGGATGAGTGGGATCAGGCTCAGTGGGAGCCGATGCTGGAACAAACGCAACACAACACTGGCTTCCAGCCTGCCAAGACGCTGGCGGATAGTGGCTACTACAGCGTCGATGCGTTGGCGTATATGGCCGCGCACTCGCTGGATGCCTATGTGGCCGAGAAGGGGGCCTCCCCCGATCAGAAGGCCGGGTATACCTATGATCCCCAACAGGATCGGTTTGCGGATGCCGCTGGCGTTGTGTTGCCCTGCTACCGGGAGCGCGTCAAAGATCGGAAGCGTTATCGGATCTATCGCTCCTCGCAGAGTCGCAAGGAAGTGTGGGTCCGCCAGGACGGGGCGTTGGCGGCACAAATGCGGACCAAGATGGCTCGCCCGGAAGGAAAAGCCCTCTATCGCTTGCGTCAAGAAATTGTTGAACCGGTCTTCGGGCATGTGAAAAGCGTCTTTCTGCTCCGGCGTCTGTTGTGGCGCGGCTTGGTCGGGCCACGATTGAGTATCTGTTGGTCTGTCTGGCCCACCATATCGAGCTTTTGTCAAAAGGTGTGTAAAAAGCGTTTAGCTCAGGCGGCGGTTTGCACTCCTTCTTGCGCCGTGGCGTCCTTCATCTGGGGCTTCACGCCATCCACAAACCCAACCCCTTGCCACACCGCC
>JADLDR010000059.1 GCA_020846535.1 Armatimonadota bacterium | reverse complement strand
TTCCCGAAACGGGCAGGGGGAGTGGATGGGGGGGGCAAGTGCCGCACACTCTGTCCCCCTCTCCCAGGGTGCGCTCCGGCGCATCCCTTGGGTTTCGGGGAGAGGGGCTAGGGGAGAGAGGTCACCCCTCCCAGGGGAGAGCGGTCACCCCTCCCCCAGGAGCGGAGGATGTTTTACCTTATCTGGATCGCGATGGGGCGAACCTGGGGTTCGCCCTGCCCCAGGCGATCTTCGGAGGCCTGGGCGAACCCCAGGTTCGCCCCTACAACCTTGTCCCGGGGGAAACTGCACCCTGACTCCGACGGGCTGCTTAGCGGCGCAGCCGCGTCCAGGAGAGGGGCAAAGGTGAGGTACTTTTCCGCCCCCAGCCCTTTCAAGGAGACCATTCATCAAATCATTACTCCATTCCGCCGACGAAGGCGCGTCAGAGGCTGCGGTTCATCGTCTGAACCGGGTCGCTATTCTGGGGTTCGAGTTTTTATGGGGCCTGGGGCTGCCCTTTGTCAGTTCGGGGATCACGCTGCCCGGCTACCTGAAGGCCCTGGGGTCCCCCGGATGGATGATCGGCGCGGTTCCCGCCCTTTTTGCAGGGGGCATCGCGATTATTCAGCCCCTGTCGCTCTACCTTATCCGGCCCGGCCCGCGCCGGTTTTCGCGCATGATAGGGGCCTACCGGATCGGTGCTTCCTTTTACCTGGCGATGGCGGCCTCGGCTCTTTTTCTGCCGGTCGATGCGGCGGCGGCCCGGATCGCCCTCTTTTTCACCTTCTATACCGCTTTCGTGCTGATCGCAGGCACGGGCGACCCGCATTACGTGGCGATGGTGGTGGCAAGTGTCTCCCCCAAAGAGCGGGGCCGCTTCTTTGGCCTGAGGCTGGCCTGGTTCGGGGTGGGCGGCATCATCGGGGGAGCGATAGCGACCCCGGTGCTGGGCATCTTGCCCTCACCTCGCAACTTCGGCCTCAGCCTTTTCGTCGGCGGCTCCCTCATCCTGCTGGCGACTCTCTGGTTCGCCCGCTTCCGGGACATCTCGCACAACGGGGAGGGGGAGCGGGTTCCCCTGCTGACCTGCGCTGTCGATGTCTTTCGCCTCTCCCGACAGCGCCCCAGCTACCTGATCTTTATCCTGACCGCCTGTCTTTTCATACTGGCTCAGGGGCCGTTCGCCTTTATTGCCCTTTTCATCAAAACGAAATTGGACGCCAGCGACGCCCTCCTGGGCTATCTGAATATGACCTTCAACGCCTGCGGCCTCGTCTTCGCCCTGATGATCGGCCAGTTGGGGGACAGGTTCGGACACCGCAATGCCTTTCTGACCGGGCTTGCCCTCTATGGGGTCGGGGTAGGCGGCACGCTGCTGGGCGATTCCGCCCCCGTTCTCTTTTTGTCTTATTTCCTGGCAGGCACGGTCAGCCCGACCTGGGCCGTCTCCGCCTTCAATCTGGCCTACGAATGCGCCGGCGAGCCGGATGCGGCTCGCGTCTATGCCGGCATCAGCCTGATCACCGCCCCCATTCGCGTCATCGGCCCTCTCACCGCAGGCCGGGCCGTCGACCGGTGGGACTATCCCCCTGTCATGGCCGCCGCCCTCCTCCTCACCGTCCTGACCTTGATGGTGGCCCTCCTGATTCCCTGCAAAAGGACATCGGTTTGAGATGTCGAAAGGAAATCAAGTTTAGAGCCTTCGCCTCTTATCATGATTCTATGTTTCAAGGAGAACCTATGCGAATCTATGCCACTTCACTCAAACAGCGGGTACGGCAAAAGGATATACTCATCTTCGGCGGGATTGCGGACAGCCGCTCGGGGGCCGTTGTGGAGATGTATCACCAGACAGGCTACGATGTCCTTCTGATCGACCGGGAGCATACGGCTTTGAACAGCGAAACCGTTCTGGAGCACATCCGCATGGCGAGGGCGCTGGGGCTGCCCTGCGCCGTCCGCGTCGCCGATACCAGCTACCACGAACTGAACCGGACGCTCGACCAGGCCCCGGATGCCGTGTTCGTGCCGCGCATCCGCAGCCGTGAGGAGGCTGAAGAGATCGTCCGGACGGTGAGCTACCCGCCGAAAGGGATACGCGGCCTCGGAGCCTCCACCTCGCCTGCCGGGAAATATATGGGATGGGGTTCGCCTGCGGAGATGGTGGAGGCCGTCGGCAAAAACCTGGTGGTCGGCATCCAGATCGAGACGGCAGAAGCCCTTGCCGACCTGGACGGCATCCTTTCCGTGCCGGGAATCGATATCGCCGTTGTCGGCAATGACGACCTTTCCCTGGGTATGGGCATCCTGGGGCAGTTGGACAGCCCCCGCTATATCGAGGCGGTGTACCGGATAATTGCGGCCTGCGACCGCCACGGCGTTCTGCCCGGCATCGCCTGCGGAGATCCGGCCCGGATGCGCTTCTGGAAGGAGGAGGGGATGCGGGCTTTCTGGGCCGCCACCGATATCTGCCTGATGTGGAGCGCGGCCCAGGCCCAGATGGAGGCCATCCGTGCCGCCCTTACCGGAGAATAAGCCATGCCTGCTGCCCTGCTTCGCCTCAATGCCCGCACTTTCCCCATGACGCCGGAAGAGAGGTCTCTTCTGGAGTCTGCCGGGGCGCAGATCATCGAAATCGAGGGAAACCGTGATGAGGAAATCGCCGCCGCAGGCGCTCAGGCCGATGCGGTGATGGTGGTTTCCGCATGCCTCCGAGGGCCGGTCATCGCCCGGCTGGAAAAGTGCCGCATTATCTCCCGCCTGGGCACCGGCGTCGACAAGATCGATATCTCGGAGGCGACCCGGCAGGGCATCCTGGTGACGAATTTGCCCGATTTCTGCACCGAGGAGGTGGCCGACCACACGATGGCGCTCCTGCTCGCCTCCGCCCGGCAGTTGAAGCGGTGCGAATCGGCCATGCGGGAGGGCAGGCAGCCCCGCAGCCTGACCGAAATGCATCGCCTCTCCACCCGGACGCTGGGGTTGATCGGCTATGGGCGCATCGGGCGCGCGGTGGCGGTCCGGGCGCAGGCGTTCGGGATGAAAGTGCTGGCCTCGGACCCGGCCCTGTCCCATATGGATTCCTTCCGCGCCCGCGTCCGGAAAGTGGATATGGATACCGTTCTGGCCGAATCGGACTATGTGGTACTTCTCTGCCCTCTCCTGCCCGAAACGCGCCGCATGATCGCCATGCCCCGGCTTCGGAAGATGAAGCCCGGAGCCGCCCTGATCAACACCGCCCGGGGCGAACTGATCGATGAAGACGATCTCGCGGCCGCCCTACAAGAGGGCGCGATCCGCTATGCCGCGCTCGATGTTTACGCCGGCATCGATGTCTTCAATGAGAACGGATTCGCGACAGATCACCCTTTCTTTTCCCTGGAGAACGTCCTGATGACCCCTCATGTCGCCGCCTATTCGGAGGAGTCTTTCGCGGACTCGCACCGGCACGGGGCGCAGGCGGTGGTAGATGTCCTGAGCGGGCGCTGGCCCCGCCACCCGGTCAACCCGGAGGCGGTTCCCCGCTTCCCGCTGGAAAGAGTGAGAGGATAACCATGCCCGCCATGCAAGCGATCCGGCTCTTTGCGCCGGGAGATATGCGAATCGTCGAGATGCCGCGCCCGCAGCCGGGACCGCATGAGGTCTTGTGCCGGGTGGCCCGTGTGGGGATGTGTGGCACGGATTACGCCATCTATACCGGCGAAGCCTCTTTCGTCAAATCAGGGGATGTCCGCTTCCCCCTCACCCTGGGGCACGAATGGTCGGCCCTGGTGGAGGAGACCGGGGAGGGTGTCACCCGCTTCGGCCCCGGAGACCGCGTGATCGGAGACACAGGGGTGGCCTGCGGCCACTGCAACGAATGTCTCCTGGGGCGCTATCCGCGCTGCGACCGCGCTCAAGCCGTCGGCACGGTCAACGCCTGGGACGGGGCCTATGCCGAATATATTCTGATGCCGGAACGCCACCTTTTTCCCTTGCCTCCGCCGGTCAGCCTGGACAACGGCGCGATGGTGGAACCGGCGGCGACCGCCCTCTATGCGGTCCAAAAGGCCGGGGTGCAGATCGGGGATACGGTTCTGGTCCAGGGCAGCGGGCCTATCGGCATCCTGGCCGCCAAACTCGCCAAACTCTCGGGGGCCTCTATCGTTTTCATCACCGGCAGGAAAGAGATAAAGCTCCGGAGGGCGCTCGATTTCGGGATCGATGCGGCGATCAACACCACCCGCGAATCGGTTTCCGGGGTCTTGCGGCAGCGCGTGCCGGGCGGAAAGGTAGACAGGCTGATCGAAGCCTCCGGCTCTGTCGAGCTTTTCAACGAATCCCTGGACCTGGTGCAGCCGGGGGGAGCCATGTCGGTCGTGGCTTTTTACGACCGCCCGGCGGAAGGCTTCGATATCGACCGCTTCGTCTTCAGCGACATCACCCTGGTCGCCGTTCCTGGCAGCCTCGGCATGTATCCGCCCATCCTGAGCCTCATGGCCGCCGGACTGCTGGACGCCTCCTTCCTGATCACCGAACGCGCCCCTCTTTTTGCGGCCCCCGATATCCTCCCTCGCCTCAAAGAGAACGCCGAAGGCCGCATCAAGGTGATGCTGGAGGGTGCGGAGAAGCCTGGCGAATAAAGGAGAACACATCATGCGCCTGTCTCTTTCCGGACGCATTATCGAGGTAGAGTACCGCTCCACGGAGATGACCGTTCCCGACTTTTTGCGGATGGCCGCCCGCAACGGCTATGAGGCCGTGGAACTGCGGGCCACCCAGTTGCCTGAAGGAACGACTCCCGATGAAGCGTCCCGCTTCCTCCAGGAGGCCGGTGCGCTGGGTCTGGCCGTCTCCTGCTGCGCCCCTCCGGGCCTGACCGGAGATGGGGCAGGGCTGGCCCGGCTGGCGAAGTTTGCGCCCCTTGCCCGCATTTTGAAATGTAACACCCTCAAAATCTGGGTGAACGATATCGCATGGATACAGGCCGCCTGCGATCTGGCGCAGCCCCTGGGCCTTTCCCTGATCGCCCAGACTCACACGGACGGCCCGTTCGAGACGGTCGAAACGGCCCTGGCCTCACTGCGCCGCATCGCCCGGCCCAACTTCGGCCTCCAGTACGATGCGGCCAACTTCTATGAGAAAGAGGAACCTTACGGCGAGCTTGCGGTGAAGGCGCTGGGCGGCTATATCCGCCAGTTGTCGGTGCAGAACCTGCGCCTGGCCCGGCCCGGGGAGGCCGATAGCTGGGAATATGCCGGTCGCCGCTATGTCCGCGCCCTCCCCGGGGAGGCGGAGGGCATCGACTTTCCTTCCGTCTTCCGGGGCTTGAAAGCTATCGGATTCGACGGGTTCGCGACCCTCAACGAACCCAGGCCCGCCAGGGTCGAGACGGAAGAGTTCATCCGAAAGGTTCGGGATGAGATCGACCGGCTGCGCTAAGGGAGGTTGTGATGAGATATATCACCGTTTCCGGCACCTATTATGAGCAGGGGCGGCAGCACGGAGCGGCCCTGCCGCAAGAGATCGAGAGAATTATCGGGGATGTGCTGCGGCCCGATGGGTGGGATATGGGCCGGGTGGACCGCTACCTGGATCTGCTGGAAGCCAATATGCTGCGCCTCTGCCCGGGGCTGGTGGAGGAGATGCGTGGCATCGCGGAAGGCGCGGGCATTCCCTATCGGCAGATACTCACCTACAACTGTCTGGCCGATATCTGGCAGATCAACGCCTTCTGCACCAATGTCTCCTTCCAGAAGACCCCGGAAGGCCCTGCCATCGGGAAGACCAACGATATCGGAAAGGATTCCCAGCACTACCATGCCCTCTTCCGGCGGGAAGGCGGGGACGGCGGCCCTCACCTCCTGGCGACCTGGCCGGGCACTGTCTGGGCCAACTGCTTCGTCAACGGGCGCGGGCTGGCCTTCGGGGCGGCCAGCATCGTCAAGCGGGTCAGGAACGAGGCGGGCATCCCCTCCAATGTCCTCCTGCGCTGGCTGGCGGACAGCGCGGGGAGTGTTGCCGAGGCTGTCGCCTGCCTCCAGGAAACCCCGGTCATGCACCATCCCGCCAACATCACCGTAGCCGACAGCGAGGGACGGCTGGCGGTCATCGAAAAGTCCCCGGACGGCTGCGAAGTCCGGGAGCCGGACCCGAACGGGGTTCTTTTTGCGACCAACCACTTCTGCACCCCCGGCCTGAGCGGAACGGACGCCCCGGAGGAAAATCTGAAAGAAAACAGCCTCGCCCGCTTCGCCAACCTGGACCGGCTGACCCGGGGCGGCGAGCAATCCGTCGAGCGCCTGAAGGCCATTCTTTCCGACCACACCCAGCCGGGAGCCGTCTGCCAGCACGGACATCAGGATATGTGGACATCGGTAGCCTATATCGCCGTACCGCGTTCCCGCACCCTCCATTTTGCTTATGGCCGCCCGTGCGAAACGGAATTCGTCGAATTCGCGCTTTGAGGAGATAACATGAAAATCGCGCTACACAGCATCACCTATGCGGGCTTCTTTTACGATGGTGGGCCGCTTTCCATCGAAAAGATCATCGATAAGGCGGCGGCCTGCGGGTATGAAGGGGTGGAGATCATGGCGAAGCGCCCGGTGGCCTCGCCGTTCGATATCGATACCGGCCGGGCGAAACGGATCCGGGATTATGCCGGGGAGCGCGGGATCGCCTTGCCTTTCATGGCCGGCTACATCGATCTCTCCAAGCCGGTCCCCTCCGACCGGGAAAAAGAGATGGTTTTCGCCAGAGAGACGATGCGGCTGGCCCGGGACATGGACAGCCCTTACGTGCGGGTGTATGCCGGCGGCGAAAAAATCCACGAGGGAGCCAGCATCGCCGACCAGTGGAGATGGTGCGTGGAGCATGTCCGGGAACTCCTTCCGGTGGCCCGCGATTTCGGGGTCAAGATGGCCCTGGAGGTGCATACCGGCTCGGCCCAGAATGCGGACGCCCTTATGGACATGCTCGATCAGATCGACTCGGAGGAGGTGATGGTCTGCCTGGATCCGCCCCTGCTGGCGATCCGGGGCGAGAGCGCGTATGAATGGGGAAGCAAAATCGGCAGGCGGATCGTCCACGCTCACATCATGGATTTCAAGCGGGCCTCCCCGCTGGTGGAATACGATTCGGTTCCCGGCCTGGCCGTCCGCAAGGTCGAACGGCTGATGCCCTGTCTTCTGGGTGAGGGCGTGGTGGAGATCGGCCCCTTCATGAAAGCCTGCCGCGAGTTCGGGTACGCCGGCTATTTCGCCTTCGAGGTCTGCACCCCGTTTCACGTGCGCCACCGCTGCCCCACCCTGGAGGATGTACACCGCATGGTGGAACAGGCCGCGCCCTATCTGAAAGCGATGCGCGAAAGCGGTTAACGGTTCGGAAGGCCAAGTCTATTTCAGGCTCCCCTGCTCCACCACGTACACATGCGTCTCGTACCCCTCGAAGCGGTCATGGAACACGCCATCTTTCATGCCCAGAGTCCGGCCTTCGAGGGGGAGGCGGACGGGACCGGTATGTCGGCCCGGCAGCCGGAAAGTGGCGGCCAGAGGAGCGGAGCGGAAAGAGGCGTTATACGGCTCTTCGGCCAGGTTGACGGCGAGAATGTAGAGCCGGTTTCGGTATCGAAGGGCAAGGGTATGGACGGCCTCCTCGCCTCGCCAGTCGCGGGTGAGAGTGCCGCTGGATTCGACGAAGATATCGGCAGGCTTGCCGTGCAGGAGCGCCGGGGCCAGGATGCGGACTTCGCGGTTCAGGGTGCGGATGGCGGGCCAGAGGGCCGTTTCGGGCAGACGCCAGGAGCCTGGCTCACCCGGCAGCCCGAAGGTATAATAGATAATGCCCTTCGCGCCATGAATCAGGCCCGTATAGACCATACAGCGCAATTCCCCGGGCGAGGGCGAGCGCGGCCAGATGACCCCGTAGAACGCCTGCGGGATCAGCCAGACGGGTTGAGCCTCCTTCCGAGCCATCATCAGGGCGCGGGCGATGCTGATGAGAGGACGGATCGGAACCGGGTAGGGATCGATGGAGAGGATGTCTCGCCCTTTCGTGAAGATGGGGTAGGCCGACGGGTAGTAGAGCGTCTGGAAGACCGGATGGCCCCCATCCTCTCTGTAAATGGCCCGGTAAGCCTCCTCCACCGCTTCCCGGGTGATGCCGTTGATTTCCGGCTCATCGATGGGATACCAGGCCAGGAGCGCCGGATGGCCGCGCAGGCGGCGCACCGCGTCGGCGATCTCCGCCCGGCCCTCCGGTGTCGTTATGGCTCCGCCCGGGTGGTGAATGGCTTTCAGGCCGTTTTCCTGTGCCCTGTCCAGCGCGTTCTGCCCGGCCTCCCCGCCGCCTCCGGTCATGACCGTATTAAAACCCCACGACCGGATCAGAGGGAAGGCTTCGGAAGGGACATCGTAGAGGCCGATAGAAAAGAAAGGCTGGCCCGACACGCGCAGAACGCCGTCTTCGGCAATGGAGACCGGGCGGGCGCGGCGCACCGCCGGATTGACGGCAGCAGGCACCTTTGCCGAAGGGAGAGGTTCCACCCGGATATCATCGAACCGGACGGCGGCTCTGACTTCTCCGTCCTGCCAGGCTCGCAGGGTGATCCGGCAGGAGACGGCATCGATAGGGGTGGCGAACGGCTCGGAGACTTCCTGCCAGGCGCTTCCTGAAACCGTTCCGAAGAGGTTGTGCCGGGAAACCCAGGCCCCGCGCCTGTCCAGATATTCGAGGCCAATCAGGTAGCGGCTGCCCGGCGGGTCGGCCTGCACCCATGCGATCATCCGGTAGCAGCTCTCCGGGGATACCGGAAACTCCTGCTGCCAGCCTGCGCGGATTTCCAGTTTGCCTCCTGCCACATATCCGCTCGCCCGCCCGGTGTGCGCCCCTGTCTTATCCCATTCGATGTAGGGTTGGCCGGAGCCGGGCCGCTTCTCCCAGCCCAGCGGCAGGGAGCCATCCGCGGACGGCTCCTCAAAGCCGCCGTTCCGGATGAGGTTCTCCGCCCGGGCCGCAGCCGCCGACAAGTTGAGCAACCCGGCGGCCCACAGGATGAGCCAAATTGTTTTCATGCCTTTTATGTTCGCAAAAAGAATGAAAAATCCTTTTCGGTGGGGAAGAGTATATCAAAGATCGGCGTTCGCCAACGATTGAGAAAGGAGCATCCCATGAATATCGCTTGGATTGTGGCGAGATCGCTGGGGCAGAAGATCGTGGTCAGGCGGCTGGCGCTCCTGTTCCTGGATGCCGCAGCGTTGGGCCTGGGGGCTCAATTGGGCAAGCATGCGGCGGATGTGCTGAACGAAACCCTCTGGAAAAAAGACGAGGCGGCCCAAAGCGATTAAAGCTGTCTGGCGATCTCTTCGGCGGTACGGACGGCCCGCACCACATAGGTTTCATCCCCGAAGAGCCAGACGTGCAGGAGCAGGGTATTGAGCCAGTAGTAGAGGCGGCGAAGCTCGTAGCCGCTTTTCAAGGGGCGAGTGCGGCAGTAGTGCTGGAAGAAGGCTCCGCCGACCGTGGAGAAAACCTCCAGATAGGCCAGTTCGTATTCCATATCGGCCCAGCGGGCCGCCGGGTCGATCAGCCCGCTGACGGCCCATCCGTCCTGGCGCTTTTCGACCATCACATTGGTAGCCCAGATATCGCCGTGTACCAGGGACGGCGGGTTGGAGTTCCGGAAAACGCGGGGCATTTCGTCCAGCACTTCGGGAATGAGGGTCAGGGAGCGCAGGGGGAGGCGCGGTCGGGCGTCCTCAAAATTTCCCCACAGGCCAGGGCCGAAAAAATCGAGCCATCCCACAAAGCTCTCCGGGTTGTGCAGATGGCCGTAAGTTTCCCGGGTATGCGCGTGCAACTCGACCAGAAGGGCGGCCAACTGGCGATCAATTCGCCGCCGGTCGTCTTGAGACATCTGCGCCAAGCCGCAGTGGACGCCGGGCAGCCGCTCCAGCACGATAAAACTCTCCTCCACCACCCGCCCCGAGGCGCTCAAGCCATATACCTCCGGCACGGGCAGGCCCGTCTCCTGACGGAGGTAAGTGAGATGATCCGCCTCCCGCCGGAAGGGATCTTCCTCCCTGGAGAGCTTGATAACCGCCCGACGTGGGGCGCGGTCGATCTCCACCTCCGCCACGCGGTTGATCATACCCCCGTGCATCGGCTTGACGGACAGGCAGTGCGTGCCGTCCCCCAAACAGTGCTTGAGTACGGCTTCCGCTAACCCGATATCCACAGGCTCAGTCATTGATCCTTTTGCTCCAAAGAGAACGCGAATAGATGCGCTTTGTTGAGCATCTATTCGCGTTTTGTGCGCTCAATTCCTACTTTTGGCGCTAATTCACCGTCGGGCCGTTGAGAGTGGCGGTGTACGTCACTGCCATAGTCGGGCTCAGGCGGGTATAGAAGTAATATTTATAGGCTCCCGCTGCCAGTTTCGTTGTGTAAGAGTATCGGCAGCCGGTAATGGCATCGGTATCTGTCGTACTCATCGCTTTGGCGATATAGGAGCCGTCCGGCTTGACGATCCTCATATACACATATTGAGGCATTGTCCCGTTCGCTTGCTTATAGGTCACCTCAAAGGTGAAGTTGTCAGACGCTGCGCCGGCAGACGGAGAGACCGTTCCTTCGGTCAGCGTAGGAGCAGGCACGATTGCAAGGCCGGTATACTCCGGAGTCTGGACCACCGGGGCAGTGGGACTCAGCCGTGTGTAGAAGAAGTAGCGATAGGTTCCTGCGGGCAGGGTGGCCGTACCTTTATAAAGCATTCCCGCTGCGGGGTTGGTCGCTCCCGTTGATAGGGGCCTGGAGATCACGTTGCCCGTCTGGTCAATGAAGCGAGCATAGACATACTGGGGCATAGCTTTTTCCGCTTGGGTGTAAGTCACATTGAAATTGATCGTTGTCTTGCTGTCTGCGGACAACGGGCTTATGCTCGCTCCCGAAAGCACCGGCGGGGTATAGGCTTCGGGGCCGCTTGCCGGGGCTGTTTGCACCCAGGGAGTGTTTGCCGTCAATCGGGCTGTGAAGTAATAGGAATATTTTCCCACTCCCAGCTTGATCTTGTAGGAATAGACGCTTCCATCGACAGGGGTGATGTCTGTGGTGGTCATCGGGTAAGCCACAGGAGCGCCGCCCTGTTTGGTCACCACTACCTCCACATCCGCAGGGATCTGGTCTTCCGCTTGAGTGCAGGTTACCGAGAAGGTAAAATCCATATTATCATGGTCTTTGATCGGGCTGACACCCCCGCTGCTGAGCGCCGGGGCCGTATAGACCGTCGGCCCGCTCGACACCTCGGAATACACTACCGGAAAAGCCGGGCTGAGCCTGGTATAGAAGTAATATTGGTAGACGCCTGGCGCAGCCAGTTTGGTCGTGACAGTGTAGCGCATCCCTGAAAAGGGATCGGTATCCGTTGTTTGCATGGGTTTGTAAAGGTAGGAGCCGTCCGGCTTTCGGATCGCCACATAAACATACTGAGGCATCGCCTTTTCGGTTTGCTTGTAGGTGACGGCAAAAGTGAAAACCGTGTTCGTGTCGCCGGACGCCGGGGTGGCTGCGGGGTCGCTCAGGCGCGGAAGACCTCCCCAGCGAACCCGAACAAATGCATCGTATTGGCTGTTGGTATCGCCGGACACTAAATTAGTGGCGGAAGATATAAAAGCGATGCAGCGGCCATCGTAATCGATGGAAGGATCCCAGCTATCGGCGTTCCCCATCGCTCCGCCGTCGGCGACATCCGCGACCTCGGTTTGCCCGGTGTTCCGGTCATAGACGAAGATATCGTCATAGGCGTTGGGGTCGGAACCAGCCAGATTCGTCGCAGCGGAGTAATAGGCTATATATTTGCCGTTCCCGCTGATGGCGGCTCCCGTCGCGTCGGCGTCGGCCTGTTCCGCCGATGAATTGACATTTATGCGCCCGGTTGTTCCATTCAGGCGATCCCGAATGAAGGCATCATCCGCGTTATTGGTGTCTCCGGCGACCAGATTGTCCGCGGTGGAAACAAATACGACGAACCTTCCGTCCGCGCTGATGGCGGTATCGGAGATGACGCTCGTCCCATTGGATTCGCTTCCATCGGTGGCGACACTCACCCGCTCGGTCGTTCCGGCTTGGCGGTCCCGCACAAAGACATCTTCGACGCCGTTGGTATCCCCCGCCACCAAATTGCTTGCCAGGGAGGTGAAGACCACGTATCGCCCATCGGCGCTGATATCGAAATAGAGATTTTCCGCATTCGCCTGGCTGCCGTCGTTGGCGAGATTGGCCCTCTCGGTCGTTCCGGTCTGAAGATCATGCACAAAGAGGTCGTTCACGTCGTTGTCGTCATTGTCCGCGAGATTGGTTGCCCCGGACGTAAAAGCCACGTACCGACCGTCCCCGCTGATTTCGGCCAGCCCGCTGTTGAAATTGCTTTCCTCGCCGTCAGAGGCTACGCTTACTCGAACGGTCGTTCCGGTCTGGCGGTCTCGCACAAAGACGTCTTCGTAGCCATTGGTATCGCCCGCCACCAGGTTCGTCGCATCGGAACTGAAGGCCACATATCGCCCATCGGCGCTGATGGATGGCCGCCAGCTCAGGCCGTTGGCCTCGCTCCCATCGGAGGCCACACTCACCCGCTCGGTAGCACCCGTATCGCGGTCTCTCACAAAGACGTCAGTCGTGCTGTTCGTATCTCCGGGCACGAGATTGTTGGCGGGCGAGTGAAAGACAACATACCGCCCATCGGCGCTGATATCGGTGTCATTGCTCCAGTTGTTCGCCTCAACTCCCCCGGTGGCAACGCTGGCCCGCTCCGTTACCGCAGCCTGAGCCCCTACGGCTCCGGCAAAGCAGAGCGCAACCAGAAAAATAGCAAACCATCGCATATTCACGGTCAACCTCCTTAGAAGTCTGAAAGCACGGCCTCATTATCGGCCAAAGGATCGGAAATCTCAAACGCATCCGATGTGCTTAGGATAATTGTATCATGAAACCACACGGAATTTAACTGGTAATCCTACCGGAGTTTGGCCGGTAATCTTACCGGTTTTTATTCTACAGGACTTTCATCCGGCGGGGTGACCTGATGGGTCGCCCTTTAGCAACCTCAAATCTCTATCAAAGGACTTTTGATCCCTCAGGCGAAATCGATTGCTATTGTAGCCTCAACCGGGCAAAAAACAGGAATGGGAACAACTGAGCAAGCAACACGACTGACAGGATACTCGATGAAAAAAAAGCGTACAACATTCTATTTTCTAGCGCTTCTGATGTTTCCGGGAACACTGCGGGCAGCGCCTCTGGCGAAAATCACCGGGGCCGACCTGAAGGGCGGCGCGGCGGCAACCTTCGGGGCAAGCCAATACGGGCGGCAGCCGGTGAACTATATCTACGCCAAGCCCAACAGGGCCGCTGCCGCAATGAGCGCCAAGTTTCGTCTTGCCCGCAAGATCAAGGGGCCGCACTATCTGTATGTAGAGGGTTTGGAGGACGACTTCCCCAGCCGATGCCGCATCCGCATCCGTTTGAACCAAGAAACGATTCTGGACGGACCTTCCGGCTTTCCTGACGGCTCGTGGCTTGTCAGGCCTTTCCCTATCCCTGAAGGCGCTCTGCGGGTGGGAGAAAACATGCTCGTGATCACCAACGAGGAGCCGGAGGGCGTTCTGGGGATGCCGCCGTGGTTTATGGTGTATCGTGTCTTTATCGCCGGGCCTGACTACCGGCTGCCGGCGGATGCGCCTCTTTTGAAGGTACGCCTGCCCAACCGCTTGAGGCCGCTGCCGGAGCCTCTTCCCGAAGGCCGGTCCCAGCCCGGTTTCCGGTTCCGGGGGACGAAGGGCTGGAACTGGACCCCTGCACAATACCGGGCCGAAATCCCGACCTTGGCCCGTCTCAACATGAATTTTATGATGAACTGCTACGCCTCGCTCTTTACCCAGGAGCCGGGCAAGGGATGGGTAAACGAATGGTACAAACCCCTTCCGGACAGCCTGAAGGCCGCTTTTCGCGAGGTGTTCCGGGAATGCCGGAAGGCAGGCATCGCTTTTTGCTTTGCCGTCCACCCACAGCTCGCTTCACCGCGCCCGCTCGACCCCTCCCGACCGGAAGACCTGGAGGCATTATGGCAGAACTTCGACTGGGCGCAGCGTGAAGGGGTGAAGTGGTTCAGCGTCTCCCTGGATGACGTTTCCTGGGGCAGCGAAGGGCCGGGCACGGGGGGACTCGCCCATGCCCGGCTGGTCAATGCGATATTCGACCGGCTCCGCGCCCGGGACCGGGAGGCCCAGCTCGTCTTCTGCCCTGTTCCCTACTGGGGCGATGGAACGAATGCGGACCACCGCGCCTATCTGGGGGCGCTCGCCCGCGAGATGCGCCGGGAAGTCTATGTTTTCTGGACAGGAGACGGAGTGACGGCAAGCCGCATCACCCGGCGGGCAGCGGAAAGCTACAAAAAGATCGTGCAGCGACGGCTCTTCCTCTGGGACAACTATCCGGTCAATGACGCCAGCAGCGCCATGAGCCTGGGGCCTGTTTCCGGGCGGGACGCCGACCTGGGGGAGGTTATTGACGGCTATATGAGCAACCCGCTCTGCCCTCAGAACGAGATGAACCGCATCCCCCTCTCCACCTGCGCCGATTACGCTTTCAATCCTTCGGCCTACGATCCCGCCCGATCCATCGGACAAGCGATCCTCCATCTCGCCCGAACCGGCCCGCAGAGGCGCATCCTCAAGGAACTGACCGAAGCCTACCCGGGCTTTCTGGTGACAGGAGGCGGCACGGGATACAATTCCGTTCGGGCAACATTCCGAAGCATCCCGGTCCGGCGCGAAGCCAAAGCCTACATATCCCGCTTCCAGCGCCTTGCAGACCGCCTGAACGCCCACTTCTCCGACCGCTTCTCGGACGGGAAAAGGACATTGGAGATCGATATCGCCTGGATGAAAGCCAATATACCGGCAAAGTGAGGAACGTCGCTTGCCCGGGAAGCCGGAGCGACGAGGTTCACCTGAACTGTATCAGCCTGGCCGCCTGTTTTCGATAGGCAGGCTCCGCCGTTTCGGAGAAGCCGACCTGAACCCAGGCCACTTTATGCTGGCGATCCAGGAAGTAAGTCGTGGGCATTGTGGAGATTTTGTAACGCTCCGCGCCCTTGAGGCTCTTTTGGTCTATGGTGATAATAAAGCTCAGCTTTTGCTTCTGGGCGAAGGCTTTGACCGCCTTTTTGTCCTGGTCTTGAAATACGGCGACCACCACCAGGCCGTCTTTGGAATACTGCCGGTGCAGCTTTGCGAGCGACTGGACCTCACGGGTCCAGAGCGGATTGCCGAGAGCGCCGAACGAGACCACCATCGGCTTTCCGGGGCTCGCTCAAAGATAGCACCGGGTTTCATGGGTGAAAACATTGGTGACATCGAAGAGCGGGGCATAGGAATCGAGGGGCAGCGATGTCACGATCACCCCGGAATCCTCTTTCCTGGCCTCTTTTTTTCTGCCAAAAGCCAGCGTTAGCGTCAGGACGACCGCCAGCACGCACAGGATCCAGAAAATAGCTCTACGCAAGATATGCCCTCCTTTTGTCTCCTCTCAGGCGATAGAATGAATGTCTCCCATCGGTATAACACATCTCGGAGGCCAATCGTTACCTGCGCTCTCAAAAAGGATGATATTCCGAGCCTGGAGATTGCCGCGAAGCTATGTCCCTGGCGATGCCATACCGGGAAAGGCCCCACGAAATCAGAATATTTGGCTCAAAGCGAGATCAATCTGCAAAAGGGGGGGCACCTGCATATCCCCTCAAAAAATATTTTTATTTTACAGCGATTTTTGCGGAATTTCGCTCAAAACCCCTTGACAAGAATTCGATAGTGTGCTACAATAGCACATCAGTGGAAACAACTGAAAAATCTTCCAGTTTGCCCGTTTCCGGTACCCAGGGGGGCACCCGCTTAGCGGAGGGGTGCCGGAGACGGGCATATTATTTTATGGGCATCAGGGCCGCCAGCAGGATAAGTGCCCCTGCCGCAAGCGCGCTGTCCCGCCATCCGAAGCGAAGCTGCCTCAGATAGGTGCGTTCCTCGTAAGCCCCGAATGCCCGGCTCTCCATCGCCAGGGCCGCCCGTTCCGCCCGGCGCACCGCGCCGGCGAGAAGCGGAATGGCATACCGCCTCATCCTCTGCGCCGACCCTGCTATTCCTTTCCCTTCCCGCACGCCCCTCACGCGGTGGGCTGCCCGGATGGTATCGTATTCCTCTTGTAGCAGAGGAATGGTCCGGTATCCCACCAGGATACCGTAGCCGATGCGGTAGTTGAGCCTCCCCTGCTGTATCAGGCCCAGGATCAAATCGGTCGGGTCGGTGGTGCTGACCAGGAGGAGGGCGAAGGCGATCAGGCAGAGCATCCTCAGCGCCCTCGTCACGCCCCACCACAGCCCGTACTCCGTGAAAGCCAGCGGCCCCAGCCGAAAAAAGACTTCGGAGGCCCCGGCGTCCGGGCGGGTAAAGAGGGCGGTAAAGAAGACCCACAGCGCCGAAAGGGCGAAAAAAAAGCGCATTGCCTTCCAGAGATGAAGGAAAGGAAGCCGCGCCAATACAAGGGCGGCTAGCATGAGAGCGGCCAGGAGGAGCAGAGGGGCCAGCGGGCGCTGGTAGAACGAAGTCGCCAGAAGAACCAGAAGATTCACGGCCAGCTTGGTCAGCGGATGCGTGCGGTGGAGAAAGGAGTCGGACTCATAGAAATCGAAGAGACTCATGCCTTAATGATAGCACAAAGCGGCGGCCCCGGCAACCTTTGTACAAATAGAGAGGAACGCCCTCCCTTCCTTGGGCGTTCCTCTAGCAAGGCACAAAGCGTTCGCTTTCCTTGCTCTTCTATATATCATTGTCGGCGGATTCCGCTTTTTCTTTAGGCGCAGGAAGGCTATTGCAAAAACGGTTCATTTGTGGTAAAATATATCAGACCGCGGAGGGGTGCCGTAGTGGTTAGCGGAACGGTTTGCTAAACCGTCCTGGCTCTGCCAGCGCGGGTTCGAATCCCGCCCTCTCCGCCATTTTTATGTGCGGCCTCGAAACCTCTTTTTGATCTCTCCTGGAAGGAACCCGCCCCTTCGCCTCGAATGAATGCCTTATGATTCCCCTTCGAGGTGTCTTCTGTGTTTTCTCCGAAGTTCTGCCGTCGTTGCCTTATTAGCTTCCTGCTTTTCGGCCTGATCCTCTGCTGCGCTGCCGATGAACCGGCCCCTGCCGAAGGGCGTCCCTTCTGGAATGCGCCCCTTGTCTCTTCGACCCCTGACCTGCAAGCGATTCTTCGCCAGTCAGGCTGGCCTCAAGCGTCGGCTCTGACCGGCTTTATGGGGATGAGCGGCGGGCTGCTTTCGGCCAATCAGCCGACGGTCTGGCTCGCCCGCAGCGCAGATTCGCTGTATGTGGCATGGCGCGCTCCTGTCCTCAAAGGGCGCAAGCTCCCGGCTTCAGCCACAGGGCGCGACGGTCCGGTCTGGAACGACGATGCCATCGAGTTTTTCATAGACTCCGGACGCACCCACCGGGAATACTATCAATTCATCGTCAACGCCGGGGGCGTTCGCTACGACGGGCGCAGCCGCGACGCCGCCTGGAACGGCGACTGGCAGGTTTCCACGGCCAAGGACGATACCGCCCGGGCCGGCTTGCCGCGATCCCTTTTAAAACCCTGAATGCTCCGCCTCCCGGCCCGGAAACCGTCTGGAGTTTCAATATCGCCTTCGACCGCAGCCCGGGCCAGCGCCCCGATAACGGCTGGGATCCGGAGGAGCAGATCATCACCTGGTCGGGAGTCTCCAGCGGCCTGCACGACCCCCAGCGGTTCGGACATCTGCGCTTCGATCCGGATGCGGCAGTGCAATTGACCGGCCTGGGCAGCCCCGCCTCTCGCAGCCTGATCTTGACCGGAAGATATGTCCAGGGCACTGTCCGGGCGTCTCTGGAGAATACGGAATCCCAATCCACCCCCTGGAAAGGCGCTCTCACGGTCGGCGATAACCCGGTTCGAATGTCTCCCGGCCCGCTTCCGCCTGGCTTGTTCACACTTCGTTTTGAGGCCGCCTCCGGGGATCGCCTGATGGCAGCCTTCCGCTCTCGTTTCCAGGCGCTTCCTGACTTCGAGACCCGCCTTCAAAGCTTGCCGCTCAGCCGCATCCTGGAAATCGACGCCCGGTTTCATGGCCCCAATGCGCCTGACAATGTGGCCCTGACGGCCAGGCTCCGCAGCCCGAACGGAAAAACGGTGCGCTCCGGGCCGCTTCCCCTGAACCTCAACCGGAGCCGCGCCCCTCTGCGATGGTCGTATGCCGGGCTGCCCCAGGGTTCATACACGGTTGCGTTCACCCACAAGAAGGAAAGCATTGCCGAAATCCCCTGGAAGATGCCGTCCCGCCCGGCCTGGCTGGGGTCGAAGGCGGGCCGCTTCGGGGATGACCATGTGCCAAAACCGTGGAACCCTTTAAGAGTGGCCTCCCGCAGCCCTCTGAAAGTCGCCTGCTGGGGCAGGCAATACGCCTTTACGCCTTCCGGGATGCTGGCTTCGGTTCGCTCGAAAGGCAAGGAACTGCTGACATCTCCGGCAATATGGGAGGGTTCGCTCAACGGCCAAAGGATCGTCTGGATGCCGCAGCCGGTGCGAATCCGAAAGGCGGCGCGAGGGGCGGTGGAATTTACCGCACGGCAGACCGCTCCCGGCCTCCGCCTGACAGCGGAAGGCCGCATGGAGTTCGACGGGTTCGTGAAGATATCCACCCGGCTGGAGGGGCTGAATCCTTCGGCGAGGCTGGACCGTCTGACCCTCCGCATCCCTCTGCGCCGGGATGTCGCTCGGCTCCTGCACCATTTCCCGAAACCTTCGGTGTGGCTGGCCCTCGATATGAAGCGGTTCAACGCCCGCGCGGTTCCGGCCCGGGGCTGGCAGTCCCATTTCCTGAACCATGTCTGGGTGGGTGATGAGGAGAAAGGGCTGCAATGGCTCTGCGAATGCGATGAAGGCTGGCGTCCCGCCGACCCCCAAAAGGCTATCGAGCTGTCGCAAGAAGGCGGGCGAACCGTCCTGAAGCTGAACCTCATCGGTCGCCCGACCCGGCTCGATAGACCGAGGCAGTATGCCTTCGCGTTCCAGGCCAGCCCGGTCAAGCCCTACCCGCCCGATTACCGACGCTGGCATCACTCGCAGGTCGGCTCCTACGACATCGAAAAGACCCCGCACCGCCCGCGCAATCCCATTACCATCGCCTACCCCGCCCGGGGCCATTTCAATCCGGAGCGGGGAACCGTCGAGGTCACCTTTATCCCGAAATTCGATTCCACCGCCCCGGGCGAGTTCAATAAAAGCCTCTTTTCGCTCCTCTGGCCGGACGACAGGCGGCCCGAACCGGAGGCGGGCGTCTGGTTCTACTGGAACCAGGACGATAAGGGCATGCGGGCGGTCGTCCGGGAGGACAGCCGATACCGCTATGTCTACGGCGGTCGCTTCAACTGGAAGCGCGGAGAAACCCATACGGCTGCCTTCACGTGGGGCGAGGAAACCGCCGTCTACGTGGACGGGCAGAAAATTGCCGCCATGCCGGAACAAGGAACCCTCTCCCCGTCCGCCGATCTGCTCAGGGCGCGCATCATCCTCGGCGGCCCGGGCTGCGATTTTATTGTCCGCCGGATCCGCATCTCCGACATCCCTCTGCCCGCAGAATCGCTGGGCCGCGAAAACGCCCGGCTATCGGCAGACAATCACACGCTCCTGCTCGATCATTTCGAGGGCATGCCTGAAGGCGAACGGCGCACGTCCCCGGTTCGTTCCGCAAGCAGGGCCGGAGGCGAACTGTCACCGGAAGCGAAAGCGGTGAAGGGAGGGCTGGACCTGTCCCATCCGAAGGTTCAGGGAACGACGCTCGATTACCTTCAGCGGCTGGGCATCCGGTGGATCGGCTTCCACGAGTACTGGACGGACTGGCAGGGCTATCCCCGCACCCACCACACCCGGGAGCTGCGGTCCCTGCTGGACGCCAGCCATAAGCGCGGCATGAAGGTCATCCTCTACCACTCCTGGCAGTTGCCCGATATCGCACTCGAATATCCGCTGTACCTTAAAGAGTGCGAGGTGGTCAGTCCGGAGCGATTCCTATATACCCGGACGCCCCAACAGACCGATTATCCCGTCTGCCCGAAAAGCGCCTGGGCCGACTTCATGGCCGACGGCATCGCCCGCCTGTTCGACCGGTTCCGCCCGGACGGCATCTATTCCGATGGACTCACCTATCCGTCCGAATGCAGCAATGCCCTCCACGGCTGCGGCTATATCGGGGAGGACGGCAGGCGGCACCCCACCGTGCCGATCTTCGCCACGCGGGAGGCCGTCAAGCGGTTCGCCCGCATCCTGGAGGAGCAACACAAGCCGACCCTTTTCGTAGCCCACACCTCCGGCTCCATCACCCTCCCCACCCTGGCCTTCACCAGCGCCTACCTGGACGCCGAACACCTGACGGGGCGGCCCCGCCCCTTCCGCCTGCCTCTCGACGCCTTTCGGGCGGAGTTCATGGGCCACAACTTCGGCCTGCCGGCCTATTTTCTGGTCTATAACTGGAACCAGGGTATAACCACCACCGAAGCGATGGCCCTCTGCCTCCTTCACGACACCGAGCTTCCCTGGTCATATGAAGCCATGGCCCCTGTCTGGAAACTGTGGGAGGATTTCAAGATCGAGAAAGCCCGCTTCCTCCCCTACTGGAACGCTCAGGGCTGGCTCCTGAACGCTCCGCCCGGGGTGCGGGCCAGCGCCTATGTCAAACCGGATGGAGAAGCCCTCGCCGTCGCCTCAAACCTCAGCGAACAGGCTGTCACCGGAACGCTGCGCTTCAAATGGAGCGTGTTATCGGCCAAGGAAGCCCTGACCGGCCAGACAGTGCCCAGCCCGGGCGGGCGGATAGAGGATCGGTTCCCTTCTTACCGGGCGAGGCTGTATCGGGTGAAGTTGAGACGGTGAAGTGCCCGGCGTTTTTGGATATCGAGAGGAGGAAGGCCGCCTCTTTGGGAAGGAATCTCTCTTATATTTACCGCCATCGGGCCGCGATCATCCAGAAAGCGATATCCCGCCGGAAACGCGGAACCGATATCAGCGTTTTCGGGCCGGCAATCTTGACGGTCTGCCTGCCGATCACCCGCCCTTTTGCGGTGTCCCACCAGACAAGACGGTAGGGGCCGGGCCGCAGGCCGGTGATTTCGATCCGGCCTTCCGCCGCAGGCTGGCCCGATACGTCCTCCGGATCGAGCCTCCCCCGGTGGTAAATCCAGCCTGCCATATACCGGCTGTCGGCGAGAGCCAGGGCGGAGAGTGCAGGGGCGTACGGCTCCAGGCGGATCTCTTCCAGGGCGAACCAGTCGTCTCCCGTGTTTCTCAGGGTGACGGTATGCTTTCCGGCGGGGACAGGCACGGCAAGCGTCTGGCTGACCCGGGTATCCCTGACGGCGGGCGGGTAGCCCTGCCAGGCGTCGGAGGGTTTGCCGTCTACCTCAGGGTGCATTTCCTGGCCGTCCAGGGACAGCCTGGGGAATGCCCCTGCCCGGGCCACTGTCCCGACCCTGATTTTGAAGAATCCCGGCTGCGCGTAGCGGACGAGGAAGCGGACGGCCTCCGGGTGCATCTCCCGGTGGAATTTCCCCTGAAAAAAGAGCGGCAGGGCGGCGGCCTCCCGGTTTTCGCCGCCGGGTTCCAGAACCACGGTATCTGTCCGGGAGGCCGACCATCCCCCCTGCGGGCTGAGGATAAGGGGAGCCTGCCCCTCGGCGAGAACCTTCAAGGGTGCGATTTTCAGGAAGGGGCGGGACGCAAGGCCCGATTGGGCGAGGAGAAGCGAAACGGGCCGGAAATGGCGGAGCATCTCTTCCGGGGTCAGGCGATCCCAGGCCCACCAGCCCGGCGCTCCGGAGGCCGGGGTCATGATGCCCGCCCATAAGCCCTGGTGCAAAAACCGGGTGTCCCACAGCGACCGGCCCGACGGCCCCCATTCGCCGTAGAATGCGGGCTTGCCGCTTTTCAGGAGGCTGCCCGCGCCGCGCCGGAAGTGGGAGATGATATCGGCTGTGTAGACATGGGGCTGGGCGTAATCGAGGTTCCGGTACTGGCGGTGGCCCGGCTCCATAGAGCTGCTGGTGATCAGGTGCTTGAAGGGATCCTCCCGGCGCAGGAAGGCGGCCATATCGTCATGCCACCGAGCCACCTTTTCCCAGTCCTTGCGGGCCGCATCGGTCCACTGGACCTCGTTCCACAGCTCCCAGGCCATAACCGCAGGGGAATAGCCCCACCGGGCCAGGATGTAGCGGTATTTCATCCGCGTGCGCTCCAGGGCTTCCGGGTGAGTGAAGAACTCCTCCGGGGCGGCAAGAAAGCCGCCGTTGGCCCGGTTCCACGGGTTTTCGCGCCAGTTGGAATCGGTGGTGGTGGAATAGGGGCCGTGGTGCTGGAGCGCCACCTGAAGGCGGAGACCGCTTCTTTCGGCGGCCTCCACGATCTCGTCCCAGCGCCGGGCGGCTTCCAGGCTGAGATGCCTTTTCGCCATCGCCTCACCGGAAAGCCAGTCCAGGTTCTTCCCGTCCCAGTGACACATCCAGATGCGGGACCAGTTCTCCCCCGCCCGGCCCATCGCTTCCAGCAGGGCGGGGATCGGGCCGGTCTCTGTCTGCCAGCCCTGGTTGTGCCCCAACGGATAATAGCGCGCCCCGCTGTCGAAGACGAACTCCCGCCCCCGGCGGCGGACAAATCCTCGATGCATCGCCTCATAGGGCGAGAGAACCGTTTGCATCGTCCCGGGACGAAAGGGCTTGCCGTTCAGGGTAAAGCGCCAGCGATGGCGTCCCGCCCGAAGCGCCGTGAATCGGACTTTCCAGCCCTTTTCCCCGTCGTAAAAGGCCGGAACCCGGCAGGTATTGCCGTCAGGGACAGATACGACCGCCCGGATATCGACCTGCCGGTAATCGAAAGGGTTGCCGGTCACCGGCGGCGGCTGGAAGCGAACCTCCATTTTCTGGAACCGCCGGAGATGCCGCATATATGGGGCGGGCGCGGGCAGGCAGCAGCCCGCGCTTGCCGCAATCAGCCCGACGCAGACCAGGAAACGTCGGCGATTCACCACGCTTACCCTTCAGGCCACTCGTTCCGGGCGTCCGTCCGGAAATCGGGAATTTCCACCGATGCCCCGTTGTTCAGCGCCGAGTGGACGGCGCAGATACCGGGAATGGTGAAATCCATCGTGCGATAGATGTCGACCGGCATCGCGCCCGATTTCATGCCCTGGATAAAGGCGTCGGCGGTCAACCAGTCGGAGCCTCCGTGTCCCGAAGCGGCGGCCTCCTCGGAGATGGGGGCATTGAAATCGTCCCACTCCACCTCGCGCCATTTATGGGTGACGCCCTCCTCCTCGAAATAGACGACCGGCCTGGGGGCGCTGCCCCGGGTCGTTTCCACGCTGCCGCGGGTTCCCATCAGGGTATACCAGGAGTTGCCCGGGTGGGCGATGGTGTGGGCGATCAGGATTTTGAACACCCGGCCCCTCACGGTCTGGAAGATCGCCACCTCCGCATCGGGGTTGCCGTCTTCGGGAGAGGTGTGCGCCCCTGTGGAGAGACAACTGACGCGGATACAGCGGTCGTCGAGCAGATAGAGAAGCGGCCCCAGGCTGTGCGTGATATATTGCATGGGATGGATTCCGGAGCGCCAGGTGCGTTTGGCTCCCGGATGCTTCTGCGCCTCCTCGCGGGTGTAGTGGTTGCCCTGCTCGTCCCGGTAGTAGATGTGGCGCACATCGTGTACGTACTCGGACTCGGCGTAGACCACCTTGCCCAGCTTGCCGGCATCGATATAGCCCTTCAGGGTGGGAATGTAGGGAAAATAGAGGCAGTTTTCGGCCATCATATAGCGCAGGCCCGTCTTTTCCACCTTTTCGGCCAGGCGGACGCACTCTTCGTAGGAGTAGTCGGCGGGAACCTCGCTCAGAACGGCTTTCCTCGCATCCAGAGCCATGCGCGAATGTTGCGCGTGCAGGGTTCCGTCGCTGGCAACCACGATGATATCGATATCCTCTCGGCGGAGCATTTCTTCATAATCGCTATATAGGCTCAGCCCTTCCACGCCCGACCCGGCGGCGGCAGCCTCCAGGCGCGGCCTGTCCAGGCCGCATAAGGCAAGCACCTCGGTATCGGGATGATGGCTGTAGGCATGAACATAGGACATCCCCCTGCCTGTTCCCAGCACTCCAATCCCCCATCGACGATTCATCTTCATCCTCCCAAACGATGTAATGCCTTCCATTTCGGGAAAGGGCGGCGAAGTCCTCCTGCCAGCAGGAAAGGGAAGCGATGGCGCGAATGAGGAATTTATGGGAGCAAGCTGCTGTATAACTCTAAGCAGGGCGTTGGAGTCAAGGCTAACCCAAGTTGCCATCTAGCCCGGGGCCAGTCCCGTTTTCCACTGTAGGGGCGCGATGCATCGCGCCCAACGGCCTGACAGGGCGCGATTGCTCGCGCCCCATATGCATCAAGATAAGGTAAAAGATCCTCCGCTCCTGGGGGAGGGGGGACCTCTCTCCCCTGGGATGGGTTACCTCTCTCCCCTAGCCCCTCTCCCCGAAACCGAAGGGATGCGCCGGAGCGCATCCTGGGAGAGGGGGACAGAGGGTGCGGTGCTTGAGGGATCATCTCTCCCCCTGCCCGTTTCGGGAAGGGGGCCGGGGGGTTAGGTAACAATCTATCAAAGGCCCGCCCCCCGCCCCGGCGGGCCAGTCACCCTGATCGGGATCGCTATGGGGCGCGATTGTTCGCGCCCCTACCCCGCATCGACCTCAATGCGGGCAGGCAGCAACTGGGGTGAGGTTAAGATGTGGAGCGATCTTGCCCGATCCGCCTGGGCGAACCTGGTGTTCGCCCAGGCCTCCGAAGATCGCCTGGGGCAGAGCGAACCTGGTGTTCGCCCCTACGGCCTTGTCCCGGGGGAAACCGCACCCTGACTCCGGCGGGCTGTTTAGTGGGCCTTATTTTCCCCGTCACAGCCTCTCCATCCCCACGCTTCCCGCCAGGTCGCTCCATCTCAGATCGATTTTCTGGAAACCGAGCATCAGGAGCAGGGAGCGGATATTCTCCTCGGCATGGGTGCGGGCGGTTTTCAAGACGCCGTTTTCGAGGGCGGACTGGCGGGCGTCGAGGCGTGCTTTCAGACGGGCCTGGCGCTCCAGGTCAGGGTCGGGGCGGAAGACAAGCCAGCCCCTCTGCCGGTTATAGACCTGGGAATGGGTGTCATCGATGGCGATGGAAAGAAACTGCGGGGCAGGCAACTGAACCACGACGGCACTGCCTGAAACGGCCACGTCTTTCGCGGACAGGCCGCTCAGGTCCACTCCGGCCACCACCTCCGCCTGGGCCAGCATCAGCAGCTTGTCGCCGGTCAGGAAAGCCGGAAGGGGCAGCGACTCCGATTTGGCCTCCACTACATGCCGCGTCACCTGCCGGGCCGTCTCCAATCGGTTCAGCGCCTGAAGCCGCTCGATGATGACCGGAGAGGGCGCGCTGACAGTCGTGACATGGGCCGCCAGATGCTTCCACATCAGCGAAGCCGCCTGCCAGACTCCCGGCGCTTTGAGAAGGCCGAGAAGGAGAACGAGGCAGGCCATGGCCGCCGCTATCGCCCCTGCTATGCGAAACGGCCTCAAGATGCGCGAAATCAGCCAATGTTTCAACACGGGATTGCTCCTTCGATCTTATCCTTCCGCCAGCGAAAGCAGGGATGCCTTTTCCGCATCGGTGGTCACGGTGTCCATCGTCGGGTAGAGGACATTGCGCTCCCGCATGTCGTGATGCTCCAGAAGATGCTTGAAGCGGAACTCCCGCTCCAGGATGTCGATAGCGCGGTCCAGGGCCGATTCCCGCGCTGACCCGGGCTGCGGGACGGCTTCCAGGGCGGCCCGAATATCGTCCCTGAGCCAGATAACGAAATCGTTCATCCGGCGGTGTTCGGCCTCGAACAGCTCGGGCGCGCCGCCGGGGATGCTGCCCGCCCGTTCGGCATAGACCGGCAGAATATAGGTTTCTTCCAGGAAGGCATGGCAGCTCAACCGCTCCCCGAAATCATCCAGAAGGGACAGCGACCCCTCCCAATTCAGGGCGATCAGGGCCGCCAGGTGCTGCCTGTAAGCCCGGGTCATATCCCGGTGGATATCCAGCAAACGCATAAAAGAAAGCGGTCTGTCCATCCGTCCTCCCGATGAACAGTTCGACAGCCTCCCCCGAAAATCCTGCCGGATCGCCATGCATGTCATCCAGCCTGCCGGACAAGGGAATGCGCTGCGACATGAGGAAATATAGGGGAGAAACTTGCATCCGCAATATCAGGACTTTCCCTTCATGCCATCTGCCGGGCGGCCGGTAGGGGCACGGCTAAACGATGCCCTAAGATAACTCAAGTTGCCCCTAACCCGGGGCCGGTGCCGTTTGCCGCGGTAGGGGCGCGATGCATCGCGCCCCTACCCCTCCCTCCATTCGGGTAGGGAGCAACTTGGGTTAAGATAGGGTGTCGGCACCCCTATGAAGCAAAAGTCCTGAATATAATAAATCGAAATTCTCCTGGCTTCAGCATAGTCGATGCAGTCTGCGAGGAGTGTAACGGCAATCTCCAGGGTATCGCCTACGAGCAGAATCTTCTCATGTATTTGTTAAGGCGGAACCCTACTCGCGGGGCTTTTGTGCCTCGATGTATTGAGGGATGATATCGGCGGACAGATGCCCTGCACTCCCGACAGAGCAGGAGGGTGACCACAGCGAAGGCAGGCGGCTTTGCAGGTGGGCAAACTCCTGCCGGGTGCTTGCGGTAGCTGTTAGGATACCCCAATTCATAGGAAAACGTCAACCGTCGAACGAAAGGAGTGCGGGAAGGGAGGCGCTGGGCGGCATGGCCCCTGAGAGGGCAAGCCGGATGCGGAGGAGGCTTTCCCGTGCCGCCTGAAGGCGACAGTCCCCGCGTCATGATTCTTATGGAAATGAGCCAGTTTCTCCTCTCTCTGGCCCTGATTCTGCTGGCCGCCAAGGTCGGCGGGCGGACCGCAGAACGGTTTCATCAGCCCGCGGTGGTCGGGGAGCTGATCGGCGGGATGCTCATCGGAACCCATGTGCTGGGCCTGGTCCGTGAAACGGAGCCGCTGCACCTTCTGGCAGAGATCGGGGCGATCTTTCTGCTTTTCGAGGTGGGCCTGGAAACCGATCTCGATGAATTCTTGCAGGTCGGCAAATCCGCCTTCCTGGTTGCTATTATCGGTGTGATCGTTCCTTTTTTCGGCGGCTACCTGGCCGCCCATGCGCTCGGGATGGAAGGGCTGCTGCCCATCTTCATCGGGGCCACCCTCACGGCCACCAGCGTGGGCATCACGGCCCGCGTTTTGTCCGATATGGGGAAGCTGCGAACCCGCGAATCGCGCATTATCCTCGGCGCGGCGGTCATCGATGATGTGCTGGGCCTGCTGATCCTGTCCATCGTTTCCGGCCTCTCCTCCGACGGCAGCGGGTTCTCGATGGCCGCCATCGTCAAAACCTCCCTGCTGGCCCTCGCTTTTCTGCTCGGTTCGGTCATCCTGGGCAACTGGCTCGCCCAGCCGCTGCTCCGCGCCATCGGCCCCATGCAGTCCCGGGGAATGCTCCATATCAGCGCCTTCATCTTCTGCCTGTTGCTGGCCTGCCTCGCCAGGATAATCGGGCTGGCCCCGATCATCGGAGCCTTCGCCGCCGGCCTGGTGCTGGCGAAAACCGAGGAATCGGCCCACATCCGCGAGAAAATCGAGGCCAGCGGCGATATCACCATCCCCATCTTCTTCGTCATGATGGGCGTCTCTCTCGATCCGAGCCTTCTCAACCCCTTCGATCCCGCCAGCCATGCCGTCATGCTGCTGGAAATCGCCCTGATTCTGGTCGCTGTCGCCGGAAAGCTGGCTTCGGGCCTGGGCGTTCTGGAGAAACGGGTCAGCCGCCTGGCCGTGGGCGTCGGCATGATCCCCCGCGGCGAGGTGGGCCTCATCTTCGCCAGCACCGGCCTGGCCCGCGGTATCATCGACCGTGCGGATTACGCCGTGACCCTGGTGGTGGTCGTTGTCACGACACTGATCACGCCCCCTCTGCTAAAGGCGCTTTTCCGTAGGGTCAGGGGGTAAAACAATCAGGATTGGTATCTATTGGATAAAGAGCAGGAATATCCCTCCAGGTCGCGAAACCCTCAACCGAGACATTCGCAGCCGGAGACAAATCCATGGCCACCTTAGTTCTTGCCTTGTTGATGATACTGCCTTTTGTCGTCATATGTGGGTTAGGCCTGCTTCTTTTAGCCGTCATCAACCGCGCGCTCACTGTCCGGCGCTATCCCTGGGCGAAAAGGAAACCCTGGGGGGTTATGCCGCGTCAGTCGCAGACGATTTTGCTGGAGGCTCTCCCGGCATCTGCCTTCCAGCAGGCCCTTGGGGCGCTTCAGCAGGCCAGAATGAAGGTTACCGCCCGATCTCCCGACCGGATGACCCTTCGGGCGGAGTCGCCAATGAGCCTCCGCAGTTTCGGCGAAACCGTGACGGTTTCCATCGAACCGGCAGGCGGCGCTTCCCGGCTGACCGTCGCCAGTCAGCCGGCGATCCAGGGAACCCTTCTCGATTACGGCAAAGGGGCCGAAAACGTGGAGCGAATCGTGAATCTCATCCAGAAGTCCCTTCCTGCCTCTTAAAGCATCGCCTTCCTGACGGCCTGCCGCCAGCCTGAGTAGAGTGTTTCCCGTTCGTCTTCAGGCATAACCGGCTCGAAACGGCGGCCTGCTTGCCAGATCGAGGCGACCTCCTCCCGGGACTCCCAGAAGCCTACCGCCAGGCCGGACAGGAAGGCGGCCCCCTGGGCGGTCGTCTCCGTGACCGTGGGAAGGGCCACCGGCACATCGAGAAGGTCGGCCTGGAACTGCATCAGGAAGCGGTTGGCGGTAGCTCCGCCGTCGGCTCGAAGCTCCTGCAAGATGATGCCGGATTCCGCGGTCATGGTGTCCAGAACATCCCGCGTCTGATAGGCGATGGCTTCCAGAGCGGCCCTTGCCAGGTGTTCCCTGCCCGTTCCCCGCGTGAGGCCGGTGAGGGTTCCCCGGGCGTACATATCCCAGTAAGGAGCGCCCAGCCCGACGAAGGCCGGCACCAGATAGACCCCGCCGGTATCGGGGATGCTCTCCGCCATCTTTTCGGTCTCGGCGGCCTCCGCAATCAGCTTCAGGCCGTCCCGGAGCCACTGGATGGCCGCCCCCGCGATGAAGACGCTGCCCTCCAGCGCGTATTCCACTCGGCTGCCGACCTGCCAGGCCAGAGTGGTCAGCAGCCCCTTTTCCGAAGGGACCGGACGCTCTCCGGTGTTCATCAGGAGGAAACAGCCCGTGCCGTAGGTGTTTTTCGCCATCCCCGCCTGAAAGCACGCCTGCCCGAAGAGGGCGGCCTGCTGGTCGCCTGCGATCCCGGCAATCGGAAGCCCTGCCGGAAGGCTGCCGACGCCCTCCGTATGGCCGTAGATGTCGCTGGAAGGGCGCGTTTCCGGCAGGAGGGAGGCCGGTATTCGCAGAGCGCGGCAGAGTTCCTCATCCCATCGGAGGGAATGGATATTGTAGAGCATCGTTCGGGAAGCGTTGGTCACATCGGTGACATGGGCTTTCCCGCCCGTCAGCTTCCAGAGGAGCCAGCTATCTATCGTGCCGAAGCACAATCGCCCCTCTTCGGCCCGGGCGCGGGCCTGCGGCACATGATCCAGCAGCCAGGCGATCTTCGTGCCGCTGAAATAGGCGTCCACCACCAGCCCCGTCTTCTGCCGGATAACCTCCGCCAGACCCGCTTCTTTGAGGCGGTCACAGTCCGGGGAGGTGCGTCGGCACTGCCAGACGATAGCGGGATGGATGGGTTTTCCAGTCTGCCGGTCCCAGATCACCGTCGTTTCCCTCTGGTTGGTGATCCCGACCGCCGCCGGGCAGGCGTTTGGGGCTTTTGCCAGCGCCTCCCCGATAGCCTCCAGCGTGACGGCCCAGATCTCCTCGGGATCGTGTTCCACCCAGCCCGGCTGCGGGTAATGCTGCATAAACTCCCGATATCCTTTCGCCACCGGCTGCCCCTGCCGGTCAAACAGAATCACCGTGGCTCCGGTGGTTCCCTGATCGATGGATAGTATGGTGTCTGTGGTTTGCATGGCCTCTTTCTTTGACAGGGAAAGGAGTTTTCCTGCCGGGCGAGAATGAGTGAAATTGCAAGGGCGCGATTCATTCCTGGGAAGCGACTCAGATTATATCAATGGAACCCTCCATGCCAGACCCACCCCCACCACAACCGGCTGCCGTTCCCGATACCGCCTACACCATCCCCCCTGAGAGGGAGGAGATGCTGGCCGAGGTTCCTGCCCGCAAACCGGCTTTCTGGCGGGAATTGATGCGGTATATGGGGCCGGGCTTTCTGGTGACCGTGGGCTTTATCGATCCGGGAAACTGGGCGACCAATATCGCGGGCGGGTCGGAATTCAATTACAGCCTGCTCTGGGTGATCACCCTCAGCACCCTGATGTTGATCCTGCTCCAGAATATGGCGGCCCGGCTGGGCATCGTGACCGGGCGATCCCTGGCCGCCAATGTGCGGGCGCACTTCCCGCGAAAGCTGAGCCACTTCCTCGGCATTACGATCATCGTGGCCTGCGCCGCCACCGACCTGGCCGAATACCTCGGGGCCGCCCTGGGATTCCGGCTCCTGCTGGGGATCCCGCCCCTGATCGGCGCTCCCCTGACGGTCGTCATCGTACTCCTGGCGATCCTGGGGCAGCGGTATCAGCGCCTGGAGCGGATGATCATCGGCTTCCTGGCGATCATCGCGGGCTGCTATGTGGTGGAACTCTTTCTGGTCAAACCGGAGTGGGGCGCGCTGGCCCCGTGCATGGTCATCCCTTCGGTGGATTCCAAAAGCATCCTGGTGGCGATGGGGATGCTGGGCGCGGTGGTCATGCCGCATAATATCTATCTCCATTCCAACGTCATCCAGAGCCGAGACTGGAGCGGGGAGGAGGCGCATAAAAAGGAATTGATGCGCTTCGAGTTCTTGGATACCTGTATGGCGATGGGCATGGGCTGGCTGGTGAACTCCTCCATGATCATCGTGGCGGCTGCCGTCTTCTTCCGGCACGGCACGTCTGCCAGCGGGATCGAGCAGGCTTCGGAAACGCTGCGCCCCCTGGTCGGCCCGCTGGCCCAGGTGATCTTCGGGGTGGCGCTCCTTTTTGCGGGCATCGGCTCCTCCATCACCTCCTCCCTGGCGAAAGCCAATGTCGTCACCGGCTTTCTGGGGAAGCCCGAAGACCCGCACAGCCTCATCTACCGGGTCGGGCTGGTCATCACTTCCGTTCCCGTGATGCTGGTGATCGCCATGAATTTCGACAGCTACCGGGTGCTGATCCTGAGCCAGGTGGCCCTCAGCCTCCAACTGCCCTTTACCATCATCCCGCTCCTCATCCTGGCAGGCCGGAAATCGGTGATGGGCGAATACGCCTGCGCCAGGATCGAAAAGGCCCTGGGCATCCTGGTCGCCGTTCTGGTCATCGGCCTGAACGCCCTGCTCCTTTATCAAACCTTCGGAGGAAGCTTTTAATGTACGAGCGTATTCTGATGCCTCTGGACGCCACCGATGTCGATAATGCGATGATCGACCACATCATCGCCCTCGCCGCCGTCCACGGTTCCCATGTCTACCTCCTCCGGATCGCCCAATACGACACCCGCGACGCCCGCGCCCATGAGACCGAGGACGCCCAGAGGTATTTGCAGCAGGTGGAGGAGAAAATGAAGGCCAGCGGAACCCAGGTTACCAGCATCATCGGGCGCGGCGACCCGGCGGAGGTGATCGTCCGCAAAGCCGAGGAACTGGACTGCCGTCTGATCGCTATGGCGACCCACGGTCACCGCTTCCCCGCAGACCTGATCCTGGGAAGCGTGGCCGAACGGGTGCGCCATGCCTCCCCTGTCCCCGTCCTGATGATGCGCGGGCGGTAACCGTTTGGAAGAGGACGGCGATCAGGCAACCGCCCCCCAGCCCCCCCGCCGGACTTTGGCGAGGGGAGCGGACTTGGGGGCCTTTGTGAGAGTACCAAAGGATCATACAGTCCAAGCCCTCCCAAAGCCCGGGGGGGTTGGGGGGTGCTTTCAAGTTTTCCCATCGCGATCCCGATCAGGGTGACTGTCCCGCCGGGGCGGGGGGCGGGCCTTGGGGAGACCGTTCCCTAACCCCCCCGCCCCCTTCCCGAAACGGGCAGGGGGAGAGATTATCCCTCAAGCAATGCACTCTCTATCCCCCTCTCCCCGGAGGCGCTCCGGCGCATCCCTTGGGTTTCGGGGAGAGGGGCTAGGGGAGAGAGGACACCCAGGCCAGGGGAGAGCGGTCCACCCTCCCCCAGGAGCGGAGGATCTTTCCCCTTATCTGGATCGCTATGGGGCGAACCATTTGTTCACCCCCACAGGGGCGACAGGCTCTCCGATGAGTGCGTCCCTGCCCATAGCCTGGCAAGTTTATTCTTCTTCAAAGCTCTGGGTCGTGAATTTGAGCGTCCGGCAGTTTTCGGTTACGGTTCGCACCAGGTGATCCGGAACTCCTTCCGGGAGAGTCGCATGAATCTCCAGGGTGATTTTAACATCGGATCCCATCAGGCTGGTGAGGTGTTGAATGACTTCTTCTGCAATTTGCCCCACGTCGCGCTGCACCCGCATGGGGTCGAGCTGCACGGAGCCGTGAAAACGCTTCGGCTGTGCGGCTCCAGGGGTCTCAGAAGGGAAGAGAGCAGGAGTTGCCCCGGCACCGCCGTTGGCTACCTTTACAGGTTCTCTGTCCTGTCCGGTGGGTGGATATGGGGTTCTCGCAGCACCGGCGGTCTGAGCGTCGAGCAGTGAGGCTGCCACATCGGGCTTGACCAGCACGCTGCGGTCATCCAGATAGATAGAGCCTGCGCCGCCGCCAAACTGCAATCCTCTATAATGCCCGTCCTCGCCGACGCTGCCGGCATAGCCGAAGGCGCGGCTGTTGATGCCCTCCCGGATGGTCGCCAGCAGCGCCTCTTCATCCCGCAGGCGTGGCAGGTAGAGATAGGTGGTCAGACATTCCCATACGCGCTTGAGGCCGATATGGGGCGCATCCGGCCAAAGCCAGCGGTCGAGATCCATTTTCAATAGATCGGGCGACCATTGTGTGATGAGCTGGCCGCTGTTGCGCACTTTCCGGGCGGCTTTGGCGACCGGGTTCTCCTGGCCGCCAGGCAGGCGGGCGGCTTCCCACTGCATGGGATCGGTGCCTTCCTGCGTGGGAACGAGCAGCCAGCAATAGGCGTCGTTCAGGCGCAGGCCGACCGTCTGATCGCTGCGCTCCATCCCCTGGGTGGCTTCACGCCTCTGATAGGCGTCCAGGTTGAGCATATCGGCCTCTTCCGCGATGGATTTCCAGGCCAGATAGCGCCGCGTTTCCTCTTCCAGGGCGGCCACCTGGTCCGCGTCGGGGGCCGCGAAGAGGAGCATATTCCGGTGTGCGCGCGGGCCACCGCCTCTCCGGTCCAGAATCTCGTTGGCTGCGGTCAGAGCGGCGGAATCGCGGCGAGAGGCGCGATGGCCCGCCGAAAGCGAGAGGACGACCAGGCGGGCCTGGGGTTCGTCGGGCACATCGCCGGAGGCAGGGCAGACATGGACGCCCCGGAAATCGCCTCGATCCCGGATCAGCCGGAGGCGGCGCACGATCTCGGCCTCCACTTCAGCCGGGTCCCACTTCCCGGCCCGGTCCTCCATCGTACGGCGCAGGTTGGGCTGGGTGTCATACCAGTACCGCCGGTTGCCGCTGTAGAGGTGGGTCAGCCGGTCCGTCAGCCGCGCAAGCGCATCGTTGAAGACGGCCACCGACTCGCCGGGCTGCGCCACACCCAGGCGAACCCGCACATCCTCGATGCCTCTTACGGTCTGCTGCCTGACGGAGGGCGCGCTGCCCAGGAAGATCGTGCGGGCCACTCGCCGCGCCGCCGACACGGCCCCGAAGCGCGGGCTGCCCACATCCAGGGCGCGCGGCCCGGATCGCTCGCCATCGATGTCTCGATCCACGATGGCATTCCAGCCTTCGGGCAGGTAGCGGAGCAGTTCGTCCCGCACGCGCGGGGCGTCCAGGGGGAGCGATCCCGGCAGGATGAGAAGCGAGCGGTCATCGCGCACCCATAGCTCATGGATCACGGCCGCCATCAGGCGCAGCACGCCCCGTGTGCGCTGGAAGCGTTCGAGCGAGGACCAGTCTTCATAGAGGCGGTCGAAGAGTTCGGGATGAATGGGATACGCGGCCCGCAGGCGGTCCCGGTAGGCTCCTTCCCGGCACTCCTGCGGGAAATCGGCGGGATTGGCGTCATAGAAGCGGCGGAACGCCTCGCACGCCTTATTCCGCGAGACCTCATCCTGCACCGTCGTGAAGAGCCGCCGTCGCACGATCTCGAAGCCTTCCATCGCGCCGACCGGTTTCCAGATCGATTCCAGCCTGCCGAAGGTGTTCTCAAGCCGCGCCAGGGCGGCGGCTCCGGCTTCCCCGCCGATCTCGATGCCGGATTCCGGGATGGAGGCGACGAGCTGGCTGCGCCGGGATCGCTTGACCGCCTCGGTCAGGGACTGCACAAACGTCAGGTTGGCATCGAAAGAGCCTGCGGGCAGCCCCTGCACGCCATAGATGTTGCGCATGTAGGCTACCAGCTCATCCATCAGGATGACCGCAGGGCCATAGCGGTTCATCAGGGCTGCCAGATCGTCCGCGCCCGGAGCAACCCCTCGCCGGTCAGCGTCTTCCACCAGGGTATAGGCTTCCCCGCCTCCGAGTTGGGCTGCGATATCGCCCCAGAGCGTATGGACCGGAATACCGCCCACCTCTCGCGCTCGCGAAGGGTTGATCGCAGTCCCCACGACGACAGCGATCTTTGCTTCAGGCAACTGCCCCAGGCCGGATGCCCGGAGGATATCGCCGGCTCCGGCCAGCCGCTCGACCGCCGTATCCCCCCCCAGCAGGTGAAACAGGGCCAGCATGGTGTGCGTCTTGCCCCCGCCGAAGGCGGTCTTCAATTGCACCACAGGCTCCCTGCCCCTATCTGCCAGCCGCTCGACCGAAGCCGTCAGGAGCCGCCGCATCCCTTCGGTCAGGTAGGTGCGGGCGAAAAACTCGATAGGGTCCCTGTATT
>JADLDR010000058.1 GCA_020846535.1 Armatimonadota bacterium | reverse complement strand
CCGATAGGAAAGGAGACGGCTCAGGAAGGAGCCAAAACCGCCGCCTGAGCCGTTCAATTTACACACCTTTTGACAAAAGCTCATACATAACCGCTCTCGATGCGAAGGGGTTCCAGGAGGATGGAAGCGATGGGATGTTCCCTAATTAATACAGTGGAAACCCTTATTCAAAAACCGGGCAACCAAGCCAAAGTCTTCTCTTCCTACCCCGTTCGATACCTTTCCACTGCCTTCTCGTCCAGCACGACTCCCAGGCCCGGGCAGGTCGGAACAGAGATGTGGCCTTCCCTGATGAGAAGGCTGTCGCCGACCAGCGAATCCTCACGCACGAAGGGCAGTTCGTCGCAGGGGAGGATGTCGCCGGGCAGGACGGCTTGCAGGTGGGCGGAAAAGGCGGTCTGAATCCCCAGGCAGAGGCCGCCGGTTTGCAGCCAGATGGGGCACTGAGCGGCCTCCGCGATGGCGGCGCACTTCAGGACGGAGGCGACATTGCCGCCGATATTGAAGCGGTCCGCCGCCCCGGCCCTGACCGCATCCAGCACCGCCGCCGGATCGCCCAGGTGAAGGGCCTGCGGGATATCCAGCTTCTGGCGGAGCAGGCGATACCAGTCGAGGTTTTGCTTGAGAACCGGGTCTTCGTAGCAGTCGATATGGTAAGGTTCGAGCTGGCGGGCCAGTTTGACGGCGGTGTCCACATAGGTGAACTCGGTATTGGGATCCACGCGGATGGCATAATCCGCCCCTGCCGCAGCCTTCGTGATCAGTTCGGCCTGGCGCACTATGTCCCGGGAGCGGGCTTTCAGCTTATGCACTTTGAAGCCCAGCGCGACCGCTTTTTCGGCCTCCTTTGCGGTGGATTCGGGCGGCATATGGCACGACCAGTAGGCGACCGGGATTCTCTCCCTGACCCGGTCTCCGATCAGCCTCCAGGCCGGAAGCCCCAGGGCCTGCCCCGCGATATCGTAAAGGGCCGACTGAAGCGGGGCGTGTAGGGAGGCGATGTCCATCTCCAGGGGGTTGCGTCCGATATAGGATTCCAGGCTGCCGATGTTTTGCCGGGGCGTCCAGGACTCGCCCAGCCCGGTCAGCCCTTCATCGGTACGCACCCGGGCGATAGTGTGCGGGTGGTCGGGCCATTCGGCGGCCCGGATCGGCTCGATGTAGGGGACGAACACCTCGATCAGTTCGATGGATGCGATTTTCATGGGAAATCCTCCTGTGAACGGTCAGGCGCTGCTCGCTTCGGCCAGCGCCCTGTCCAGCAAATCCTCTATCGCCAGTTCCCTGGCCCACCGGCGCAGGTAGCCGCTGTCCCACCGGCCGGCCTGCACCTTCAGGACGCCCAGGATGTCCTCCCACTGCCTGTCCGACATCTCGCAGCCTTCCTTGTACCATAGAAGCTTGGATAAGACGGTATCCTCCAGGGAGGCGAAGTAGGCGGTTCTTTCCGGTTCGGCAGTCGCGATGTGCCTGATGCGGCGAGCCAGTTCCGCCTCGCTGAAAGGGCGGTCTTTGAGGATGAAAATATCCACCTTGAACATCGTTTCCAGATGAATCAGGTTGAAACTCGCTTTGCGGATGATGGCATCCCGGATCGCTCCGGCATCCGCATAAAAATCCTCTCCGAGCCGCCTGAGCAAAGGCTCGATCTGCTCGATGGCGATATCGGCGACAATATCGGCGTCATTGGTGGAGCGGGCGACGCCATAGAGGGCGCTTGCCAGCGATCCCCCGATATAGTGGGGAATGTCCAGGCCCTCCAGAATCGCCGTCACATGCAGCGTGACCTCGATGGGATCGTCGTTGTTCACCGGAAACCTCCTGTCAGTGGAGAGGCCATTGAGGAGAGAGGCCGCTGCCTCTCCCAGCAGCAGGGCGGCCAGTCGGCTCCGCAGACCGGAGGGCGAGGCAGCCGGATACCGCTCGCGCAGCCCGGAAAGAGCCAGCCCCCGGACCGTCCGGTTCAGGGAGCCGACCTTTGCCAGCCTGCGCCATGCAGGGGCCTGACGCAGCAGGTTAAGCAGCGCCCTTTCGGCTTCGGGCCGGGTGTCGGAGTGGAGATCGGCCATGACAGGCTCCTTTCTACCAGGCATATTCCACGCAGGCCGCCACCCTCCTTTGCCGGGCGCAAAACAGGGATGCCTTCGATAACCGGCTGAGAGCCGTTTGAAGGCTACACCAGCTCGGGTTGGATCGATCCATAACAACGCCTGGGAACTTGTCTGAGCGAAAAAGGATAAGGACGTTTGCAGAGAGAACTCACTAACAGAATCAAGGCTTACGCCATATCGCTGTCATTGCGAGGAGCGCAGCGACGCGGCGATCTCCAGTGTAACAAAGGCCCAAGAAGGCTTTACTCGTGGGTGCTACCCTGGAAGTGGCTTCGGGCTTCGCCCTCGCAGGCCTAATCGATAGGGCGACAAAGGAGGAATCCGGATGCCTGTATCCGATGATGACCGCTTCGCTTTCGATGTGCAGGGGTATCTGCATCTGAGGGGCGCGATGCCGCCCGATGAGGTGGCCGAATACACGCGCTGGATGGATGAGGCGGAGAAGACCGACCTCAGCACCCTCAACGCGGACAACCTCGAAGGCATGAAGTATCACCTCAACCGGCCCGTCTCGAGGGTAGTGGACGCCGACCCCCGCTTCGGGCGCTTTTTCGATCATCCGGTCGTGGAGCCGTATCTGGCGGAGTTCCTGGGCGCGGACTTCAGGCATATCGATAACGACCTCTATTACACCTATCCAGGCTATGCCGGGGGCGGCTGGCACCGGGGCGTCCGCCCGCATCCCACCGGCCACGTCGTTCACGGCCAGTTCACCTGCCCGATGGTCAAAGTCTTTTACTGCATGACCGATGTGGGCGAAGGGGGAGGGGAGTTCGAGGTGATCCCGGGATCTCACCGGGCGCAGTTCTCGGTGGATATGAACCGCCTCGACCTGCTCGCCCAGCATCTTTTCAACGACGTGCGGGCAGGGGATATCATCATCTTCAACGAGGCCCTGATCCACAACGGGCGGCCCAACCGCTCTCAGAAGACCCGGAAAACCATGATCGTCAATTTCGGCAGGAACGACGCCGGGGTCTGGGCCGGCTATAAACCCAAGGAGAAAACGCTTGCCAGCGTGACGCCGCGCCAGCGGGAGATCCTGTCCAACACCGACCGGGTGTGGGTGGAACCCGACCTGCTGGGCGTCTGAGAGCGGAAAGGAGACCAATATGCGAATCGTGTTCTTCAGCAAGTTTCTGAAAGAGCTGGATGTGGATGGCCTGGTCGCCGCCGGGGAGCGGGTGGGGCTGGAGGGGTGGGACCTGTGCGTCAGGCCGGGGTATGCGGTCAACCCGGAGAATGTGATGTCCGCGCTGCCCCCGGCGGCCAAAAGGATGAAAGAGGCCGGGCAGCCGGTGGCCTTTGTGACCGGCAACTTCGATGTCCTCTGGCCCGACGGCCCCGGCAGCGAATTGCTCCTTCAGGGGATGGACGCCGCCGATGTGCGGCTCCTCAAGCTCGGCTATTATATGGTCGATCCGACCGGGCAGGACTACTGGCGGGAGGTGGATCGCTTCCGAAAAGGGCTTGAGGGCTGGGAAAAGCTGGGCCGGAAATACAATGTCAAAATCACCTACCATACCCACAGCGGCCACGGCTACCTGGGCATCAACTGCGCCGCCCTGATGCACATCCTGTCCGGCTTCGACCCTCGCTATATCGGGGCCTACATCGATCCCGGCCATATGCTGATCGACGGGGAGCCGTTCCCCTTCGGCCTGGCTATGGCGAAGCAGTACCTTTCCATTGTCGCCCTGAAGGATTTCCGGCCCCACTTCCAGCCCGGCGCGGAGGAAGGCGGCATTCACTGGGAATGCGTCCTGGCCGGACAGGGGGGCGTTCCCTGGGGCACGGTCTTCAAGGAGTTGGTCCGCTCCGGCTTCGATGGCCCCTGCTCCGTCCACGCCGAGTTCGAGATTCCCAAACACGCCCCGCACCTCTTCCTGGAGATGGCGAAAGCCGATGTCGCTTATTTCAAAATGAAGCGCGACGCGGCGCTGGCGGAGAAGTAGTCGCCGAAGCAACCGTGATATACGGATCAGCCATCAGGCGGGAGGCTGAGCAGAAGGTTTGGCAGGGAGATCCTGGAAGGTCCGGCATTCCGTGGCGTTGGCAATGCCGAAATCGTTCTGGATGCGGATATGGGAGTGATCGAGGCACGCTGACGGGAAATGGATTCGTAGCCGATACGAGCGGATGTTAAGGAGCGACATCGTCAACGACCGCTCCCTGAAGGAAGCGGCTTGTCCCTGAACCGATACGCCGGTTCGGAACATGAGGCCAGTTGACAGGTTGGCCCGTGCCTCACCGCTCGCGCGAGGGCCCTTCTCGCCAAAGCGAGAACCGTCTGAACGTTTGACGAAGCGAGACGGCTGCGGTCGCTTCACCCTTTTACGCTCACTGGTCCAGGTGCGGTAAGCGGTTGCGCTCCGCTGGCGGAGCGCCTTCACACCGGAGAGGATCGT
>JADLDR010000057.1 GCA_020846535.1 Armatimonadota bacterium | reverse complement strand
TAGAAGGGCCGGATGTGCCAGGCGGTCGGATCAGGTTCAGGGGAGGCCCGGAATTCCGGGCCAATCTGGAAGCTCTTACACCGTTCACCGGCGGCTTGGCTCCATGAAGGTCGGCGTCGAGGAAACAGGCAGGCGCAGCCGCTTGCCAGAAACCTTTACAGGAATAGTATCCAGGGCGGTTGCGCTTTTTGCTGTCCATGGTTAGGCAAACTCGACAGCCAGAGAGTCCTCGCCGGAGCAGTTGTGTGCAAAGCCTGCCGCGGTCAGGATGTATAGGAGAGGGCACAGACAAAATAGCAAAAGGCCAACTGTCCTATCGGACAAACTGACCTCGGTATCTGTCTCCATCCGACGGGGCAGCTGGACGAAGCCCTTTGAGTCGAGTGGTTTGAATGAAAATCTCAGTATTATATATATTTCTGAAAAATCAATACCAACACTCTCTCGCCGCCTCCGCATACGCCTTCAAATTCTCCACCGGCGTCTCGAAGAAGTGGTCTGAGGCGGAGAGAATGTAGCCCACATTCCTGCCGAAACCTTCGAAAAGACGCTGCACCTCGGCATGGATGCGTTCCGGGGAACCGCCGGTCAGGATGTTGAACTGATCCATCCCGCCGATCATGCTGACCCTGCCGCCGAAGGTTTCCCGCACTTTCTCAGGGTCGGTGATATTGCCGCCCACGCCCGGAGGGGAGAGGGTTTCGGAGGCATCCGTCTCGTTATCGAGGATCGCGTTCAGGATGTGCATCATGCCGCCGCGGGTGTGGGAGTCTCCCTCACTCCGTATGGAAAACCTCTTCCATATCGGCCCACCATTCGCCTTCGGCCCGGGTCTCCAGCGGTTCCTGGCAGGGCTTGCAGACGGCCCACCATTCCTGGGTCAAGGGGTCCGCCGCCATTTTCGCCATATCGGCCTCGTAGTCGCTCCCGGCATACTCGAAATAGCTGAACAGAAAGCCGTCCTTGTGGTAGATAGAATAGTTGCGGATATTGCATTTCTCGATCATATCCAGCACGCCGGGCCAGACATCGGCATGAATCTTCTTGTATTCCTCCAGCTTTTCCGGCCTGATCTTGAGGATCATTCCGTAGCGTTCCATAGGGTGTGCGCTCCTTTGATGTGAGTTGATATGCGCTTTAGGAGCCGACCTTCGCGTCCGCCCTGGCAGAAAGGGCGAGTACGCCGCTTTACCCCGGCAAAAACCGGCTATAAATCCAGCGGGAATCTCCCGCGCTTCCTCAGCGTTTCCACGGCGAGAGCGTAGCTTTCGGGGGCGACGCCGCTGCTGACCGAGTGGTCGGACTGAAAGATATAGCCACCGCCCCGGGCGGCTTGCAGTTTATACAGAACTTCCCTGCGAATGGCCTCCGGGTCGCCTTTTTCGAGAACCCGGACATCGATATTGCCGCAGAAGGCCAGCTTCCCGACATACTGCTTTTTGAGTTCCACCACATCCAGCCCGGCTTTGGCCTCCAGAGGATTGTAGGCGTCCAGCCCGATCTCCGCCATATCGCCCAGGATATCGGTCGCGCAGCCGCAGCCGTGATAGATTGCCATCAGGTTGTGGGCGTGGAAAAGGTCGATGAGGGCCTTGACGTGGGGCTTAAACATCTCGCGCCAGCGCGAGACTCCGAAGAGCATACCCTTCCGGTAGGCGACATCGCCCCAGATATACATGCCCGCCAGCCGTCCCCGGCCCGCCTCGATCTGCGCCCTGCCCAGAGCCAGCATAAATTCCCCGATGCGGCGGACGAAATCATTCAAAAGCTCCGGGTCGGTCGCCATCCACATGAGAGCGTTTTCCGTGCCGATGATGCGCCAGAGATATTCGAAAGGCTCGCAGACGGAGCCGAAGACCGCGAAATCCTCCGTATAGGGGGAGAGCCGAGCCTCCCAGGAAGGAATATCGCGGGCCAGGGCATCCCCCACACAATTGATCTGGTCGTCTCCGCTCTGGAAGAATCGCCGAGGGTCTGCCGGGCCGTCGAAGGCGAAGTCGGCCATCTGCTCGGGTTCGTTGATGGAAAACGCCTCGAAATAGGGCATCGGCAGGTCGCCGGAGCGCCGGATGGTGGCTTCGAAGCCTGTCCTGACAACGATATCCTCCCCCTCCTGCCGCAACACCTTGAAAGGCCGGATATGGGGATCCATATTCGGGTTGACCACGATATAGTCCAGATCGAAATGGCGGTACGGGTCGAAATCCTCGCCCCATTTCGCCTCGCACCGCTTCAGAAACCCCGTCCAGTAAAACTCACCTGCCGGAACCCTGTCCCCCTCCCGGTGCGCCAGGGCGCTCCTGAGCCGTTCGGTCTTCTCCGCGGCTTTACCCATTCTAACCGCCTCCTCTTGTGGTGGAATGAGATTGTGTGAAGATGGGGGCTTCTTTTTGAACACAGATGAACACCGATAAAAGCAGGATCAAGACGGAAGGTTTTATTTATTTGTGTGCATCAGAGCTTTTATCCGTGTTTAAAAGAAGCATCCCCTGAAAAGCAGGAACCTTGTTGTCGCGCTCGAATTCATAAAGCTGACCGCGGCGTTCTATCGCTTTCCACAGGAGGGGATATGAAACTCAGAGCGTTTCTCATTTTGACGATGCTGGCCGGGCTGAGCTTGGGGGCGGCCATGCTTCTGTCGGCGACCCAGGAAGCCGGGTCGGATCTGCCGCGCTATATCTGCCGCCGCGCCACAGGGCAGATCAGAATCGATGGGAAAATCAATGAAGCGGCCTGGAACGGGGCGCAGGCCGTTTCGTTTCAATTCCCCTGGGAAAAGGGCGATAGGCCGCGCTATAAAACTATCGCCAGGGCTTTGTGGGACAATAAGAACCTGTATATCTCCTTCGATTGTCCCGGCGACCCGGACATTACGGCCAAATACACTTACCGCGATGCTCCCACCTATGAAGAGGACACCGTGGAAGTTTTCATCATGTCCGACCCGGAGGATATGACCTCCTACATCGGGCTGGAGATGAACGCCCTGGGAACGCTCTACGATTATATCGTCAGCAACAAACGGCTTTACAAGCAGTTCGACCTGAAAGGCGTCCGCCTGAAAAGCCATGTCAACGGCATGGTGAACAAAACGTCGGCCAAATCCACCGACCGCGACAACGGCTGGAGCCTGGAGGTGATGATCCCTCTGGCCGATTTCGAGGAACTCACCCCGCTGTATCCGCCCAGGCCCGGCACGGCCTGGCGCATCAATTTCTACCGCCTGGACGGGCTGGAGCCGGACAGGCAGTTCAGCCTGTGGTCGGATGTCAAAACCCCTCAGCCGAACTACCACGTGCCCCCTCGCTTCGGCTATTTCGTTTTCGGGGAGTAGGCCGTCATTCGCATAAGGTGAAGTGCTTCGGAACGAGCAGCCATTGCAGAACCCCGTTGCCCGGGTCGATGCTGTCCGCGTCCACCCGGGCCAGGCCGCCTTTTTTGAACTCGATGGAGGCTCCCCCGATCAGTTCGGAAACCATCTCGCTGAAGTCGGGTTCGTGACCGACCAGGAGCGCCCGCCCTTTTTGCGGAAGGCCGTGCAGGATTTGCGCCAGGTCGTAGAGGCCGCAGCCACCTCCCAGGCGCGGGTCCACCGCAAAGCGGTCGGTGAGGCCGAGAACGTCAGCCACGATGTGAGCCGTCTGGAGGGCGCGGGTCAGGGGACTGGTCGCGATCTTATCGAGCTTGATATTCAATTTTGCCAGTCCCGCAGCAATGGCGCGCATCTCTGCTTCCCCTTCGGGCGTCAGGTGCCGCTGGCTGTCCTCCTGGCCGGGCTGTCGGTCTTCGGCGATGCCGTGTCTCAGAAAGTAAAGCTGCATGGGACGGCTCCTTATGGCTGCTTTCCGTCCGGCCGGTATGTCCGGAGCGGGTTCTCGCGGGTAAAGGGCCGGGGCGTCAGGCCCCGGACGGGAAGCCAGGAAATATAGGGCGTTCCGGTCGCCCCGGCGGTGGCGAAGTCGCAGAGGGTGATCTGCTGGCCGTAGGCAGTGAGGAAGCGTAACAGAACAATCGGCTCCGGCGACTGCGCCGCAAGCACCGGCTCCCCTTTCAGCCGGGCCGCTTCCAGAGGTGGCAGATTGTTCGGATCGTAGCGGTCGAAGCGGGGGTCGTAGGCCAAAAGAATCGGCCCCCGGTAGATGGAGGCCCGCTCCGCACACTCCCGTTCCCCCGCCCAGAAGTGCAGCGAGAAATCGAAGGCGATATCGATGGTGTCTCCGGGACTCCATTCGCGCTCCAGCTTGAAATAGCGGCCCGGCTGAGGCTCTGCTAGCGGCTCGCCGTTGACGGCCACGCGGGTATGGGCCGACCAGTTCGGAACCCTCAGCCGGAGTGCAAACCGGCGGGCTCGGTCTGGGGAAACCTTCAGGAGAACCCTGCCCTCTCTGGGGTAGCCGGTTTCCTGGACGATTTTGACTTTCGGCCCGGCGGGGATACGGGCGGCATAGATTCCGGGGCCGTAGAAATTGACGGTCAGGCTGTCCGGGGCCGCCATGAGCGCCCAATCGGAGAGCATGCCCAGCCCCCGCGGGCCGTTGACGGAGCAGCAGTTGATCTCCGGGCTGCCCGCGCGGGCCTGGAAGACGATATCATGGGCCGAGGCTTTCTTCTGTCCGTCCATCGGGGTGTTGTAGGTCACCCACCGGCCCGCCGGATTGAGCGATCCCAGCACGGCGTTGTAGGAGGATATCTCCAGTTCGTCGGCGGCCAGAGAATCCCCGGTCAGGCGGAGCATGTCCACGGTCAGAGCCATCCATGCGATGGTGCAGCAGGTTTCGATGGCCCGGGGATCGTAGGGATTGCCGGTCGCTTGCTCCCCGGACGAGAAGCCGCCTGTGTTGTGGCGGTCGCCCCGGGCGATACTCCACCAAATGTGGGTGAAAGCCTGGAGGTATTTCGGGTCGCCGGTGATATAATAGAGTTCCGCGATAGCCTGGATGCCGTGCAGCCCCTCCCACCGGGGCTTGGGGCACTCAAAAAATTCCCGGCCTGTCAAGGCGGTACGGATGTAGTCGCCCGAAGGGGGCATCTCCCAGTCCTTCTCGATCTCCCGGGCCAGCCTTAGGTATTTGTCCTGGCCCGTCTCCTTGTACAGCAGGCAGAGGATGTGGATGACCGATTCGTTCATCTCCTCGGAACCGGCCTGAACCACCCGCTTTCTGCCCTCCAGAAAGACCCGGCAGAGCAGGTCGGCGGCCCGCAGGCAGGCATCCATCGCCTCGCTGTCGCCGGTTTCTTTGGACCACAGATAGAGGCCGAGCATGCAGTGGTAATGGCCCCAGATATCCCAGAGACCCGGCCCCATTAGGCGAGAGGCGCGGGGGAACGGCCCCAGGTAGCCGTCCCTGTCCTGCACGGCGACCAGATCCTTCACGAAGCGGGTCAGGTAAGCCTTGAGCCGCTTGTCACCGGTCAGTCGCAGGGTCTGGACGGCGGAGGTCAGGTATTTGCCTGGGAACTCCCCGGCCCAGGGCAGCAGGTTCCGAGAAGGCTGGCGGTCCCGGTCGCGGAACATCTCCAGCATGGCCGGGTTCGCCTCCGGCGCGACCAGGAACCACTGTTCAATCCCGGCGGCGATCCGGTCGCCCACCACCCCTGCCGGACGGTAATCCGCCGCTTTCAGCCGCTCCAGAGCGGGGCACGTCTTTGTCGGCGCGACCGCCTGTGCCGTTGTTGCCATCGCTTTCCTCCCGATCTGCGCCGGGGCGGAGGCAGACCACCGGCAGAAAAGAAGGGCCGCCCCAGGCAGAATGAGTCGTATGAATGTCAAGGTATGCATCGCAACACTCCCGCGCCCGCATATCTTCCGTCCCTTTATTCGCCGCCGGCCTTTTCCTTCCTTCCGGGCAGGCGAAAACGAAGGAACTGGGCCGACATCGGCCTAAATAAAAAGGAAATATAAGAAAAGAGGTGCGGCATGATACGCGTTGGCATTATCGGAGTCGGGTTTATGGGAGTGACCCATTTCAAGGCGTATAAGCGGATCGAAGGAGCGGAGGTGGTCGCGCTCTGCACGCGAAACGCCAGAAAACTGACCGGCGACTGGGAGGACATCCGGGGCAATTTTGGAGAGGGCGGAGGCGTCCATGACTTGACCGGCATTCGCAAATATACCGCGATTGAGGATATCGTGGCCGACCCGGATATCGACCTGATCGATATCTGTCTGCCGACCATCATGCACAGGGACGCCGCCCTGACGGCGCTCAAGGCGGGTAAGCATGTGATCCTGGAAAAGCCCATCGCGCTCCGCCAGGAGGAGGCCGATGCCATGGTGCGGACAGCCCGCGAGATGGGGCGCTACTTTATGGTGGCCCAGGTGCTTCGCTTCATCCCCGAGTTCCTGTTCGTGAAGCAGGCGATGGAGGACGGGCGCTACGGCAGCTTCCAGGGCGGCAACTTCAAGCGCATCATTTCCAGGCCCGACTGGTCGACCGAAGACTGGTTCTCTAAAAAGGAAAGGACGGGCGGCCCCATTCTCGACCTGCATATCCACGACTCGGACTACATCCGCTTCCTGTTCGGGATGCCGGACCGGGTGGCGGCTGCCGGCGTGCGGACCGCTGAAGGGCAGGTGGCCTACCTGTCCACCTCATATCTATACGACAACCGGAACTGGGGCATCACCTGCCAGAGCGGGGCGATCTCCATGCCGGGGCGCACCTTCGAGCACGGCTTCGATGTTTATTTCGAGAAAGGGACGCTGCAATACAATTCCGCCTGGGGACAGCCCTTGTTGGCCCTGATCGAAGACGGCGGGCAGGAGTTCCCGCAGCTTCCCGCCCTAGACGGCTTTACCGGAGAGCTCGAATACGCTATCCGCTGCATGAGCGACAACCGGGATGCTGCGCTCCTATCGGGAGAATCGGCGCGGGCCTCGCTGTACCTCTGCCAGCGCGAAATCGAGGCCGTCTTCGAGGGCCAGCCGCTTGAGGTGCAATTGCCGGAGTTGTGAGACGGGGGGCCGCCATCAATTTCCGACCGGATAACGAAGGCTCATAAGCCTCATTCAATCGGGCCCGTTTTAGTATTCTGTGTATTTCTTTTTTTGCATTCCATTTTATATTACTTGAAATTACTTTAATTAAATATATATTATAAGAATTTTTTGCTCTTCTCCGTGTGCGCCTTGCCAGGGAAGCTCCTGATCGCCTGAAAAATATTTTTTCTCTCAGCCCAATCCTCATAAATTCCTAATGCCCGCCTGATAGAATAAAGGCGTAAGGGAGAAGAGACGGGCAGACCCGAAAACACTCTCTTCCTCTCAAGCCAATAGACAACCGATTGATGAAAGGAGATTTCCATGAAACGGATCGTAACCAGGATGATGATCGGAGTAGCGCCCGTGCTGCTGGCAGCGACGGTGGCCTTTGCCCAGGCCCCTTCACCTCCTCCAGACAAGGACGGCCCCGGTTTCGGCGGCCCCCGGCGCGAGGCGTTCGGGCCCCTCGGCCCGGCCCTGCGCGAGGTGGAACTGACGGACAAGCAGCTTGCCGAGGTTCGCAAGATCGGGCAGGCCGAGGTGAAAGAAATGCAGGCCGCCCGGGAGCGGATCCGGAAAGAGGCCCTGAAGAAGCTGAAAGCCGTGCTGACCGAGGAGCAGTATAAAGCCGTGGCAAAAGCCTTTACGCAACTGCCTCCTCAGGGCGGACGGATGGGGTTCGGTCCCGGAAGGCGGATGCACGGCGGCGGCCCCAGACATCTGCGCGGCCCTCGCGGCCGGGGCGGCTGGGATGAGGACGGCCCCTCGATATCCGGTCGCGGCCAAGGGGGACGGCGTGGCCCCGGCATGGCTCCGCCTTCCTCAGGCCCTGAAGAAGAGGGCGAGTGGTAGCGGATGAGCGACTGCCCCTCGCCGAAGCCCGGCGAGGGGCATGAAAAGCGCTTTATCCCCGGCCCGCTCTCCTATGTGCGGCTAAGAGGATGTGAGGTTGGCGTGACCGCTCCCCCCGCCTTGCCAAGACGGGGGGAGCGGATTGTACGGCGTTTTGATGGATCTCTTATGGGCACGCACGATTTGTGCCCTTTTGGCAGGTGGGAGGGGGGCTTTGGGCATGGTCATCCCGGGCGCATATAGCGGCGCAGCCGTGTTCAGAAGAGAAGGGCAAGGGGTGAGGGGCTTTCCCGGAGGGATATCACCTCTCTCTCTCGAAACAATGCCCAGCATAAGGTGGCAGGAGCAAATCCATGAAAATCCTTCTGGTGGAAGACGATGATGTGATCGCGGAGCGCGTCCAGGCGGGGCTGAAGAAGGCGGGCTATGAGACCGATATCGCGCCCGACGGGGACGCCGGATTGAGGCTTTGGAAGGAAGGGGTCTATGCCCTCATTATCCTGGATATCATGCTGCCCCGGCGCGACGGGTGGGAGGTCTGCGAGCGCATTCGCGCCCGGCGCGACCCGGTCCCGATCCTGATGCTGACGGCCCGCGATGCGGTGAACGACCGGGTTCGCGGCCTGGAGAGCGGGGCGGACGACTACCTGCCCAAGCCTTTCGCCTTCCCGGAGCTTCTGGCCCGCGTCCGGGCGCTGTTAAGGCGGGACAAGCTGCACAAGGCCCGGGTGATCCGGGTGGCGGACCTGGTAATCGATACCACCGCCCGCACGGGCAGCCGGGCCGGGCAGTCGATCTCCCTGACGCCACATGAGTTCGACCTGCTGGAAGCCCTGGCCCGCAACGAAGGCCGCACCCTGACGCGGGAGGTCATCATGGAGCGCGTCTGGAACGAAGAAGAGAGCGACTACGGCACTGTCAATTTTCACATCGCCCAGCTCCGCAAAAAAGTCGATGCGCCCCATCCGGTGAAATTGATTCAAACCGTACACGGGGTCGGCTACACGCTCCGCTCCCCGGGGGAGGAAGAAACCGTATGAGGTGGAAGTCCTTCCGGGTCCGACTGACCCTCTGGAATATGGGCGTGCTGGCTCTGGTGCTGGGCGCTTTCGGCTTGACCCTCTTCCTGACCACCCGCCAGAGGGCGGCGAGCGCAATCGACCAGGCCCTCATCGAGAGGGGGCTTCGTTTCGGGGACAGGCCGTTCCACAGGCCGTTTGGCTCGCGCCGCGGCGGCAGGCCGTTTCGCAGAGATAACACTCTCGGACCGCCGCCTCCCCCGGACGGTCCCAAACCTGGTCCGCCCGAGGGCAGTTTCTTCGACAGCCGGGCCTGGCCGGTGGACCAGGACACGCGGCGGCTGGCCGCCATCCGCAGGCCGCGGCTCATCGGCCTGGACGGTCGGGTGCTGGGGCCGCCCGGCATGGCCGAACCATGGGACGCCGATTCTTTTCGCCGCTCCCTGGAAGGCAAGGGAATTCTGAGTACGGTGAGAAACGGCGGGGATCGGGTGCGCGTTTTTTCGATGCCCTGGCTGTTCGACCGAAGGCCGGTCGCCGTTATCCAGATCGCCGAAGACCTGAGCGAATACGACCGCCAGGGGAGCAGGCAGATCAAGACGCTCTTGACGCTCCTGCCCGCCGCTCTTCTGATCGCTGGGCTGGGCGGGATGTTCCTCACCGACCGCGCCCTGCGGCCTGTCCGGGACGTGACCTTCGCCGCCTCCAGAATCGGGGAGGAAGACCTGTCGCGCCGCCTGGAAGTGGCAGGCGAGGACGAGTTGGCCCGGCTGGCCCACACCTTCAACGGCATGATCGCCCGCCTGGAGGCCGCCTTCCGCTCCAGGGAGGAAGCCTACGCCCGCCTGGAGGCCGCCTTCGAGCAGCAGCGGCGCTTCACCGCCGATGCCTCCCACGAGCTGCGGACCCCTCTGGCTCGCATTAAGGTCAGCACCAGCATGGCCCTCGCCGGGGAGGAATCGCTGGAGGAATACCGGACCGCCCTGGAGACCGCCGACCGGGCCGCCGATGTGATGGAACGCCTGATCTCCCAGCTCCTCACCCTCGCCCGCGCCGACGCCGGGCAGTTGGGCCTCAAAAAGGAGAAATTCGACCTCTCCGACCTGTTGCGAGAGGCCGTCTCGGCCTTTCCCGATACCGCAGGCAGGGAAGTATCCCTCGATCTCCCTTCCGACCCTCAGGAAATCGAGGCCGATCCCGGCCACCTGATTCGCGTCTTCCTCAACCTGCTCGAAAACGCCCTCCGCCACACGCCCGCAGGGGGCCGCATCGCCGTTTCCGCCCGGAGCGAGGGCGGCGGAATCGTTGTAGTGGTAGCGGACGATGGAGAGGGTATCCCGCCTGAACACCTGCCCTACATCACCGAACGCTTCTACCGCGTGGGCACCGCCCGCAGCCGCCAAGCCGGGGGCACAGGGCTGGGCCTGGCGATCTGCCAGAGCATCCTCCATGCCCACGGAGGAACCCTCTCCCTCGAAAGCCAGGCAGGGAAGGGAACCACAGCCACCGTAAGGCTGCCCCGTTCCCTGCGATCATAACTGCGGAAATGCACCTCTCAGCCCCCCGCCGGGCTTCGGCAGGGGCTGGGGAGGCGGTTGCACCAACACACCATCCTCTTATCCACACATAGGAGCATAAGCCACACAGACCTGTCGATACAGTCTGCGAGGAGCGCAACGACGCGGCAATCTCCAGCGTAATAAATGCATGAGAAGGCTCTGCCCATGGGCGTTACGCCGGAGATTGCTTCGTCGCTACGCTCCTCGCAAGGGCAAACCATCAGTGCCCTCGTTTATTCCCGAAGCACAGTGATACAGAGGTGGAACGTATCAGATTCGCTCATGAAGTACTCGTCGTAGAGTTCGAATTCCGGCCCTTCGCCCCGGCGGCAGCCGGATTGAGGCAGCCATGTGTGGTTCGCGTACTTAATGGTCTGCATGAGGGTGGCGAGGATGGTCGGAAAGACCGCATAGGTCTGGGCCGGGATGCGCCAACTGACCATGCCTTCCGGCAGGCCGTCTGCCCTGTCCACACCGAAACCGGCCAGATAGTCGAAATCCCCTGTGGCCGGGTCGTAGCGGTCACACACCCCGTAAGCCGTGCAGGGAACCGTCCGGTACTCGATCTCTTCCTCACGCTTGATGAAGGCGTCCCACAGCCGGGGAATCTCCTGGTTCTGGTTCTTTCCCCGGTAGAGCATCCCGGCCACCACAAACCCCGGCCTGGTCTGAAAAGTAGGTTCCATCCGCTTTCCTCCTGGATGATGACGTTTTTGCTTCCAAAAGAGCAAATTTAAGTTTGCATTCCGAAACCTTACAAAAGCTGCCGGCCCTGAAAAGAGGCCGGCAGCCCAAACGTGCTACCATTATAGCAGGCCGCGCCGGAAATGTCAAGGAAAATCTGACGGAGGGAAATCCGCTGCCTATTGACAGCCCGATCAAAAACCTGTATGCTATTCCTGACGGCTGCGGCAAGGGGGGGCTGAATGGGAATGGAAAATGATTTCGATATCATCACGCCTGACGATATCTGCATCAAGGGAACGCGCGTTGACATCGAAAGTATCCGTTATGAATATCTTTATCGCAAGCGCGCCACTAAGAGATCGCGGCGGCTTTCCGCACCGTAACTCTGGCGCAAATCCATGCGACGCTTGCCTATGATTTTTTCCAATCGGGAAGCGGTGGAGGCTTATCTGGAATCCAGCCGCCAGTCCCGATAGACGTATGATCAGAACCCACCGCCGGTTGTCCGGAAGCTCCTTCGCATCAAGGAAAAAGCGGAGCGATACCCTCCTGAAGAACGCAGCGCGGTGATTCGGCTCACGATGGCGGAAGGGGAAAGCCAGCAGGAGGCCGCCTGAACCGGATGAAACGCCTCCTCATGGATGAGTATATCCCGCCGCTTTACTGCAAGCAACTGCTCAGATACGAGCCCGAACTGATCGTCAGGGAGGTGAGCGGAGCGGATGCGCCTCCCAAGGGCACTTCCGACCCCGATCTTCTGGTATGGTGCGAGACGTACGGCTTTATGCTTATCACGAGTAATCGAAAATCCATGCCCGTCCATTTGGCCGATCACCTGAATGAAGGGCGGCATATTCCCGACATTCTCTAACGGGATATAAACGCGCCTGTCGGAATCGCTGTTGACGATTTGCTAGTTGTCTCCGTCGTCTCTTTCGAGGATGAGTTTACGGATGTGATCATACGCATTTCTTTGACTACCCGATAAGGACACTTCGCCTATGAAGCTGCGCCGTTCCGAAGCCCGGGCGGTCGGCCTGGGGCTACTGTTTATTTCGCCCTGGCTGGCCGGGTTCCTGCTCTGGACGCTTTACCCGATCCTGACCTCTCTGTATTATAGTTTCTGCGATTACCGCGTGGTGGCCCCGCCGCGGTGGATCGGCTTGGGAAACTACCGCGCCCTGATGGGGGACAGCGAATACTTCTGGCGCTCTGTCGCCAACACCGCTTTCATGTTCCTGGAGCTGCCCCTCTCGCTGGTGATGAGCATCGCAGTGGCCCTTTTGCTGAACCGGAAGATGCGCGGCATGGCCTTCTACCGGACACTCTACTACCTGCCTGCCGTCGTCCCGACCGTGGCTTCCTCGGTACTCTGGATGTGGCTGCTCAATCCCGAATACGGCCTGGCGAATGCCGCACTTTCCCGCCTGGGGATGCCGCCCCTGGGCTGGCTCACCGACCCGCAGTATTCCAAGCCTTCCTTTATCCTGATGGATATGTGGGGCGTCGGGGGCGGGATCGTGATCTACCTGGCCTCCCTCCAGGGCGTTCCGCAGCATCTCTACGAGGCCGCCGAGATCGACGGGGCCAGCCCGTGGCGGAAGACCCTCCACATCACCCTCCCCATGCTCACCCCAGTCATCTTCTTCAACCTAATCATGGGTGTGATCGGCACCTTCCAGTATTTCACCCAGACCTTCATCATGACCGGCGGCGGCCCGGAGAACTCCACTTTGTTTTACGCCCTCTATCTCTTCCAGAACGCCTTCCAGTTCTTCCGTATGGGCTACGCCTGCGCCATGGCCTGGATCCTCTTTCTGCTGACCCTCATCGCCACCCTCCTGGTCTTCCGTACCGGCTCCCGGTGGGTCTACTACGAAGGGGATGCCCGATAGTCAGCGACCGCTTCCTGAAGGAAGCGGCTTGCCCCTGAACCGATACGCCGGTTCGGAACACTAGGGCGGCTAGCCGTACGCCCCGTGCCTCTCCGCTCATGCGGGGCCCCTTCTCAAGCCAAGACCCTTGAGAACCGTCTGAAAGTTTGACGAAGCGAGACGGCTGCGGTCGCTTCCACCCGATACGTTTACTTGACAAGGTGCGGTAAACTGTTCTCTCCGCCCAGAGCGGAGTGCCTTCACCGATATGTCAAGATTCGACCCACGCAGGAGAGATTTCTGCTTTTCCCCTGCGATTCGGAAAGGTTGGTTTTTCAAGGAAAATGATGATACAAATGCTATAATTTTATTGAAAAAGTGCTACTTGGAAATGAGTTTGCAACCTTCAACAGCCATTGTGAAGGGGCCAAAGGGGAATAAACCATGTTTCAATGGCTCTCTAGTTTAGCGATTTGGGGATAAAGGAGTGGGGGGCTGGAGGGCGTATTGACAGAATACTTCTTGCCAAAGGAGCCTCTGCCATGTCCGCTTCGCCAGCCACGCCCGATTGGGAGATTCTGCTGTCCCCCTTCCAATCCCTGCTGTCCCCGACCGGATTTCGCTACTTTCGGGCGTTTGTCCTGACCTTTGCCCATCTGGATGGAAGGCTGTGGGTGACGCAGGTCCTCTTAACGCACTGGCTTGGCCGCCACTTCACCCATGTGTACCGGTTCCTGGAGAGTCCGGCTTGGACGACGGAGGCGCTGGCCCGCCAGGTGGTGCAGATGTGGCTACCCCGTTGTCTACAGGCCGGAGGGCGTCTGTTCGTCGCCGTGGATGAGACGGTGGTCGCCAAGCGCGGCCCGGCCTTTGAAGGGATCGGGACCCATTACGATCCGATGAACCGGCAGCACCCTCGGCGGCTCTCGCGGGGGCACTGTTGGGTGTGTCTGGCCGTGTTAGGCGCTCAAGGGATCGGCCATTGGGTGGCCTTATGGGTGGCCTGTGCCCTGTATGTGCCCCGGTCGGCCTGCCAGAAGGGGCAGGCCTTTGCCACCCAGTGGGACTTGGCGGGGCAGTTGGTGGCCGCGTTGCCGTCTCTGGCTCCAACGCAGGGGGTCGCCGTCGGCGATGGGGCCTAGGCCCGGCGCTCCTTTGTGGCGGCGGTCGTGGCCGGAGGCCACCATGTCCTCTCCCGCTTGCGGGCCGATACGGTCTTCTATGACTTGCCCCCGGCCCGGCGCAAGGGCAAAGACGGACGGTTCCCTCCGGGCCGGCCCCGCCGGTATGGAGCCAAACACCAGGCCCGCACTTGGTCCCAGATGCTGGGGCCGTGGCGCACGGTGTCCGTCGGCGTCTATGGCCGGAGGGAGACGCGCCGCCTCAAGAGCCGGGTCGTCCTCCAACGCAGCCTGGGGGTGAATATCCGCTTGGTCGCCGTGGCCTGGGGCCAGCGGCCCGTCGTCTTTCTGTTTGGTACGGATACCCCGATGACGCCCGAGGCCATCGGGGAAGCCTACGCCGCCCGCTTTGCCATCGAGACTGGCTTCCGGGATGCCAAGCAGTCCTTCGGCCTGACCACCTACCAGGTCCGCCGTCCCGAACGCCTGCGCCGCCTGCTGCATCTGTGCCTGTGGTCTCAGACCTTGCTGCGGCTGGCTTGCTGGCATCTGACGCCCGAACCGATCTATGGGGCGTGGCGCAAACCGCTGGCCTATTTGACCTTGGCCCAGCAGCAACGGCGGTCTCGGACGGCTAGCCAGGTTTTACAAGGTTCGAAGGAACGGGGGAGACCCGTCCGAAATGGCCTAACGATCTCTCCACATACTCGGGAGGGCGCTGTCGGCCCCTCCCTTTGCGCTAAACTATGAGAATGGCTCATTTCCGTGAATAAAATCGACCTTTCCGAATCGCAGTTCTGAATCGCAGAAGAAGGATTCGGGCACAGGGTTGTCTAACAAGTATACATAATACCCTGCGAACCCGTGCTGCACGGGTTCAGCAGCCTTATGGTTTTCGTTTTGAAGGAGATATCTATGTCGGATCGAAATATGGACCGCCGTTCGTTTTTGAAGGGTGCAGCCGGAGCGGTCGCCCTTTTGATATCGGCGGACGAATTGTTTCAGACCGGGGCGGTTGCGGCGGCGGAAGGGGCGGAAGCGCCGGTGACGGGGCCTCCGGTCAAAATCGGGGTGATCGGGCTGGGTCAGTGGGGCAAGCAGATCATCACTACCCTCTCAAAGCTGCCGCCCGCCAAGATCACCGCCGTTTGCGATACTTACGCCCCGTTTGTGGAAAAAGTCACGAAGCAAATTCCGGAGGCCGCCGCGCTGAACGATTATAAAAAGGCGCTGGAATCCCCCGAGGTGGAAGCGGTGGTCATCGCCACGCCGACCCATCAGCACAAAGAAATCGTTCTGGCGGCAGTGCAGGCCGGGAAGCATGTTTATATCGAGTCGCCTCTGGCCGTGACGGTGGAGGAGGCCAAAGAGATCGCTCAAGCTGGTATGGGAGCCAAGCAGGTCTTCCAGGTAGGCCAGCAGGGACGCTCGAACCCCCTATACGTCCATGTGGAGCAGTTCGTCCGTTCGGGCGCTCTGGGCAACCCGGCGGTGGTCTACGCGCAGTCCAACAAGAAGAACTCGTGGCGAAAGATGGCCCCCAGCCCGGAGCGGGAGCAGGAACAGAACTGGCGGCTGGCGAAAAAGACTTCCCCGGGCCTGATCGGAGAGGTGGGCATCCATCAGATCGATCTGGCGAACTGGTATCTGAACGCCCTGCCCGTGGCCGCCACCGGCTTCGGCTCGATCAGCAACTGGAAGGACGGGCGGGAGGTTTTCGATACCGTGCAGTGTATGATCGAATACCCGAACAATGTGCGGATGATCTATACAGCCACCCTTGTCAGCTCCTTCAGCGGCGAATACAACCTCTTCCAGGGGAGCGATTCGAGCCTCCTCCTCCGCGACAACCGCGGCTGGATGGTGAAGGAGGCCGATTCCCCGCTCCTCGGCTGGGAGGTTTACGCCCGTAAGGAACAGACCTTCGAGGAAACCGGCATCTGCATGATCGCCGATGCGACCAAGATCATCAAAGAGGGCAAGGAGCCGGGCAAGGAAGGCTCGGCCACCACCCGGGACGCCCTTCTGGTGGCCCTGGAAAACTTCACCCGCAGCATCCGGGAGAATGCGAAGACGGCCTGCACCGCCCTCGACGGTTACCGGGCCGCTGTCTCGGCTATCAAAGCGAACGAAGCCGTCAACAGCGCCTCCCGGATATTCTTCGCCCCCGAATGGTTCGACCTGGGAGCCAAATAAAGCGAAAAACAACGCGATCATTATCATAAGGAGTGAACGACGTGGAAAAAGAGGAAATGAAAGGGCTTTCCCGCAGAGACTTCATCAAGGCCGCCGGCGCGACCGCCGCCGGAGTGGCTGCCGGTTCCCTGATGCCGGAAGGCGTCTTTGCCGCGCCGACCGCCTCTCCGCGGGTGATCGGAGCCAACGACCGGATCAATGTAGCCTTCGTGGGGGTCGGCGGGATGGGGGGCGGCCACCTCCATTCCTTCAGGGAGAGCGAGTCAGCCTGGAACGTGACCTGCGGCGCTGTCTGCGATGTCTGGGAGAAGCGCAGGCGGGAGGCCCAGGGACGCGCGGGCTGTCCGGGAAGCATGGTCTTCGGCGATTACCGCAGGCTGCTCGAAAACAAGGATATCGATGCCGTGGTGGTCGCCACCCCGGACCACTGGCATGCTCCGGTCTCTATCGCCGCGATGGAAGCAGGCAAGCATGTTTATGTCGAGAAGCCGATGACCCATACCCTTCAGGAAGCCTTCAAAATGTGGGATACGGCCAAGCGGACCAAGGCCATCGTACAGGTCGGCTCTCAGGGCTGCTCGGACGCCAAGTGGCACACGGCAGGCAAGGCCATCCGAGACGGGAAGATCGGCACCGTCCTCTGCGCCCAGGGAAGCTACTGCCGCAACAACCCGCAGGGCGAGTGGAACTACTGGATCGATCCTGACATGAACGAATCCAACTGCGACTGGAAGATGTGGCTGGGAAACGCTCCCAAGCGCGCCTTCAGCCCGGATCGCTATTTCCGGTGGCGGAAATACTGGGACTACGGGACCGGCATCATCGGCGACCTCTGGCCCCACCGGCTGCACCCTCTCCTCATCGCCATGAGCATGACCGACCAGTTCCCCAAACGGGTCGCCTGCCTGGGCGCGATCTGCTGCGACACCGACAAAGGCAACGGCGAGCCGCGGGATGTGGCCGACACCACGATGATGGTGGCCGAGTTCCCGAACGGGGCGCAGATCTACCTTCTGGGATCCACCGTCAACGAGCGCGGCATCGAGGATATGATCCGCGGGCAGAAGGCGTCTCTCTTCTTCGGCGGAGGCAGGGTGGAGATCCGGCCCGAGCGCCCTTTCAGCGATGAGGTGGAGGAGGAGGCCATCCTGGTGATCGGCCCCGGCGAGGACCACAACGTCCACCGGAAAAACTGGCTTGATGCGATCCGCTCCAACAGCCAGCCCAACTGCGGCATCGATTTGGGCGTGCGCGTGCAAACCATTGTCAGCATGGCCGAAATGTCCTACCGCCAGTCGCGCATGATGAACTTCGACGCCAAGAAAATGAAACTGATCTAAGCAGGTGGGGGATGGGTTATAGAACTATAGATGAACTCAGATGGGAACGGATGACCATAGATAGCGATTTTAGAATTTTCGCTTGATATAGATTCAAAGCGGCGGCGCAGGGCGACCCATCGGGCCGCCCCATAGCTATCCAGATAAGGTGAAACATCCTCCGTTCCTGGGGGATGGGTGACCTCTCTCCCCTGGGATGGGTTACCTCTCTCCCCTAACCCCTCTCCCCGAAACGGGGAGAGGGGGACAGAGTGTGCGGTCATTGACGGCATCATCCACTCTCCCTGCCCGTTTCGGGAAGGGGGC
>JADLDR010000056.1 GCA_020846535.1 Armatimonadota bacterium | reverse complement strand
GCCACCTAGCCTGGGGCCGGGGCCGTTTCCCGCGGTAGGGGCGCGAGGCATCGCGCCCTTTCTGACCGTTGGGCGCGATGCATCGCGCCCCTACCCCTCATAGGCCTCCATTCAGGTAGGGAGCAACTTGGGTTATGTTAGCGCAAATTTTTCAAGGCTTTCGCCTGGCTTCAAGCCGCCGTCGATGCGGTCTGCGAGGAGCGAAAGCTCCGCGGCCATCTCCAGCGTCACACACGACCGGAGCGCGCCCCCTTATTCGCCCGGCCATTGACAAAAAGAGCCGGCTGCCCTATAATAATGGCAACTCTATTGATACGTCCGGGCAAGGAAAATCGCCTTTGAGCCGAAGTCTTTTCAAAAATGTGATCTGGCTCTTTGTCTTCCTCTGCGTCACCCTGGGCCACTGCTGCGTCCTGGGCGAGCGCAAGGATGCCTGCTGCCGCTCCGACGTCCTGCATATCGCATCGGCCGCGGACCGGTGCGCCTGTGAGTCGTGCTGTGCCTGTTGTGGCCTGGCGATCCACAAAAACGAAAGCACTCAATACACGCCTGCCCTCTCCGGCCCGATATCCCCGTTCGATCTGTTCGATGCCGGCACTGCCAGGGATGCCTTCCATCAGGCCGTTTCCCTGGCTGTATCAGCCTCGGAAAGCCCGCCCCTTTCCCCGCCTCAGGAAAACCTCTCTTTTTCGTGCGCCCGGCGTCCGCCTCCGCTCTCCTGACAGACATCGCCTGTTTCCGGAAGAACGATTCACTGCGCCTGTAAGGTTTTCTGCGGCAGGCCAGGTGAAGCGGATTCCGGCAGCCTCTTGCCTGATGACCGCCGTCCGTCGCCTGCGTTTCGCTGGCGGTAAGGTTCCGGTATCAAGGTCTCCGGTGCCTATCTCAGGAAGGAAATACATATTATGAGTATCGAACAGGCCGGTCAGCGGCCCGAAGCCGGGGGGCCGCGTCTCCGACGCTTCGTTCCGGCAGTCGTCGGTGTGATCGTTGTTTTAATGGGCCTCCTGGCTCTTCCCCGCTGGCTCCATCGCGAAAAGCCGGGCGCGCCGGCCATCCCGACGGAAAGCATCCGCACAGTCCCTTTGAATCAGGCAGGCAAGGTCGGGGATCTGGTCATCACCGCCGAGGCGATGGAGCTGGCAGGCATCACCATCGCTCCGGTCGCCCGCCGATCCGTGTCCGATACGCTTTCGGTCAGCGGTAATGTGGAGGTGGCGGGCAACCGGATCGCGCGGATCACCCCCCGGGTGCCCGGGAAGGTCGTTCGCCTGAACGCCGTGGCCGGGGACAGGGTGCGTCAGGGCCAGGTCCTGGGCCTGATCGAAAGCGCCGAGCTGGCCCGCGCCCAGGCGGACTGGCGTCAGGCTTCAGCCCGGGCGGAGGCGGCCCGTCTGACCCTCTCCCGCCAGCAAAAGCTGGCCCGTCTCGGTGCCTTCGGTCAGCCGCCAGCTGAAGAGGCTCGCCGCGCCGCGCTGACGGCCCGGATGGAAAGCCTCGTCTCCGAAAGCGAGATCGCCGCTGCCCGGGCGAAGGTGCGGGAGGCCGAAAGCGAACTCTCCGCCCTGGAGTCCGCGCTCCGTCAGGCCCTGGCGCAGGAAGAGGTGATGCAGAGCCGCCTGGCCCGCGCCGAGTCGCTCCTGAAAGACGAGATCATTCCCCGTCAGGACTGGGAGCAGGCCCGGGCCGATGCCCGCCGCACTGCCGCCGAAACCGAGTCCGCCCGGGCCGGCCTCGCCCGGGGGCAGGCCCGTATCGAGACCGAAAAGGCCCAGTTGAGGGCGCTCCGGGCACGGCTGGAGGCCGCCCGCAAGCGTTCCGGCATCGAACGGCAGGCCGCTTCCCGGGAGGAGCGCATCCTGGCAGGCCGGTATGCCGCCGGGCAGGCGCTGCTGGAGGCCGAAAGCGCGCTCCGGCAGGCGGAGATTGAGCGGCAAAGCGCAGAGCAGTCGGTCCGGCTGCTGGACGGCGTACCGGGAGGGGGGAGTGCCGTCCCCCTGGTCAGCTCGATCTCCGGTCGGGTGCTGAGCCGCAGCGTCACCCTGGGCGAAACCGTCGATACCGAACATCCCCTCTTTGTGATCGTCAACCTGGAAACCGTTTGGGCGCAGCTTGCCGTCTCCCCGAACGACCTCCCGGCGGTGCGCCCCGGTCAGAAGGTCACCCTGACCGCCGAGACCGCCCCTGGCCTGACCTTTGCCGGGAAAGTCGCCTCTATCGGAGCCGGAACCGATGAGGTCAGCCGCTCCATCCGCATCCGCACCGCCCTCACGAACCGGGCTGACCTGCTGAAGCCGGGCACTCTGGTGCGCGGCCATATCGTCACCGGTGAGCGCCATGAGCATATCGTCGTGCCCGAAGGCGCGATGCAGGAGCATACCGGCAGGCCCACGGTCTATGTCGCCGCGAGCGGCAGCCCGGCCGTCTTTGAGGTGCGCCATGTGCGCCCGGGTATCCGGGGGGGCGGTTGGCGCGAGATCGTTTCCGGCCTCTCCCCGGGCGAGCGGGTAGCTGCCACCGGCACCTTCTACCTGAAATCCGAGGCTCTCAAAAGCGCCCTTTCGGACGGCTGCTGCGCCACGCTCGGAGAGGATTGAAGGCCATGATGAACACCGTCGTGGATTTCTCGATCCGCTATCGCGTCCCGGTGATCGTGACCTGCGTTGTTTTTGCGGTGGCGGGCATCTGGGCTGCCTTCACACTCCCCATCGATGCCGTTCCCGATATCACTGTCAAACAGGTAATCATCAACACCGCCGCGCCCGCCCTGGGGCCGGAGGATGTGGAACGTCAGATCACCCAGCCGATTGAGCTGGAACTCTCCGGCCTCCCCCATATGGTCACTCTCCGCTCCGTCTCGCAGTTCGGTCTCTCGCAGGTCACCGCTGTTTTCGAGGACAGCACGGACATCTATTTCGCCCGTCAACTGGTCAGTGAACGGCTTCAGGAGGCCCGGGGGAATCTGTCTCCGGGTGTCGAAGCGCCCGCCCTCGCCCCGATAGCGACCGGACTGGGCGAGATCTACTATATCTTCGTGGAAGGGGACGCCTACTCCCTGATGGAACGGCGAACCCTCCTCGACTGGCATGTGAAACCCCGCCTGAGAACCGTGCCCGGCATCATCGAGGTTAACAGCTTCGGGGGACATGTCAAGGAATATCAGGTACGGGCCGACCCGGAACGCCTCCGTTCCTTCCGACTCGCCCTTGCCGATCTCAGAGAGGCTCTGGAGCGCAATAACCGGAACGCGGGCGGGGCCTATATCGCCAAAGAGGATGAGCAGCAGATCGTCCAGGGCATCGGCAGGGTCGAGAGCCTGGAGGATATTCGCAATATCGTCCTCAAGGCCGAAAAGGGCGCTCCCGTGCTGATACGGGATGTAGCGGATGTTCGCTTCGGCGCGGCGCTCCGCCAGGGAACCATCACCCGGAACGGTAAAGGGGAATCCGTGGCCGCCATCGCCGTCATGCTGATGGGCGAAAACAGCCGCACCGTCACCCGGAAGGTCAAAGAGCGCGTGGCCGAGATCCAGAAAGAGATGCCCCCGGGCATCCGCCTGGTCGGCTTCCTGGACAGGACGACCCTGGTGGACGATACCCTCCATACGGCAGGGAACAATCTCTTCCACGGCGGCGTTCTGGTCATCCTGATCCTATTCCTCTTTTTGCTCCAGATCCGGGCGGGCTTGATCGTCAGCAGCGTCATCCCGCTGTCCATGCTGGGGGCGGTCATCGGGATGAGGGAGTTCAGGGTCTCCGCCAACCTGATGAGCATGGGCGCTATCGATTTCGGCCTGATCGTGGATGCCGCCGTCATTATCGTGGAGAACTGCGTCCGGAGGCTGTCCGAGGCCCGGCAGCAGGCAGGACGGGCGCTTACCCGGCAGGAGCGCCTGGACACGATCCGGGGGGCCACCGTCGAGGTGCGCCGGGCCAGCCAGTTCGGGGAAATGATCATTATCGCCGCCTATATCCCCATCCTATCCCTGGTGGGGGTGGAAGGCAAGATGTTTCGCCCGATGGGGCTGACCGTCATCTTCGCCCTGGTCAGCGCCCTGGTTCTCTCCCTGACCCTGGTTCCCGCCCTCTGCGCCGCCTTTCTGAAAGAAGGCCGGGAGCGCGAGAACCCGATGGTGGCCCGCCTCCAGAGAGGCTATCTTCCCCTGCTGCGGAAGGCGATGCGCTATCGCTGGGCCACCATCGGAGGGGCGCTGGTGATTCTGGCCCTCTGCGCCTCTCTCTTCCCCCGCCTCGGCTCCGAATTCCTTCCCAAGCTCGATGAAGGAGCGATCTGCGTTAACCCGGGATACCTGCCCGGTATCTCGGTGGAAACCGCCATTGAGCGGGCGACCCTGGCCGAACGGGTGCTGCTGGAAAAATTCCCGGACGAGGTGGAGAGCGCCGCCACCCGCATCGGCAGGCCTGATATCGCCACCGACCCTATGCTCCTCTCTCAGCACGATATCTTCCTTCCCCTCAAACCGCGCTCTCGCTGGAAGGCGGCGAAAACCCGCGCCGAACTGATCGACAAGATGGAGGCCGAACTGTCTAAAATCCCTGGCTTGAAGATCTCCTTTACCCAGCCCATCGAGATGCGGATGACCGAAATGAGCGAAGGGGTGGGGATCCGCGCGGAGGTCGGGGCTGAGGTGTTCGGACCGGATATGGCGGTCCTCCAGCAAAACGCCCCTCGGGTCGCCGCCGTCCTGAGGGACATCCGGGGCGGCGAGGATGTCTCTGTCGAGGCGACCAGCGGATTGCCTGTGCTTTGCATCCGCCTGCGCCGCGACCAGATCGCCCGATACGGCCTGAATGTGGACGATGTGCAGGAAATCATCGAAACTGCGGTCGGGGGACAGAGGGTCGGCCAGGTCATCGAGGGCAGCCGCCGTTTCGATCTGACCCTCCGCTATAAGCAGCGTTACCGTCAGAACGCTGATGCTGTCCGCCGCCTCCTGGTGTCCGGCCCGGGCGGGCAGCAGGTGCCCCTGGCGATGCTGGCCGATATCGAAACCCTGGAGGGGCCGGTCCAGATCGGGCGGGAGGCCGGGGAGCGGCGGGTGGTCATCCAGGCCAATGTCCGGGGCCGCGACCTGGGCAGCTTCGTCGAGGAAGCCAAAGCGAAAGTGGATCGCGAAGTCCGCCTGCCGCCCGGCTACCATATCGGGTGGGGCGGCCAGTACGAACACCTGCAAGAAGGCATGAACCGCCTGAAAGTGGTTGTCCCGATCACCTTCGGCCTCATCTTCCTCCTGCTCTATATCACCTACGGGCGGGCATCTGACGCGCTGCGTGTCTTTACCGGCATCCCCTTCGCCGTCAGCGGGGGGATCCTGGCCCTCTACCTGCGCGGGATGCCCTTTTCGATCTCGGCAGGGGTGGGGTTCATCGCTCTGTCCGGTGTGGCGGTGCTGGCCGATATGGTGATGGTGCAGTATATCCGCAACAACCTCGACCGGGGGCTGCCCCTCCTCCGGGCCATCGAGGAGGCTGCCGTCAACCGGCTCCGCCCTGTCCTGATGACCGCCGCTGTCGCCAGCATCGGCTTCCTGCCGATGGCCTTCTCCGCAGGCCGGGGAGCCGAGGTGCAGAAACCGCTCGCCACGGTTGTTATCGGGGGGCTGATCACGGCCACCCTTCTGACCCTTTTCGTCCTGCCTGCCATCTATACCCTGGTCTCGGGAAGGCGCAAGCCCGCATGGCAGGACGTTTTCGATCCTGTATCCGCCGAACCCGAGCCCGCCGGAACGGGCTCACCGCGCTGAAAGGAGATTATCATGAAATTATTGTTGGCTTCCTGTCTGGTGATCGTTTCCATGGCCTTGCTGCTCGGATGCAGCAGCCCGAAATCCGAAGAAGCGGCCGATGCGCCCAAGGGATCCGCGCCCTCCGGAAAGGCTGCCAGTGTGGTGGTTTCCGGAGCGCCCCTCGGTAGCGTCAAGGCCGGCGACAGGGCGGTCTGCGTGATCTGCGCCGTCAATGAAGGCACCACCCAGCCCGAGGAAGTGAAGGCCACCCTCGACTACAAGGGCAAAACCTACGCTTTCTGCAACGAGGAAGAAAAAGCGGAGTTCATCAGCAATCCGGGCAAATATACGGGAGGCGATCCGGCAGCGCGATAGTAGGGGCAGACCTGTGTGTCTGCCCATAGCGATCCAGATCAGGGGAAACATCCTCCGCTCCTGGGGGTGGGGTGACCTCTCTCCCCTAACCCCTCTCCCCGTTTCGGGGAGAGGGGGATAGACGGTGCGGTACTTGACCCCCCCATCCCCTCCCCCTGCCCGTTTCGGGAAGGGGGAGGGGGGGGTTAGGTAACGGTCTCCCCAAGTCCCGCACTCCGCCCCGGCGAGACAGTCACCCTGATCTGGATCGCTATGGGGCAGACCTGTGTGTCTGCCCCTGCCTGCCACCAGGGCGCGCGCAGGTGCGCTCCTACGATTCATCGGCTATCGCTCTGCCTGCTTCAAGCACTCCTCGCGCACCTTCCGGGCGCGGGCGAAGTAGTCGTTTTTGGGCTCCAGCCCGAACTCGCACAGAATCGTTTCGATATCCCTGTCCTCTTTTTCATAGCCGATGACATAACGGCCTTCCTGGGTGTAATACTCGAAGGTGAGATCGCTGCCGTATTTCTCCAGCATGGCATCCATCTTGTCCCAGTTGTAGTCCATGTGAAGCTGCTGCTTGTTCAGGTTGATCCGGTGCGCGATGAGCGATTCGTAGGTCGCCATCTCCAAGAGTTTTCCGCCCCGGTCCACGATCCGCCCGAGTTCTGCGGCGATGGCGGTCACCATATTGCACCCTAAATCGATGGCCCACTCATGCACCTGCTGGCCGCCCCGGTACATCGAGCAGAAAATAACCGCATCGGGCTTCTGTTCCCTGAGCATGTTCCTCAATTCGATGAAGTTCAGGTCGAAGCAGATCGCTATCGCGACGGTGCCGAAATCGGTCTCGAAGACCGGGCACCGGGTGCCTGGAATCACGCCGCTTTCGATCTCCCCGATGGTCGGAAAGACCTTGTAATACCGCCCGACCACCTCCCCGTCCCGGCCCACCAGGACGGCGCTGTTGCGGATGCCTTCTGGGTGGCGCTCGAAGCGCGGCCAGACTATGTAGAGCTTCAACTCCCGCGCCCGTTCCTGGATGGCAGGCAGGCTGCCGCCGTCCGCCGGTTCGGTGGCCGCATAGAGGTTGGAAGCCCTGAGCTGCGGATAGACCTCCGGAAAGGCCACGATATCGGCCCCCATCCGGCTGGCCCGGCGCAGGTAAACGGTCACATCATCGAGCATCTGCTTCATGCTCTCCGGTGTCTCGCAGGAGCCGACCGCGCCTTTGGAGACGCTGGCAAGTGTCGCATATTTTCGCATGGAAACCTCCGTTGTGCGAGCCGATGGGGCGCGCTGGCAATCGCTCCTATTTTTATCCTCCGAAATACAGGTGATACGACTGGCTGGCTTCTTTGGCGATCAGGAGGCTGAAAACGGGCCAGAAGATGCCTGCCAGGAAGAAATGTCCGATAGCCAGCCCCAGGAAGAAGGGCATCCCTTTCCGGTAGGTGGTCAGGCCCCCGAATTTCAGGATCAGAGCCTTCAGCAGCCAGGCAAGGCCCAGCGGGAACCAGGCGGTGGCCGAATCGCCGTAAGCGGTCGCCAGCAGGAAGCCCAGAGGGTGCAGGGGGAACCCGATCATCGCCCTCCGGATCACCGAGAGCAGCAGGATAAAGCCGAACCCTCCGCCTGTGGCGACGATGCGGGGCACGCTCTGGGAAGGCGGGGAGGCGATCCGGGAGGCCATCTGCTCGTATTCCTGCTGAGCGACGATGGCGCGGTATTCCCCGCCGCCCGTGCCGCCCCCGGCCATATTGCAGCCCAGGTCGTAATAGGCGGACAGATGCACCCAGTAGGCCCCTGCCAGCCCGACCGCAAAGGCCAGGATCAGGGCGAGGAAGAGGGTGCGGCGGGATATCTTGTTTTCCTCGGCCAGCTTCACCCCATCCAGTTGATAGGCCGCCTGCTCCTCCGGAAAATGATGGCGGGAGAGCCAGGCCAGGCTGGAGAAGAGGACGAATGAGCGCGTTCCGCCCCAGTTCAGGGCGCGGGAGACCGAGAGGGTATTCAGCACGGTTTCCTTGGGCAGGCCGTAAGGGTAGATGAACCCGAACGGCACGCCCGTCTCGGCCCGGATGCGGGCATAGACCAGCACGAAAAGGCCGATGATGACGAAATACGGGAGCGCCAGCTTCATCGAGAACCCGGCGGCCCAGCAAAAACCCAGAGCAAAAGCCGTGCAGACGACCAGCCCTACCCAGGCCCACCGCTCCGGCCCGAGCTGCGGGTCCCGGTCAGAGCGATTCAGACAGCGGCGGAGGCTTTCCTTAAGGGTTGCTCGCAGGCCCCACAGCAGGAGGAGTCCCATCGCCAGGTAACCCCCCGCGGCCTGCTCCTGGGTGAAGGGAAAGCCCGGCTCGTCGTAGCCTGCCATCGTCCCGGCGATGGCGAAGAGCCGGTTGGCGAAATAGAAAAACCAGGTCGAGAAGGTGATTTCCAGGGGCACGAAATACCCGATCCCGACCGATTCCAGCATGTAATAGATGATGACCGACTGGAGGGGCGTCCAGGGGCGGTTCGGGAAATATTCTCCGAGCGGCTTGTAGAAACCGGGGGATGGGATCGCCGGGTAGAGGGTGTGCAGGATGTTCAGGCCGTTGAAAAGGAGCGCGATCCCGAACCCGAGGATAAAAAGAGCCCTCCGGGCGCTCTTGCTGCCGTAGATATCCCGCTCCTCTGAGGTCATGGCGAGCGGCAGGGCCAGCAGGGGGAAGGAGAGCTTCTCATGGCGTATCCACTGGCGCTGCACCAGATTGACCAGGGAGAAGACGCCCAGGAAGATGGCGGCCAGGAAAAGGCTCCAGATCGCCAGCGGACCGATCCACACGCCCCAGGGGACAGTTCCGTTTTCCGATCCCTGGTAGTAATCGATGATCGCCTTCATATCGCGGGGGGCGTACCAGGCGGGGAGATGGCGGGCGAACTGCCCCAGCGGCCCGCCGTCTCGGCCCCAATACTGCATGGATAGCAGGTGCGGCAAGAACGCCCGGACATGGTAGGAGCCGGTCAGGATGACAGCCACCGTCAGCATGATATAAATGAGGAGGATCTGGGCGCGGGTGGGGGACAGGCGGGGCATATAACGGCGTAGGAAGGGGCGCAACAGACTCAAGAAGAGAACCGTGGCGAAGGCGGGCAGGGGAGGCACGCCCGAGGTGATATACCGTCCGGTCACCATCTCGGTGCGCCGGACCGCCATATCCAGCAGTACGATCAGCGCCAGCCCGACCGCTATGGCAATCGCCGCCCGGCGGGCGGTCATGGGCGCTTCGGCAGGCAAGAGGAAAGCGGTTTTGGCGCGCGCTGTTCTCTCGGTCGTCCGGTCAGAGGCCATACCTGCCTGTTTCGCGCCGGAGCGGAATCTTCCTGCATGCGCCGGAAGATTTTCGCCGGAATATCCTCATGCCATTGCGAGGAGCGTAAGCGACGAAGCAATCTCCAGGCTCACGCAAGCGGGCAGAGACTTTGCGTTCCTTTGTTACGCCGGAGATTGCCGCCAAGCTAAAGCTCCTCGCGATGACAGGGGAAGGCGCATCAGAAATCGCGCAGCAGGCCGGCTTTATCGGCGTAGTAGAGGAAGCGGAGGGCATTGCGCCAGGCCAGGCTGATGGAGTCGCCGGTGGCCCTGACGATCTCCCAGCCGTGCCGGATTCGCATGGGGGTGTTCAGGCCGTCCTGCGGGGTGGTGGAGGCCATATTCTCCGGCAGGTCGCGCAGTCCGGCCTCGATGTAGCGGGTGTCACCTGTTAGCTCCCAGGCCAGCCCCAGCCCTTCATAGACCATCGCGTGAGAGGGGTAGGCCATATAGGTCTCGTTGCCGGGCATCGCCAGAGGCAGCCCCTCGGGAGTACGCGGGTCGTCGCCTGTCAGGTAATCGCACATCTTCAGATAGATCTCGCGGCTGAGGGCGTCCGGAAGGATGTGGTGGTAGCGGGCCATCCCGGCGGCGGCGATGCCGGTCATGACGAACTGGTCATAGGGAATCGGCCCCCAGCCGCCTTTGACCGAGCCGTTCGGCTGGAGCGGGTCCGGGCCTTCGGCAAAAGATTCGGCCATCACGCGGGCGGCCTCCGCGTATCGCTTCTCCCCGGTGGCCTCATGGGCGGCGGACAGGGCGATGAGGGGCCAGCCGCGGCTGCGGGCGTCGGTGAGGCCCCACCGGCCGCTTTCCACCCCGCGGGCGATCAGGTCGGCGACGCCCCGGGCGGCCTCCAGGGCGGAGGGGCAGCCGCAGTAGAAATAATAGGACAGGAGGCTTTCGGCCCACATATGGGAGGGGTGGCAGGCGTGATCCGTATCCCAGAGAATATGGTTCGCGCCGTGTTCTCGCCAGCCTCCGGCCTCGTGAAAGCGGTCGTCATAGTGTACGATGTCCATATCCATCACATGCCGGACGGAAGCCTCGAAGGTGTCCAGGTAGTAATAGCTGCCGGTGCGGGCGAACTGGAGGTAAACGCTCTGCGGGAAGTCGTGTTCGCAGTTCGCCATGAAGCTCTCCCGGCCCCAGGAGACGGAGGCGAGCTGCTCGTAGTCTCCGTAATCGAGCATTCCGAGAAGCCGGTCGTAGGCGAGGAACTGGGTGAACTCACGCCGCAGCCGCCGCTCGATCAGGGGATATCGGTCCGGCCTGTAGGGAAAGACCGGGCCGAGCGCGCCGGTGGAGAGGAACCAGTCCGGGCTGGAGAAGGCGATGGGAAACTGGTAGGCGAAATGCCATTCCGCCAGCCGCGCTCGAACAGCGCAGCCTGTATAGGCGCGAACCTTCAGCCGGTGGCTTTTCGCCTGCCCCTGGTAGAGATGAAACGGCCCCGCCTCCTCCGGCCACAGGTCGATCACGATTCGATCCCGGTCGGCCCGGAAGCCTTTGGGCCAATTCTGGACGAATTTGCTCCCGGAGACCGCCAGCCCCCCGTCGCTGCCGCCCACGGCGGCCCACATATGGCTCGTCCCGATCCTCTCCTCGTCCCGGTAAACCGCTCCATCGATCATGCCGTCGTACATGGCGATCTTCGGCCCCTGCAACAGAAGCGCCCGGATGGGGTCGGGGCTGACAAGCATCGCTTCGCTGCCGGCCGCTCCGGTGGAGCAGGTGATATACGCTTCCGGCGAGCCTATCCCGTACTCGAACACCAGTCTTACCGACCGGACTTCGCACATCCCCGGGCTGTCCGGCCCTATCGAAACGAACCCGACGCCCTGCGCCCTGCCCCTATCGACCGGACCATCCCGGAACGGCTCATCGTGGATGAACCGGTATTCGATTTCGATGTCCTCAGCTCCGGCGAAAGAGGTCAGGCGAAAGAGGAAGGCGAAGAATTTGCGCCCATCGTCGCTGCGGTGGATGCCCCGCCTGCTCAGGATGACGTTGTGGGCCGTCTGCCGCTCGATTCTGAGGCCGCCCAGGAGTTCGCTCCGGTAGACGGTTCCCTCTCCATCCGCGATTTCGGCCCGGAGGCTGTGCAAATGCGTCCGTCCGCCTCGCTGCATCCGCTCCAGTAGGCTGCCGCCCCTGGAAGGCAGGAGGCATTGCAGCATTCCGGTATCGAGAATCCAGCCGTCAGGCGTCTCTTCCAGACGGAGAGAGGCGGCCTCAGGCTCCTGCGGCGCGCCGGCCCAATCCAGGGTATACTCTTTTTTGCCGTTCGTCTCGAAGGAGACCGGGAACTGGAGCAGCGCCCACTTCAGGCTGCCGTCCGGCCACCGGGCCAGAATGTCGGCGGATAAAGGGACGGCCCGGCCCGCCTCGTCAGAGAGGCGGAGCGAACCGGCCTCCCGGAGCAGCCCTTCCGGGAAGGGAACTCCCCGTTCGAGCCATTCGCCGGGCCGGGAGACGCGGATTTCATTGGAAAGCCGGAGTGGGACAGTCATCGAAAAGCCTCCTTCAGGGAGAATGCGCCCTTTCTACGAGCGCGATCCCCGGATCGAAAAGGTCTGTTCCAGCCAGCCGCCCCCGTCGCGGGCACGGATACGGAGGGCGTGTTCGCCGGGCGGGATGATTTCGTCCGACTCGTTTTCCTCGCTGCCCAGGACGTAGGGCGGGCCTTGATAGTGGCTGACTAATTTTCCGTCCAAATACATTTCGACCTCCCCCATCGGGACGCCTTCCAGCCAGACGCGCAGGCGCTCCCAGACGTTGTAGCCGTCCGGGTAGGAGGACGGGGTGAGGTAGATCCCCTTGCTGCGCTGCGGGCGGAGGCGGGCGTCCTCCGCCCACCATCGGCGGACGGCGGCCCGGCTGTTCAGCAGGCGAACCGTGCGCCGGTCGGGAGGCCAGCTCAGGATGCGCCCATCGGCCTGATAGATATAGATACCGGGAACGCCCGCTCGGTACAGTTGCTCGACGCGCCAGAGGTAGAGGCCGGGCATCTCCGGCCCCCATTCCAGACCGTCCACCACCGGCAGGAGCTTCACCTTCGTGCCCCTGACCGCCTTCCGGTAGGGTTCGATGTCGAAATGGTGGTGCCTGCCCTGGATGTTGCCGGGGCAGAGATAATCGACCAGCCCCTCCTTCGCCCATGTGCTGTAGTCGAAGTTCCGCCACAGGCGGACGCCCCGGGCGGGGAAGCGGATGAGGATGGGAACGCGCTCGCCTCGTTCGGCGGCGAATTCGTCGGCTAGCCGCCGCAACTGGCGCAGGAAGATATTGACGCTGTCCGCGCTGTCTGCCCCGTCGGGATAGCGGCAGAAATCTATCGAGATGCCGGGCGCTCCGATCTCCAGGGCCTCCCGGTACAGGCCGAGGATGAATTCGCGCACTTCGGGCAGGCCGTAGCGGAGTGAGTCTCCGGTGCGCCAATCGGGATGCTTCTGGGTGATATCGCCCTGAAGCGGGGTGCCGACATAGCAGGCGGTGGCCCCGAAGTTGGCGTGGGCCGTCATGCCCATCTCGCGAGCGTAGCGCAGCTCGGTTTCCAGGGTATTGCTGTACTGTTGCATCCGGCCCACGTTATAGGTTTCGGGGCTGGGGTCGTCGCCGATGGGGTCTCCGTGGGTGTTGTGAAGTAGCTGGTCGGCCCGGCGCGTTTCGTAGACCATTTTCATGCCCATACGCCCGACCTGGATGTCGATTAAGGAGAGGTTCGTTTCGGCGAAGGCGGCCAGCGGGTCGCGGTGCTGGTAGGATTCCTGGAAATCCGCATAAAAGGCCCAGGAATACGGCTCGAAGTAGCCGGCCACGAATTTGTCTTTCTTGCCTTCGTACTGTCCCTCCAGCTGCCGGAAGGTTTTCTCAGAGAGCGGAACGAGCCTGACGTAATCGAGGTGGGCGGCGGTGTAGCCGGTGTAGTAGTGGGGTTGTTTGAGAATCAGGTGCTGCCGGTCCATCCGCTTCCAGCGCCAGAAGACCTCCTCATAGGGCCGCCGCATCCCTAAAGAATCGGTGCGCTCATCGCCGGAGAGCCTCATGTGGATAGAATCGCCCAGCACGAAGACCGCGTAGACGCCCCGCAGGTCGAGCGGATAGGTCAGCTTCGGCAGGGGCCGGTCATGCGGGCTTCCAAAGAGGGCATTGCCGAAGGTTCCCTCTTTCCGGTCGGTCAGGCCGGTTCGCCAGGTCCAGCCGGAGGCGGGCGCTTCGCTTCCCCGGGCGACGGCCCCGGGCTGAACCACCTTCGTCCAGTCCTCGATATAGAGGACATCGGAGTTGTCCGCCTGAACGGGAACGATCTGCGTGTGGATCGGCGTTCCGTCCGCCCGGAGGATCTCGATGCGGAAAGCAATATTGACTTTCCCCTCGATTTGCGCTTCGGGGTAGGGGTTGAAGACCACGGCTCGCGTCAGGCCTGCGGCCCGCCGCTCGGTCAGGGTTCCCTGAAGCCACCTCTCCCATTCCGCCCGGGGGGCCAGGCGCAGGGCGGTTTCGGAAACCCGGGGCGTGACCCGGGCGGGCGTCCAGTCCTCCCGACCCGAGGGCGACCAGGAGCATCGCACCCGAACCTCCTCCGGCGCATCGGCGGGAACGCGATAGGGGATGTGAAGATAGCGGGTGACGGGATCGGTGCGAGCCTGCATGTCGTTTTCTCCTGCGTGGCAGGCGGCCATGGGCATTGTGGCGATAAGGGCCAGACTCGTCAGGAGGTTTGGCAGGGGATGAGGCATTTTGAAGAATCCTTTCGTCCCACAGTATGGGCAAAAGCCGTGCAATCGGATCGGACTCGGGCACCCCGGCGCTTCGGTGAAAAGGCTGCCTTCGGTTCAGACAGCGGCGGCCTCGAAACGGTTCACCCTCGGCATATGCAGCCCGGGAGAAGGCTGTGCGTCCTGAGATTCAGGACGCACTACAGCAGGCAATATATTGTTTTTATGCGATATTCTCAGGGTTAAATGAAACGGAAGCTATCGTGTGTGGGAAGGGTCGGTCGTCTTTTTCGCCTTTCCGAAGGAGCAAGGGGGCCGTCTGCGGAAGACCAACCCCATGGAGTGTATGCGGCCCTGCGGATGCGGGCGGATGCGGCCCAACGCTTCCAGAGCGTGGAGAGCGAGGCAGCGATGGTGTGGAAGCTGTTGCGGGGGGTGGAACAACGGGCTCCGGCAGCTGAATGCGCCGGGCCTCCTGACTGCGGCGTGGCAGGGAGCGGTGTTTGTGGATCAACAGAGCAGGATCGGGAAGGAGCCGTTACCACCGTCTGAACCGTTCTTTTACACACCTTTGAGGTTTCAAGGGCCGACCCCGTCCTTTACGCACGAGCCCGGTGCGTATCGTGCCCTTGCTCGTCCCGCCTCAGCAGGAGAAATCCAGCCTGCATTCAATGAATCCAGCGATCCGGGCGATGGCTGCCCGGGCCTCCGGGAGCAGGGGATCGTGGGATTGGAAGACATGGAACATCCCTTCCCAGATTTCGCAAGTTATCTCGCAGCCGTCCGCCCGGGCCTTTTCCGCTGTCCGCAGGCTGTCGTCCCGCAGGATTTCCCGCTCCCCGACCTGGATGAGAATGGGCGGCAGGCCGGTGTAGTCGCCGAAGAGCGGGGAGGCGAGAGGGTTTCGCTCCTGGCCGGGGTCTATATAGCGCCTCACGAACTCGGGCAGGCAGCGGGGGTGCATAATGGGGTCTCGCTCCGCCTCCAGGCGAACCGAGCCGCCCGAAAGGGTCAGGTCGGCGAAGGGCGAGAGGGCGATGCCTCCCTGCGGCAGCGGGATCCGACGGTCCCGCAGGGCCAGAAGGAGAGCCAGGGTCAGGCCGCCTCCCGCCGAATCCCCCGCGATGAAGACAGAGCGCGAGGACCCCGGCCCGTCCGGGCCGTTCTGCCGGAGCCACCGGTAGGCTGTAACGCAGTCTTCCAGCCCGGCGGGAAAACGATGTTCCGGGGCCAGCCGGTAATCGGGCAGGAGTACGGCGCACCGGGCCGCAGCCGAAATATGGACGGCGAGCGGCAGGTAGAAGGCCCCCGATCCGGAGACATAACCGCCCCCGTGCAGGTAGAGAATCCGTAGGCTCGCATCGGCCCCGGGCGCGAGGACCCACTCGCCGGGGATGTCTTCGATATCGGCCTTCAGGCAGCGGACGGACAGGTCGCAAGGATCGCGGCGGGCGGACATCCCGGCTCGAAGGCCCTCCAGGTCGAAACCGTCCGCTCCGAAGGAGGGCGTTTCATACAACCGGCGCAGGTATTCGCGGCTTTCGGGGGAAATCATCGGGTCACCTCCGTGCAGGCTGCCCGGAAGCGCCGGGTTCCTGCGGGATGAGCCGGAACCAGAGCGTATCCCCTGGCTGGCATCGGACATATAGCTTGCGGCCTTCCCGTCGCTCGATCCGGCCCCGGATCGGCTCCGCATCGATGCCGGGGAGAAGCAGGATCGGCATTGCTCCCGCCGCGCCGGTGTGGATCACCAGAAAATCGCCGTCGGTCCGGACGACCGCATCGGTTTCTGTCCAGAGATGCGCCCCTGCGCTGCGGAAGAGCTTTCCCAGCATCCGCGAGGTGACTCTCATATCTCTCGGGAAGACGCTGCGGCGCCGCCCGGCGCTTGCCTGCGCCGCCGATATGAGGCCGTCGCTTTTGTAGTGCCCCAGGGGTTCGGCTTTCTCATCGGCCACGAAAAGGCGGGACGACAGGGGAAATCCCTCTCCCCATGTTTCGCCCACCAGAAGCCCCGCGCCCTCGCCGCCCTGCCTGCCGTCCCGGACGGCCAGCCGGAGGCCGGTCAGCCGGGAAGCCCTGTCGATATCGCCGCCGCCGGGGTCGAGGTAGGCCGGGGCATAGATCCAGACCGCTGTGACCTCTTCCCGGTCCAGACGGGAGCGCGCTGTCCGGATCTGGCAGTCGGTCATGCGGAAGGCGTTGGCGAAGACGTAGGCCCTGCACCGGGGAACCACGCCGGTCAGGAAGTCGTCCAGGCTGTAGAAGCCCACCGTCGCGCCGGTTTTGACGGCTTCATCCCGCAGGACGTACATCGTCCAGTAGTTGGAGTCCCAGTCGCTTTTGACGCAGAACTTGGCCCGCTTGTCCACGATGGCCGCCGCCTCAGGGCGGTAGGGCTTGGGGTGGCGGTATAACTCTTCGTAGAGGTCCATTCGCTCCCGCAGCATCGCCCAGAGGCTGGGATCGTCGAACGCCCCCAGAGAAACCAGGTCCATCCACCAGGTTCCGGCCCGATGCGTCAGGCGGCTGGCCTCGGCGGTCTTGCCCTCGAAAAAGAGCCTGCGGATGGTGGGCAGTTCGCGGGCGACATCGGGGTTGACGCGGCCCCGCGTCTTTCCCCCTCTCCCCGCTTCGGGGAGAGGGGTTAGGGGAGAGAGGTAACCCGGGCCAGGGGAGAGAGGTAACTCATCCCCCAGGAATAGAGGGTCTTTTACCTTATCTTGATACCTATGGGGAGGCAACCGCCCCCATAGGTACATTTCTTGTCCGCCATCAGGGGAGTTTCCATACCGCCGGGGATGCGGAAAGCCGTTCGAGGAGGAACTGGCGCTGCCGCTCCATTTCCACAGGCAGTCGGCTGTCCAGGGAGGTGAAGAATTCTTCGTGGTAGGCCGTCTCGTTGAGCCACGCCTCTCGGTCCACGGCCATCAGTTCCCGGAAGCGGGCTTCGGTGAAGCCGCCCAGCCCCGCCCACTCCAGGTCGGCATAGCCCGGCATCCACCCGAGAGGGCTTTGCAGCGCATCGAGGTTTCCGGCAACCCGGTGGAAAATCCACTGGAGAATGCGCATGTTCTCCCCGAACCCGGGCCATAGGAAGCGACCGTTCGCATCTTTCCGGAACCAGTTCACACGGAATATGCGGGGCGGGGCGGGCAGCTTGCTCCCCACTTGAAACCAGTGGTCGAAATAGCTCCCGAAATCGTAGCCGCAGAAAGGCAGCATGGCGAAGGGGTCACGCCGGGTCGCCCCGACGGCTCCGGCGGCGGCGGCGGTGGTTTCGGATCCCATCGTCGCCCCCAGATAGACGCCGTGGTCCCAGTCATAAGCCTCGAAGACGAGGGGAACCATCACGCTGCGGCGGCCTCCGAAGATGAAGGCGCTGATCGGGACGCCTGCGGGGTCTTCCCAGGCGGGGTCCAGGGAGGGGCACTGGGAGGCTGGGGCCGTAAAGCGGGCATTGGGATGGGCTGCCTGCCGCCCGCAGCCCGGCGTCCAGGGCCGGCCTGTCCAGTCGGTCAGGCGTTCCGGAGCGGTGTCCTCCATCATCTCCCACCAGACATCGCCCTCCGGCGTTAGAGCTACATTGGTAAAGATGGAATTGGCCCGGAGCGTTTTGATGGCATTGGAGTTGGATCGGTCGGAGGTGCCGGGGGCCACGCCGAAATAGCCGCTTTCCGGGTTGATGGCATAGAGCCTGCCGTCTGCGCCGGGCTTGATCCAGGCGATATCGTCCCCCACGGTGGTGATCTTCCAGCCCTCGCAGGCGGGCGGGGGAACCAGCATCGCCAGGTTGGTCTTACCGCATGCGCTGGGAAAGGCCGCGGCGACATAGACTTTCTCGCCTTCCGGCGATTCGATCCCGAGGATCAGCATATGCTCGGCCAGCCAGCCGGCGTCGCGGGCCATGCAGGAAGCGATCCGGAGGGCGAAGCATTTCTTCCCCAGCAGGGCGTTGCCGCCGTACCCGCTGCCGTAGGACCAGATGGCGCGCTCCTCGGGAAAATGGGCGATATATTTGACCGGATTGCAGGGCCAAGGGACATCCTTCTGCCCGGGCTCCAGGGGATAGCCTACCGAATGGAGGCAGGGAACGTATTCCCCGTCCTCGCCCAGCGCGTCCAGCGCCGCCTGCCCCATCCGGGTCATGATCCGCATATTGACGACGACATAGGCCGAGTCGGTCAGCTCAATCCCGATATGGGAGATGGGGGAACGGATGGGGCCCATACTGAAGGGGATGACGTACATCGTGCGCCCCTTCATACTGCCGGCGAAACACTGCCGGAGGGTCTGTTTCATCTCCCGGGGATCCACCCAGTTGTTGGAAGGGCCTGCGTCTTCCTGGGACTTGCTGCAAATGAAGGTGCGGTCCTCCACCCGAGCCACATCGCCGGGATCGGACCAGGCAAGATAGCTGTCGGGACGCCGCCGCTCGTTCAGGAGGCGGAAGGTTCCGTTCTCCACCAGTTGGGAACACAGCCACTTGTTTTCCTCGGCAGATCCGTCGCACCAGTGGATACGGTCGGGCTGGCAGAGCGCCGCCATCTCCTCTACCCATGCGGACAATCGTCGGTGTTTCGTCGTGGATGCCATAGCGCGGCGAGCCTCCTGTCGGGTGGGATCAGATTTCCCGCGGGCGTCCGTCGCCGCAGGTGTCTTATTATAACCGATTGTCGATCTTGAAGGCAAGCGACTTGCGTCGGAGGGGAGGCGGATGATCCGCTGAAATCCGATGCGGCCCGCCTCGATTTGTGGGGTGCAGGTATCGGCCACTCAATCTTTTTCGGGCCGTATCCGTCATGAGGCCGTCATCAATCCTGGGAGCCCTGCAAGCTCCGGTGAAAGTCGCACCGCAGGCATGTCATCAGTTTCGTGGCCCGCGTGCCCTGGACTTTCCCCCTGCAAAACGTCCCGACCAGGCGAAAGCACTGCTGCCCGTGGTCGGGATACGCCGGGCAGACGCCCAGTTCCGCCACCCTGTCTCCGCCCGCTTCCCGCCCGCAACGATGGAATTCCCAGCAATTCATCCGAGTTCCCTCCTGAGATGGGGTTTGTACGATGGCAGGGCTTTCGCCTGGGTAGGGCCGCTCACAACGAGCCTGCCCTTACCGGGGGGCTCAAGAGAAAGTCCTATAATAACCCAAGTTGCTACCCAAGAACAATTGCAGCAGGATCGTCCCGTAGGGGCGCGATTTATCGCGCCCTCCAAGGCCGTTGGGCGCGAT
>JADLDR010000055.1 GCA_020846535.1 Armatimonadota bacterium | reverse complement strand
GTATCCCAAGCGCAAGATCGCCTACATCACGGTGGCGGCGGCCATGAAGAAGCTGGCGAAGAAGGGCCTGCTCGATCAGGACACCGAGAACCGCCCTAAGAAGACCAGCCCCTTTGTCTATTCGGCCTGCTTCTCTCGCGAGCAGATTGCGGCCTCCGTGCTGGACGACGTGTCCAAAAAATTGCTAAAGAAACCCCTGGAAGAATCCTGACCCGGAACGGATTCCATATTTTCGCTCGTGATTTTAGAAGCCCGAACGAATGGTTCGGGCTTGTTTTGTTTGAGTATCAAGATGGTGGCATCCGACCATTGCAAAGATTTTCACCTTGATGCTATCGGGTGCAGTATGGGTATCTGTCCGGTATCGAACTCCGATATCCGGTCCGGGCCGAGATCGAGAAGTTTCAGATGGCAGCTTTCAGCTTCAGCGGTCAGGCGAGCCATATCGAAGCCGAGGCAATCAGGCGGAAAAAAGCGGAGATTGGCGCAGCCTCTCTCCAGAAGGCGAACCGCTCCGTGATAGTTTCGCCGCTCCAGCAGATGATAGAAGCCGACCCCCACCTGAAGCAATCCCTGATAGAAACGCCGGAGTTCCCCGGTTTCTTTCAGCCACAGACCTTCCAGGGTTTCGTGGCACTCGAAGAACTCCCGGCGATTGAACTGACAGGCGGCTTCCAGAAATTCAGGCAGGGGCGGCTCATACATCCCGAGCTACTTCTTCTTGATCGGCTTGAAGCCCAGTTTCAGGGCCGGGGAGCCGGGTTTTAGGGTAAAATCGTCTTTGGACACATCCCTGAACAGAGGATCCGCCTTGACGGAATTTTTGTCCAGGCCCTTCGCCTGCCATTCCTCCCAGAAAAGGTCGCCAAAGCGGATATCGCCGCCGTCCTCTTTCCAGTACAAGTTCCGGTCGAAGGAGAAGTGGTAATCGCCGATGCCCCCGGCGATAGTGGCCCCTTCCCGCCAGTAGACGATGTTGTTCTCGAAAATGAAGCGGGTGTGCGGCTCCGGTCGGGTGGCCTGGATCTGCTGGTCCCTGCCGAATGCGAAGATATTGTTGCGGACGGTGTTCTCCTTGCCGTAGTGCTGGTGGAAGCCGCCGTGCGTGGTGCGGTAGACGATATTGTTTTCCGCCACGATATGGGTGCTGCCCTCATCGAAGTAGATGCCCCAGCCCCCGTAGCGTATGCCTGCGATATCGTGGAAGACATTTCCGCGCACCACCGTTCCCGGCTGCATCCCCAGGGTATAGATGCCCCCCATGTCGCTCAGGATCGGCCCGTCCCCGTTCGAGCGCACCCCGATATGGTGTACATGGTTGTTCTCGATAATATTGCCCCGGGCCAGCGTCTCCCCATAGCCCCAGGTCCAGCCCACCGAGAAGCCCGAATAGTAGAAGTCGTGGATGTGGCAGCCCGCCACCCGGTTGTCGTAGCTCTGCCCGATCCAGACGCCGATGGCGCTGTGGAAGATCAGGCCCCCGTCATGGATGTGGCAGTTCTCCAGAGTGTTGTTGTGGGCCTGTTCTGCCGCCTCCTTGCGGACCGCGGTTTCCCCGATCTTGACGCCCCCGGCCCCCAGATCGTAGAGGTCGCAGCCCGTCAGCCTGTTGTTCTGGCAGCCCCGGCCCAGTTGCAAGGCATACGTGCCGGTGTGGGCGACAGCGCACTTCTCCCAGATACACTGGCGCACCCCTTCTCCGGCCACCGTTCCCGGAACCCCGATGGCCGCCTGGCCGAAGCCCCCAACCTCCGGGTTGAACCATTCCACTCCGGCGTCTTTGGGGAAATACCATTCGGCATGGGAGAATGTCAGGCCGCGGAATCGAAGATGCTCTACGAACTGTCCGGCCTCCGGCTTGCCGTTCAAAAGAAGCACCCGGGAAAGCGCCGGGGCGATCACCTCGGCTTTCTCCATATCTTCGCCCTCGACTGGCATGTAGTAGAGCGTTCCAGCCCTGCGGTCGAGATACCATTCGCCCGGGGTGTCCAGCAGCTCCAGGGCATGCTCCACGTAATAGGGGTCGCCCGGCTCCAGCACGAAGACGCTGCGCTTGCCGAACGAAACGAGCCGTTCCTTTTCATCCACTGCCGTGATGGGTAGGTGCGAGTCCACCCACCGGCACATGGCCACCACTTCCGCATCCTCGGCGGTCGGCCATGCCCTGATATCGCCTTTCTTGAAGCGAAACCGGGTCTGCCCGGTACTCCACTCGGTCTGCGGGGTGACATCGAGGACTTCCTGAACATTGAGATAGCCCCGATTGGGATGGCGGGCGCGGGTACTCCTTTCCCCGTTCACCCACAACTGATGAAAAAACCACCCTTCCTTCGCTTCCGGAACGGAGGCGGCCCAGAGCTTTCTGCCCTCCACCGTAACCGGCTTCCATCCCTTGATTTTGCGCCCGGCGCTCAGAACCGGCTTTTCGCCGCGATAGGCCGCATAGGTGACCGGGGTGCCTTCCGCGCCCGAATCCTCTGCGGTCAGCTCCAGCGGTTCGGCCAGAAAGTGATTCCCGCCCCGCAGGTAGACTGTCACCGGGGCCTTCGGCGCGCCCGCCGCTTTGAGGGCGCGGACGGCATCTCTGGCCCTCTGAATCGTCGCGAAGGGGCCGTCCGTCACGCCCCGGTTCGGGCCGGCCTTCGTGCCCGACCAGGCGTCATTACCTTCCAGCGAGACATAAAACGTCCTCCCCGCCGCCTTGCCTTCTGCACTCGATACCATAGCGATCACCACCATAAGAGAGATTAACCACCAACGCATTAGATATCCCCTTTACCAGATGCCCAGATTGATTCTTTCGACCGTCAAATCGCCGGGCGCGGCGTTTGCCAGTCTCAGTCGGTTGGGACCGGGGCGGAGGGCTTCCGGATCGATTCGGAAAACCCTGCAATTCTCCTTGTCCGGGCGTTTTTCGGCGTATTCCAGGAAGAGTTCGGCGTGGCGCAGGGCGGGGTCTTCCTTCGCCCGGTGGCCGTTGACAGCCATTCGGATATCTCCGCCGCTTTGCGCCAGCAGAAGAGCGCGGCGGGCGGGCAGAGCGGCTTTCGGCAGGGAGAGGATCAATTCCTTCTCCTGCCCTCCAGGGAGAGAAACAGGAAGCTGACCGGGGAGATCGACCTTCGGGATGCGGTGCATGGCATGGGATACGGAGAAAAGGAGGGGCCTGACGGAAGCCGCCTTTGCGGTAGCGATGCCGTCCAGCCAGTGATAGGGCCGGGAGGCGAGATACTCGATCCAGCAGGGGAAATTGAAGAGATTGATACCGTCCGCCCCGTTGTCGTAGAGGCCCAGGGCGGCGGCCCGGAGCGATTCCGGACAGTGCGTCTGGGGGCTGTGTCCGAACTCAATCCCCGCATAAATTGGAACCGGGCGGTCTTTCATCAGGGAACGCATTTCGACAAGAGGCGCAGCGAAATCGGAGGTGAGGAACGCGGCGGCGCTGATGAAATCGACCAGGCCCTTTTTCGTCCATTCGGCGATATCGAGGCCCAGAAACCGGCAGCCCTCCGGCCCGGCGGGAACGCGGGCAGACAGCAGAATTTCACGGCCCGATGAACGGAGGATATTGCGTGCCTGCGCCGTGAATTCAGTAAGTATCCCGCGCTTTTGCCAGACCTCTTCAGAGGAGCCGGAGAGGTGGCGCGGGAAGCGCATCCAATCGAGCTGCAAGCCGTCGAACCGGTAGTTTGCCACAAGCTCCCGGAGGGTCGCCAGGATATAGTCTCTTACGCCGGGGCGCGAATAGTCCAGGCAGTAGCTCATCCAATCGGCTTTGCCGTTCCGTATGGCCTCGGCATCCACGATCCAGTCCGGGTGTTCCTTCCGGATGCGGGGCAGGTTCCATTCGTCCTCCGCGTCCGGGTTGTGTACATCGTTCATCCGGTAGGTGACGAAGGTTTCCTTGCCCGCTTTCTTCAGGGCGTCCAGAAACATCCCGAAAGGGTCTTCCCCGCGCTTCAGGGCGGCCAGCAGAGGCTTGGCGTGAGGGCAGACCGTCCCGACTTTTGTGGGGTAATAATATGTTCCGGCTCCGCAGCAAAGAAGATAGGTGGTGACGCATTCCGGGCATTCGGCCACCGCCTCCCGCACGGCCTGTGCGGTATCGGCGGACATGGCGTAGAAAAAGTTGCTGCCGTCGTTATCCATCAGAAAGCGGTAGGGCATCTTCTTCCCCTCCGGTCGGCCCTGCAACGATCCGGGCCGCAGGCCCGCCACCGCGCCGGCCATCGCCAGCGCGGACGTTTGAAGCAGTTGCCTTCGGTTGAGAGGCATTCGTATCGACCGGCCCTTTAAGGATCGAATTTCCACCTCTTCTCAAATACGGTCGTCCGCTCCGTCTTCGCAAGGGGAGGGCTTCTTGTTCTTCTTCCCGTTTCGGGCCGCTTTGCTTGCCAGGCGGTCTGCGGAGGCGTTGAATTCGCGCAGGATGTGGCAGACTTCGGCCTGACGGAAGGAGCGGAGGCCGTTCTGAGCCTCCCGGTGAAGCTGCTGGAGGTGTTCGGCTTTGACTTTGTACTGGCCGGATAACTGGCGGGCCATCAGCTCGCTGTCGGTGTAGACGGTGAGGGTGTCGGGGGCGAGCTTGCCCGCTTCTTCCAACCCGCGCAGGAGGGCGCTGTATTCCGCCACATTGTTGGTTGTTTCACCGATATATTCGGAGACCTCCAGAAGAACGGTGCCGTCCTCCTCTTTCAGAACGACGCCGATGCCGGCAGGCCCGGGGTTGCCGCGGGCCGCGCCATCTACGAACAATTTCAATCGGATGCTCCTTCTTCCTCGAAATAAAGATATCTGCCGCAGTTCTGGCAGGCGATATAGGCGTCTCCCTGCTTCAGGTGGCGCATCACGGCAGCGGACTGGGCCATCCGGCAGCCCTCGCAGGTGTTGTCTGTCGCGGCAGCGACCGCGAGATCCCCGGACTTGGCTTTCATGGCCTCATAGCGGCGCAGGGCTTCCGCATCGAGGGTGGCGACGCGCCGGGCGCGCTCCGCGCTCAACTGCTGGAGAACGCCGCGCATCCGCCCAGTTTCCTTCTGGTAGTTTGCCACCGTTTCCCGGTGTTCTTTTTCTTTGGCGCTCGCCACAGCTTCTTTTTGGGCGGCGGCGGCTTTGGCCTTCTCCACCGATTCCATATGTTCCAGAATGATCTCTTCCAGCCTGTCCTGGCGGTGCTTCAAGGATTCGATCTCCTGCTCGATGGTGGTCAGCTCTTTGGGGTTCCTGACTTTGCCGCCGTAGAGGTTTTTCTCCAGCTCCTTTTTCTTGGACTCGACCCCTTGCAGTTCCAATTCCGTGTCTTTCAGGCTGGCCGAGGCTTTCTTCAAGGCTTCCTGATCCCGGGCCAGTTCGGATCGGGCCTCTTCCAGTTCCTGCTTGGTCCTCGCTCCGGTATCCAGAGAGGCATGGTCTTTTCTCAGGCGGCCGATCTTCGTGTCCACCTGCTGCAAATCGTACAAGGCTTTCATCGTTGGGTTCATCGGGTTCCTCATCAAAATCAAAAAGGGAAAAGTCCCTCTTCTGTTCGCCTTTTCCCAGGTTTCTCCTCCGAATCTTTTTCCTGAAATCCCTCGATTTTCCAAGAAAAAGAGAGAAGAGAAATCAGGCTAGAAAAGCCTCTCGAAAAAGTTATCCACAGTTTCCACAGGGCCTATCACTAATGTACAAAACCTGTACAGTACTAGTAGTAGTAGTAGTAGGGGCTGTGGAAACTGTGGATAACTTTTCAACGTCGCCATGATTGCTACCTTTGAAATGAGGTGTTTCGAGTAGCAAAGGGGCTAAAATAGGCAAGTTTTGAGGATTTTGGGGCAGAAAACCGGCCAAAACTGAAAAGTGCCTTTTTATCGAACTTAAGTATCAAACCTGTGGATAACTCGGGTTTTCCTGTGGATAACTCTGTGGATAACTCGGGTAGTTATCCACAGTTTCCACAGTTTCCACAGTTCGGCAAAGTTATCCACAGGTTTATCCACAGGTTTATCCACAGGCTGGGAGGCGTTTTCCACAGAAGTTTCCACAGAAAAAAAGCGATTTTTATCCGGAAGGACAGAACCCTGATGATTGAAGGGGCAGGGGATATCCTGTGTTTTATACCTATTTCCGGTATTATAGGAGGTAAATGATTTATTTTTCCCCTTTGCCCCGGCTCCTGTTCGGCTCGCTGCGCTGGCAGGGGTTTTTTGTGTCAGGTCGAAACTATTACCTGTAGTGAGACTATCAACTTATCTTCCAGGAGGAACTTGATGAGCGATCAGGGGTATTTAGCGGGCGGAACAGTGAGTGACGATCAGATCCGGGCCTGGGTGGAGCAGTTCCACCGGGACGGCTATCTGTTTCTTCAAAGTGTGCTGCCCCCCGACTGGGCGGCCCGGCTCCGGGCGGATCTGGACGCGGCTCTGGCCGGGCGAGCCGGGGCCGATGGCGGGGTGATCGAACTCATCCCCCGGATGTTCGAGACAAGCGCCTCCAACCTGAATCTCTTCGATATGGAGCCGGTCGCGACCTTTGCCGAGGCGTTGGTGGAGCAAAGCTGCCATGTGGTACATAATAATTCGTTCCGAACGCCCGTGGGTGGAGGGATCACGACCTGGCACCAGGACGACGCCTCCCACTATTTGGTTCTCTCAGGGGAGCCGCCCGCGAACGTGCGCCTGCCGGTGCTTTTGTTTACCGCCAACTACTACCTGACCGATGTGCCCTCGGTGGAATATGGCCCGACTCAGGTGATTCCCGGATCACACCTGTTCGGGGCCGCGCCGCCGCCCGACATGACCGGCACGCGCTGGGAGGATCGGATCGTTTCCTGCCCGGGGCCGGCGGGGAGCGTGGTGATGTTCAACAACCAGGTCTGGCATCGGGGAGCGCCCAACCGGAGCGAACAGGCACGGGCGATCACCCAGGTGAGTTATGGGCGGCGAATGGTGGGACATTTCTTTTACCCGTTCATGAACTATCACATGCCCGAACACGTCTATTCCGGGGCCGGGCCGCGCCTGAAGCGCCTGCTGGGGTTTTTACCCTCGGGGGCTTATGGATGAGTTGCCCCTTGCGGCATTGAGGGCGTCCTTCTATCGGCGGACAGTCATCCGGTAGTCTTGTTGAGGAGGGCCTCCCATCGGGCCTCCTCAGCGCTAGTACGACTGGCCGCCGGGTCCCGATACCAGTAGGCGACGCTGCGGTACAGGCCGCTGCAATTGTTGCCTGTACCGTGTTCGAGGGTGAAGCGGCCCCGGCGGACAAACGGGATGGCGTCCGGTCCGTGCAGACGGTAGCCGAATATCTGTGGGTCGTCGCCCCAGGCTCCGGTCAATGCATCCCCGGAGAGAGGCCCGGTATAACCACGAATACCCCAGGCGTCATTGACATAATCCTCCGTGCCGGTTCCGTAGTGTGTCAGGCGGGGATCGTCATCCAGGAAAAACATTTCATCGCCCTCGCCAGCGGCCCGGTCGGTTGGTGCCTCGGACAGATCGATATGGAAGCCGCAGCCGACAAAAGTGCCTCCCCCGCGCATATTCAGGAGTTCGTAATTGTCCCGGCCATCCAGGTTTAGCAGTCGGCAGGCCACCCCGCCGTAATCCCGGTGGTCCGGCCCAAATGGGGTTTCCAGATGCCAGGCAGCCCGGAACCGGAAAAGATCCGCCGGGGCTGCCAGCCGTTCTTGCAGCAGGCTGACCCGTATGTCGGGAAGCGGGAACAGAGAGCGATTGACAAGCTGGAGGCGGGCGAAGCGGGCGTAGGGCATCGGAAAAAAGAGATAATAGCCCCCTTCCGGGTCCGTGCCGGCCCACAGGGCGCGCGGGGGCACCTGCTGGCCGAAATCCAGGCAGAGCGGGCCCAGAGGCGCACGGATGCTGGGGTCGCGTGGCTCATCGTCATCAAAGTGGGCGATGAGCCATACCCCGTCTCGCCGGTGGGCCGCCGCCCGGGCGTCCGAAGCCGGAGGACACTGGAACCGCAGGCCGTGGATCGTCCCAGGGCCGGTCTCCTCCAGGAAGACGGCCGCCTGACCGGACGCCAGAGACAGGGTCTGGATTGTGGCCCCGTCCCAGGAAAAGAGAGGCTCCCCGCGCTCCCAGGCGGCCCATACCGCCTGCGCCTCCCGAACTCCGGGGCTGTTCTCCGGTTGTGCCGGGTTCCATACGTCTACCGGCGCACCCGGCGGATAGAGCCTGTAGTTGATCTGATAATACAAGTAGTCGTCTTCCGGCTCGATGGTAATCTTGCAACCTTGCCGGAAGGGGATCGGGGCATAGGACGTGTGGCCCATGGGCCGCGCCTCGGTCCGGGAGCGTTCGTAAGTGTCAGGACTTTCGCCGCCGATTCCGAAGGAAAGGGGCAGCCGGGTGAAGAGTTCAGCAAAGGGGCATTCTATCGCCGGCTCAGACCGATTCTCCAAAAAGAGGCGGACCGTTCCCGCCCGCGGGTCGGCGGTCCAGAGGCGCGTGACGCAGCCCGGCCCTTGGGTATCCAGCATCACCGCGGCCCGGCCCTCGGCCCGCAGGTAGTTGCTCCAGTCGTGGTTGCCCCCGCGCCGGTCGTAGCTGGAGGCCAGCCTGGAGACCGCATGGTTCGGGGCGGCCAACACGAGGGGATGAGCGAGGCATTCGATTCCGAGTGGTACCATAGTGATCTGCTCCTTTCGACTCAAAAGGCGTACCGGAGGACAGTCAGTCATCACCGGTGGCTCAAGAAACCGCTCTCTCCAGCCTGCCCGTATGCCGCGGGCCGTCTCGAAGGTGATAACCGATGAACGTTCTATTCGCGTTTCCAGCAGGGACTCCTGCCGAAGCGTCAGGCCGAGGTGATTTTCAGCCCCGAAGATCCCGCCGGCGGTGCATCCCTGGCCCGGGCAGAGTCCCTTTTGCTCTCTCAGAAGTTGAAGTGAGGGCGGCCAGCATTGTCGTTACACAAGGCTTTCGACTTTGCTTCCGGGAGGATGCCGGAGAACGCTGCCGACTAGTTACGGAAAGGTGCGTGCCATCCCGCAGGAAAGCATTCGCCCCTGGACTGCCGGGTGTGTTCCGCAGATGATAGCCCGGAAGCCGGTTCTCATCGGAACGCCCTTTGAGGAGGAAAACAAGTGCCCGTTGCTATCAACCACCCGGCCAATGCCGGGATTCTCGCCTATCTCGGCAGCCCCGAGCGCCGGGCCTCCTCCGCCTCCGCCGCCCGTGACCGGCCTGACTGCGCTCCGGGGGAGGTGGCGCAGCCGGAAATGACGCTCGGAGCGCATCCGGACCTGGTGGCCCGGCTCTGGCAAGAGATTCCCGCCCGGCTGCCCAAAGACTGCCGCCGGATCGCCTACGGCACGCCGGTTCTTTGCCATCCGGAGAGCGGGGTGATCTTCGCTTTCGGCGGAGGCACGCATACCTACGCTCTGCGCCTGCCGGAAGCCGAAAGGGCGGAGGCTCTGGCAGCCGGGGCCGGGCGGATCCATCGTTATCCGGCCTATCCGCAGATCGGTATCGCCGCCTCGGCGCTGGATCTGGAGGAGATCGGGCCGGAATGGGTTTTCGGTGGATGGCTTCCCCAGGAGCCGGCCTGGTGCCGGGCCGCCTACCGGTGGGCAGGGGAGGCGGCCCGGCGATAAGAGTGACGGGTTTCGCCTTTTTCACGAAAGGGTTTCCGGGCAGAGGGACGAACTCCGGGGAGAACAAGCAAGCCCTCCTCAAATGCGTTTCGGTCACGGGAAAACGGAGGAACGGGAGCTGGCGCTCTCTGGAAAACCCTGGCGGACCGTTCTGTGCCTGATCGTCCTGCTGCTGGCAGTCTGGTCGCGCCACGGCAGCTGCCGCCTCCATCGCCGGGCAGGTTAACAGCCGCCCCCGCCCACTCCTCGGCACTCTACCGGGCGTCGCCCTGCACATCTGGCAGGTGGCTCTGAACGCCGGGGACCGAAACGATACCGCCGCTGCCCCCGATGAACGGCTCCGGTTCAACCTGGTTTATGCGGACCGGTTCAGCCCGGGTGCGGAGGCAACCGAGATCGGCGGCCTGTTCGGGTCGGACGCGGATCATACGAAAGGATGGGGAACACTCATGTTGGAGGATTCTGTAGGGCTTGAAGTCCCGGCTCCGATACCGGAGTGGCTGACGTGGTGGCTGGCCCGGAGCGGGCAGCCGGACCGTCGCCGGCTTCGCCTGCTTGCTGCCGGGGAAATGGATATCGCGGGACGGGCCGGAGGCTGGGCTACGGTCGAATTGGCGTATCCGGGCCTGGACGGGAAAGAGGAGACCGGGCAGGCCCGGCTCTTCCTGCCGCCGGCGCTGCGCGACGACCCGGCCCGGCGCGTTTCCCTCATCCATGCCGCCGGATACGAAGTGGATGAAAACGGCGCGGCTCCCTGGCTGGCGAAAGGTTATGCGGTCAGCACGCCGCACGCCCATCCTCTGAATCCTTTAGGACGTGGCGTAGGCCTGGACCGGGCGATCCTCCACACGGCCCGGGGGCTTCCCTTTGTCCGCCCGGGCCGTGTGGCGATTATGGGCGGGAGCGCGGGCGGCTGGATGACCCTGATGCTGGCCGCCGAAACCTTCCCCCTGGTCTGGGCGATGCCCGATGTGCCGCCCATCCACTGGGGCTACAACGCCGACTATATCGCCCGCCATCAGGCGATGGCCGCCGCGCCCGCAGGGTCGGACCGGCCCCGCCTGCCGGTTCTCCTGGCGGTCGGCCCCATCGCCGAACAATCGCGAACACTTTACGGCATGCCCTACGAGAGCGAAGCCTTCCTATCAACATCTCCCCTGGCGCACCTGGAAACGATCACCGCGCCGACGCAGGTGACCTTCTCCACTGCCGATATGCTGGTGCCTATCGACCAGGTCGGGAACGCTCTGGTCCGGCCCTGGGATGCGGAAGCCTTCCCGGAGGGGTTCAGCACGGCCATGAGCGAGCGGTTTCCTGGTGCCGGAGGGTCAAGAACGCTTCTGGAGGCTCTGCCGCCGGAGCGGTATGCGCTGCTCAACGCGCCGACCGTGGGCCGTCCGTCCCGCCTGAGGCCGGACGGTTCATCGGAGGGCAAGGCCGGACCGCTGACGCTGCCGTTCTCCGGGGACAAGACCTGGAGCATCGTGGTGATCGATGAGGGGCCGGTGGAGCCGGAGGTGGGGCACTTCAAATATCACTGGACGCTGGATCGGGAGCCGTTCCGCCGGTGGGCCGAGTCGCAGGGGATTCGGGCCGATCAACTGACCGGTCCGAAGCTGGAGCGTCTGATGCGGCGGCTGCAGGGCGAACCGTGGCGGCCCTTCCGTGCGCGTCCGGGCGGGCAGGGAGAGGAGATCGTGGCCGGCGCGCTCGACTTCCCCGAAGCCGAGCGCGCCGATGCGCTCCTGGGTCTGACGGCCTTCGCTGAGGGCGATACCTGCGCTCTCCGGCTGGCCCGGCTCTACCGGGATCTGCCGACCGCCCTCAAGGTTTTCGGAGAGCGGCTCGGAGACGGCACCGCGGCAGAGGTGCGTACTCATCTGAAATCCCTGACGGCGGCCCGCTGATTGTGGACACGGACGCACTTCACCGCTGTTTCCTCCCCAGTTGAAGCGGTTTCCGTGCGATAGGAGATGTTCCAGTGGGCGAGAAAGCGCACGTCCTCCCTTTCAGGGGCGGGAGCGAGCAGGACATGGCGAAGCGCCGGGCGTTCCTCCATCAATCGCCGCGACCGCGAGCCGGAAGCGCATCGGCAAGACGCTTATCCCCGTTGTAGATACCGCCAGGGGGAGGCACATCTCCTGCCATAGCTCTCCCTCCTGGATGCCCGTTCAGCACGGAACCTCTTTCTCCTTTTGCTCGACCTCTCTATACGCGCTGAAGCCATCAACAAAAGCGCGTCTTCAGCCACTCCTGCAACCTGTGACGACCTGATGCACAGAGGACAGGAAATTTTTCCACCTGCGAGCAACCTGCCGGAAACTATTGTCGCTTCATATGCGTTTATCTGATAGATTTGCCTATTTTATGCACTCAATCGCTTGACAAACTGCTCAAGCCATGTTAGAATAGTATCTAACATGGCGCTTTATTGAACGCTATTTTTATCCAGGAAGGAGGTGGCCTTATTATTAGCGTCCTAATCGGGCATAGCTGTCTTTATGTCGTTATTGATTATCGAGATTGTATTCCCAAAGGAGGAATGGATGTCTAAGTCTCGTGGATTCACATTGATTGAGCTACTTGTAGTTATCGCCATCATAGCGATATTGGCGGCGATTCTCTTTCCTGTATTTGCCCAGGCCAGAGAAAAGGCCCGGACGATCTCCTGCCTGTCCAACGCCAAGCAGATTGCGACTGGCGCGATGATGTACGCTCAAGACTATGACGAAAAGCTCATCTGGTATGTCAATACCGAGCAAGAGGCCGCATTGCGCGCTCAAGGCCAATCTGCCTCGGAAGCCCGGTATAACGCGATGTATATGGGCGTCTTGCAGCCCTACGTGAAGAACTGGCAGGTCTTCATCTGCCCCAGCAAGGTTCCTTACTACAGCTACGGGGTCAACGGCTACCATGTGGTCGGCTGCGCCCCCTGCCGCCTGGGGACGCGCTCGCTGTCCACGATAGCCAAGCCGGCGGACACGGTGCTGATGGCGGAGACGGGGTTTGCGAAGGAGTATGCGGCCAAGTTCAACCTGGCGGACCGGTGCAACAACGAGAACAGCCACTTCGGCTTCGTGATGTGCCCGATGGAGTCGCCGTGGGGCGTCGGCCATCCGTGCGGCCCGTATAACACGGCGCTGCTGACGGACCGGCATCAGGGGGGCCAGAACCTGATCTTCTGCGATGGTCATGCGAAGTGGTATAAGTTCGACAAGATCTATGCGGACGCCGCCGATCAGAGCAAAGACCTGTTCGCCCACTATGCTGTCGGTCGGGTGCTGCAATAGGCTATCACCGTCGCTTTCAAGGGGCGAGCGCAAGGTTCGCCCCTACCTTGGCACCTACGGGAGCGTATTTATGCAAATCAAGCCCAGTGTGGCTATCGCTGTTATCGTGATCGTTATTATCCTGGTCGGGGTGGTTTATATGAGTACCTCCCGGCGGCCCAAGATGCCGGACAATCCGTATGAGGGAGTGGCGCAGATGGGCGGCCCCGGGGGGAAAGGACCTGGTTCCAAGGGGCAGATGCCTGGAACCGAGACTCCTCAGCCCGCTCCGGGGGGAGCGGCCCAGCCCGCCCCCGCAGGCCAGTAATATTCTCCATCAGGCCCGGATACGCTGTATAGCATCCGGGCCTGCTTTTATATGCTTTTCCCCGTTTCGATTGACAACCCACCTCTCATATTGTTTTCAATAACTTCGATGTCTTGTTTGCCGCTATAACTTGTAGCTGTGCTGTCTCATAGGGCCGTTGTGAAGCACTTCACCCACCCCAATACCCCCTCTCCTGGTCTCTAAAGGAGGCGTCCAGAAGAGGGGCAGGGAGGAGATGCTTTGCCGCCAATCGAATTCAAGAAAAGTCTTGACAAGCAGCATAGGATGGGCATATAATATTCACAGATGGATTTTGGCTTGAAAACTATGACTCCTCTGGAATAATGTGTCATACCCCTGTATGTTTCTGCTTAGGCACATTTTCATCCACTCAAGCTAGATTTCCGGATCCATCCAGGAGGTGGTAAGCGAACGCGCAAAGAGCGCATAATATTATTCTATTAATGAGAAAATCCACATTAAGGAGGAAATCATGTTTCGCAGTAAAAAAGGATTTACGCTCATCGAATTGCTAGT